>CAIOHZ010000073.1 GCA_903858165.1 uncultured Pseudomonadota bacterium
AGCAGTACCACGGCCAGCACTTGGTTATTTGTGGCGGCGGCGACTCCGCGCTGGACTGGGCCATCGACTTCGCCGGCAAGGCGGCCAGCGTCACGCTTATCCATCGTCGTGCGGAGTTCCGCGCGGCGCCCGCTTCCGTGGCGCGCATGCGTGAACTGGAAGCTGCGGGCCAACTGAAGTTCATCGAAGGCACCATCCAGACGCTGCAGTCCGCAGAAGGTACGCTCACTGGCGCCACGGTGAAGGCGGCGGACGGCACGCAGCCGGAACTGCGAGTGGACCACGTGTTTGCGTTCTTCGGCTTGCAGCCGAAGCTGGGCCCTATTGCGAACTGGGGCCTCGCCATGGAGCGCAAGGCGCTTAAAGTGGACACGGAGAAGTTCCAGACGAGCGAGCCGGGCATCTTCGCCGTGGGTGACATCAACACCTACCCGGGCAAGAAGAAGCTGATTCTTTCAGGCTTCCACGAGGCGGCGCTGGCAGCGTTCGCCGTGCAGAACTGGCTGTACCCGGAAAAGAAGCAGTTCCTGCAGTACACCACCACGAGTCCGGTGATGCAGAAGCGCCTCGGCGTCGCCGAGTAATTATTCCGCCAGCAGTTTGTCGATGTCGGCCTTCAAGGATGCGGGTGTGGTGGTTGACGCATAGCGCTCCACCACGCGCCCATCCTTGGCCACGAGGAACTTCGTGAAGTTCCACTTCACGGCCTCCGTGCCCAGCACGCCGGGTGCACCTGTCTTCAGGAAGCCATAGACGGGGTGCGCGTTCGGGCCATTCACCTCCACCTTCGCAAACAGCGGAAAGCTGACGGGGTAGGTGAGGCTGCAGAACTGCCGGATGTCCGCGGCGCTGCCCGGTTCCTGCGCGCCGAATTGGTTGCAGGGAAAGCCCACCACCGCGAGGCCTTTCGGGCCGTATTCCTTCCAGAGCGCTTCCAAACCCGTGTATTGCGGCGTGAAGCCGCACTTGCTGGCGACGTTCACTACCAATACCACCTGCCCGCGGAAGTCCGCGAGGCTGCGGGGTTGGCCTTCGAGCGTGTCGGCGGTGAAGTCGTGCAGGGTGGACATGGCGGCTCCTGAAGTGGGGGGTTGTCCCAGTCTGCCATCACTGCGCGGTATAGTGGAACCATGGACGCAAGAATGACTGAGCTGCTGCACGTGCTCGACCTCGAGCGAATTGAGGTGGACCTGTTTCGCGGCGAGAGCCGCGACATCGGTAGCCCGCAGGTGTTCGGCGGGCAAGTGCTGGGGCAGGCGGTAGTGGCCGCTACGCGTACCGTGGAAACCGGCCGCGAACTGCATTCCCTGCACGCTTACTTTCTGCGCCGCGGCGACTTCAACGCGCCCATCGTCTACCAGGTCGACCGCTCGCTGGACGGCAGCAGTTTTTCCAACCGGCGCGTGGTGGCCATTCAGCACGGCAAGCAGATCTTCCACTTGTCTTCGTCGTTTCAGGTGCCCGAAGTGGGCAACGAACACGGATTGAAGATGCCGGACGTGCCGCCACCGGAAACTTTGCCAACGCAGGAAGAGCTGTTGGCACCTATGCTGGACCAAGTGTCCCCGCGTGTACGCGCTTTCTTTGAGCGTCGGCGGCCGTTCGAGTTCCGCCCGGTGGAACCGCCGAAATACCTTGAGCCGGAAGCGCGCGAGCCGCGCAGGCATGTGTGGATTCGCGCCGTGGACCGCGTACCGCTCGACGAAACACTGCAACGCCCGCTGCTGGCATATGTGTCGGACTACCACTTGCTGGAAACCGCATTGCTGCCGCATGCGGGCACGTTCCTCGACCGCCAGATGGCCAGCATCGACCATGCCATGTGGTTCCACGACCACCTAGACGTGAGCGACTGGTTCCTCTATGTGCTGGGCAGCCCGAATGCTTCAGGCGCGCGTGGCTTGGCTAGCGGTACCGTGTTCAGCCGCGACGGCCGCCACGTGGCGACCGTGGGGCAGGAGGGGCTGATGCGGCAGCGTACAGCTCACAGTCCCACGAGCGACCCCGCACACGGGTGAACCTCGGCAGGCTGGCTTCCCATTGGAAGCCGGCCCGCTGCAGCACCTTGGCCGAGGCGCGATGGTCCTTGGCGATAATCGCTTCCACGCGTTCCAACCCCAGTGGCTCCCAAGCAGCGCGCAACAAGTGCTGCACCAGTTCCGTGGCATAGCCATGCCCCCAGCGGTTGGCTGCAAGCACATAGCCGAGCTCCGCGGTGCGTGGGGCGCCACGGTTCACCTCTGCCGTCGTGGTGGTGACTACCAGCCCGCACAAGCCAGCGAAGCTAGCGGTGCGCCGCACTTCCACTACGAGTTCATACGCGCGGCGTTGCTTTGCCTGCTGCGTTTTCAGCAGGCGCTTTACATGGTTCACGGTGGCGGTGTGGCCATAAGGCCAGAACGGCATTTGCGCGGTGACGCGGTCGTCACCGTAGAGCCCTTCGAGTAGCGCTATTTCAGCGGCGGTATCTGCGGCACACAGATCGCGCAGCCGCAGCCGCGGCGTGAGCAGTGGTAGCGACAGCAGTGTCGGCGTGGTGCGGATGCGCGTTCCGGTAGAAGCCGTACGCTCAGCTGGCCGCGGCATGGTTTCCCGCCACGCGCTTCCAGATGAAGTACACCGGAATGCCCAGCAGCGTGAGGCCAATGTTCATGCCAGTGCTGATGGGGCTGGTGATGAGCGCGTTGCCGAGGATGAGGAAGGTGGCGGCCACGAACGCGGCGGGAACCACGGGGTACCCAAACGTGCGGTAGGGGCGCGGCTGGTCCGGGCGCTTGTGGCGTAGCACGATGACGCCGGCCACCGCCAGCGCGTAGAAGGGCCACAAGCCGAGAACGAACGTGGCAGCGAGCTGTTCGAATTCCTGCCGCGAAGCGTACAGGCAAGCGATGACACCCGACAGCACTACGGCGCGCGCCGGTGTGGCGAAGCGCGGGTGAATGGCACCGATGCTGCGGAAGAACAAGCCATCGCGGCCCATGGCGAAGAACACGCGCGGGTCCGTTAGGCCCAGCGCCGAAATTGCGCCGAAGGTGGACACCATGACTAGCACCGAGATGGCTTGGCGTGCCGTGTTGCCGCCAATGCTCTGTGCGGCATCACCCGCAACTAGTGTCGAGGCCTTCACGGCGTCCAGTGGCAGTGCGTACAGGTAAGCCGCGTTGATGAGCATGTAGAGCACGACGACGATGCTGACGCCTACCAGCAAGGCGATGGGCAGCGAACGGCCGGGGTCTTTCACCTCGCCCGATAAAGCGCAGAACGGGCCCACGCCATCGTAGGCCCACAGCACTGCCACCAGCACCGTGCCGAAACCCGCCATGCTGGTAGGGCGCCAATCGATGGGTGCGGCCAGCGCGCCATCACTGCCCTTGGCCAGCAGGAATAGGGCCAGCGCCAAGCCGAACAGCGCGAGCGCCTTGGCTACTGTGGTCGCGCTTTGCACGCGTGAGCTGAACGTGACCGACAACACGTTGGTAATGGTGACCACCGCGATAACGGCGATGGTGATGAGGTATTCGTGGTCGTGACCGACCCCCAAGAGGGGCGCGGCATAGCGCGAGAAGATAGCGGCGATGCCCGCCCAACCCGCCGGCGCGAACAGCAGGAAGATCCAGCCGAAGAGGAAGGCCATCATGGGCCCGAAGGCTTCACGCAGGTACACATACGTGCCGCCCGCACTGGGGTACATGGCGGAGAGTTCGGCCATGCTCCAAGCGAGGCACAGCGTAATGAGGCCACCGGTGAGCCAAGCCAGCGCCATGGCACCCACGGTACCCACGCCGTTGGCAATTTCCGCGGTGACCCCGAAGATGCCACTGCCGATGATGGCACCGACCACGACGGCTGCCGCGGAGAACACGCCGAGGCGGCGGGGGAGTTGGTCGGGCGTCAGCGACTTCGAATCCATGCGTGCCTCGCGGGCGTAGAGCGTTGGGAACTAGCGTTTCGGCTTGGGGCGCTTGCGGATGGTGCCACAAGCGGGTGCTGGTTGTACCCGGGACGCGTTGTGGTAGGCGCGTAATAAGGCGTTAATGCGCGACTGGTAACCCGGCCCCTGTGCGCGAAACCACTCCAGCACCTCCGTGTCGATACGCAACGAAACGAGTGTCTTGCCGAGTTTTAACGGCACACCGCCACGACGCCACACGCCGCCTGCCCACATCTCCGCAGTCATCTCTGGGCTGTCGTCGTCAATGATGATGTCCTCGTCGCGCAGGGCGCTCACGCGCGCCCAATCAGTTTGCGATTTGATAGAAGTATTCTTGGCTTTCACGGGAAGTCGCCTTGCGAAGGGAAATGACGCGGAGCATGTTTCTATTTTCGGTGTGTACGAGGACCACGACGCTGGTCAGTAGCAAACCAAGCGTAATGAAGCGCCGTTCACCGTAAGAGAATCGGACGTCTTCCCTGGTAAACGTGGTGCCATCAAAAAATAGCGAGGCGTCGGCGAAATCGAAGCCATGTTTACTGAGATTGGACTGGCGCTTCGCCTCATCCCAATGGAAAATGTACATACGAAATGTAGCTACGTCAACGCATCCTTGCGTTGGTACATTTTCGTGCCGCGCGTGAGCGGTTCAAGGCCCGTTGGCCATTTCATGCGCTAAAGCCTGAAATGACGACGAGGTGAAACCTTCTGACCTTATGGAATGCGCAAAAATTTGAGTGAATTGCTAGTGGCGACCGCATCAAAAAATAGCTGGTTTCCATTGTAAAACCACGCTCCAACGGCGGGGCGTCGCGTTTTTTCGCTTATTGGTCACGAATGCGATGACCGCCACTCCAAAAGGAATAACACACTACCCGTCCTTGTTGGTGTGTATTCCAAATGATACAGTTCAGACATGGCTTCAAGGTGCTCTCCACGCCCGGCTTCGATGGTTGGCTGGACTCTCTCGGCGACTTGATTGGGGCTGCCCATATCAAGGTTCGGCTTGCTCGGGTTCGGGATGGGCACTGGGGCGACTGTGTTTCGCTTGGCGAAGGCTTGTTCGAGTTGCGGATACACCGTGGCCCCGGTTACCGCATTTATCTCACTCGCCTCGACAGTGCAGTGCTCTTGTTCCTGATGGGCGGTGACAAGTCCACGCAGCAGGCTGATATCCGCGTAGCCAAAATACTGGCGCAAAAATACCGAGAGGATTTCGTATGAGCCGGTTGCCAATGAAAGAATGGGATGTGGTGGCCCATTTGCGGACTCCGGGGGACCGGGTCCGTTACCTGAATGCCGCATTCGAGGAAGCGCCGGACGATCCGGCCTTCATCCTGCGGGTGCTCGGCGAAATCGCCCGTTCGCAGGGAATGACAGACGTGTCGCGAGAAACCGGATTGGGCCGCGAGAGCCTCTACAAGTCGTTATCGACCGAAGGGAATCCTAGTTTCGCCACGGTGCTGAAGGTGGCGACTGCTCTCGGCTTGGGGTTTTCCGTCAAGCGTTTGAACCGCTGACGATGGCCACACTATTCCCAAGGATTAGAACTCGGCCCCGCTAAGCCTTGTTTTCGGGGAACACCGGCCAGAGCAGTTGTTGGCCCAGCGTGGCAGGCGGCAGGCCCTCCACGCCAAATTCCTTCGGGTACTGGCGGGTTATCTTCGCGGTACCGAACAGCACGTCCCAGAAGAACAGCAGGTTGCCGTAGTTGCCCTTGTAGTGCGTGGCGGGGTCCGTGGCGTGGCGGCCATGGTGGGCGTGGTGCGTGGCTGGCGTGGAGATGGTGCGCTCCACCAGCCACATGAGTGGCGCCAGCGCCTTGATGCGATACAGCGGGCGGTCCCAGGCTAGGTCGGAGTGGGCCGCGATGATGACCGTGAGTTTCACGATGAGGTAGCCGCCGTACACCCAGCCTAGACCTAAATACACCAGCACTGCCGAGAACCAGATGCCGGGCATCATGGCGTAGTAGAGCAGGTTGTTGCGGTACACCAAGCGCACACTCATGTACTGCGCGTTGTGGTGGGCGCGATGCAGGTTATAAAGCCACGGCACGCTATGCGACATGCGGTGCAGCCAGTACTGCGTCATGTCGTCGAAAACCAGAAACAGGCCCACCGCGGCCCACACCGAAATGCCGGCCAGCGCGTCTTTCCACTGCGGCGCTGTGGTCGCGAGGCCGAGGTTCACGAAATAGATGATGGCGGGCTGCGTGACCACACTGAGCGTGGTGAAGCTGATGATTTCGACGATGCCATCGTCACGGGTTTGCCCGGGCTTGTGCAGCAAGTTGGAGCCGAAAAACTCCAGCAGGCCGAAAGCCAGATAGATGCAAACGACAGCCAACATTGACGGGTCCATGGGCTTAGCCTAGCAGAGGCGGCGCCGCGATGGCACGGTTCACCAAAGGGTGTAGCCACCGTCGACGGTAATGGCTTGGCCGGTCATGTAAGCCGCCCCCGGCGAGCACAGCCAGAGCACGGTTTCGGCGATATGGTCCGGCGTGCCAAGCCGCTGCATGGGCGTGGCCATGCGCAGTTGTTCCATGGCGGCAAGGTTCGCAGGGTTCTCGGTAATAGCGGTTTGCCCAATGCCACCGGGGCAAATGGCATTCACGCGGATGCCTTCACCGGCAAGGTCGATGGCGGCAGCTTTGGTCAGCCCGATGACGCCGGTTTTCGAGGCCGAATAAGCCGCAAGGCCGGGCCCGCTCACCACGCCCATGATGGAGGAGGTGTTAACGATGGAGCCACCACCGCGGCCACGCATGGCGGCCGCTTCGTGTTTCAGGCAAAGCCACACGCCTTTCAGGTTGATACCCAGCGTACGGTCCCAGTCTTCTTCGGATACTTGGTCGATGGGTGGACCGCCCGGAGCGATGCCCGCATTGTTGAAGGCGAAACGCAGTTGGCCGTAGGTAGTGACGGCGGTTTTTACCAAGCGTTCCACTTCGCTGGACACGGCAACATCCGTACGCACGAAAATGGCCTTGCCACCCGTAGTGGCGATGGCGTGTGCCAGTTCTTCACCGGCTGTAGTGCTGACATCGGCGAGCACGACATTGGCACCGGCAGCGGCAAACCGCAGCGCGGTCTGCTTGCCGAGCCCCGAGGCCGCGCCCGTGACGATGACAGTCGAGCCGGAATAGTCGAAGTGGGACATGGCGGGTCTCCGGGGTGGTGCCCGAGTTTAGCTGGGTGAGAACTCGCGCAGCAAAACTTCCACAACCTTGCAAAGGCGCGGTGCATGGAGGGTGGCCGCCTCAAAGACACGTCCGTGATCAAGGGATGCGTAACCGTGCGCCAGAACATTGCGGAACGCCACGATCAGGTCTGCCTCCGGGATTCGCGCCGCGTATTCAGGAGCGTACTTACGCATTTGGCCGATAGCATCACCGGCAATTTCCAGTTGGCGCTCGACTGCAGACTGCAAGAAGACATCTACCAGATACCTCTCTCTTGGAACGTCTGCAACGAACGTTGCTACATGCCGTAGTGCGGTCAGGATCAGCTCCAGATAAACGTCAGCGCGCCGCGGCATAAAGTGGTCGTCGAGTGTGCTGGATTATCTCTCGCAGTCTTTCGCTACGAACTGCTGGGAGTTCTACCAGGTCCACTCCACGGCCGAACATCGCTTCCAAATCGGACTTCAGGCCGAAGTACTGGTTCATGGCATTGCCCGGTTGTACCGGGGCGAACTCCACGACGAGGTCTAGGTCGCTGGATTCTGGTGAAAAATCTGCGCGCAATGCCGAACCGAAGATATCCAGTTTTTCCACCCCGCGGTTGCGGCATATCTCCGGAAGGGAGGCTACCCGAGCGCGAATAGCCTCTGCCAACTCGGCAGGAAAGGGTTCCTGCAGTTGGTTTGGCGCATCAGTCAGATATTTCGGAGTAATCATGCCCGAAAGTGTACTCCTCAGGCCGACACGAGCAATCGGACATGTCTTGTCCCTGGCCACCCGCACAATCCCAGCATTCCCCCGCTGCCCGGCAAGGAGTGCCAAATGCTCCGGAACCTGTTCCGTCACGAAAAAATGCTGTCGCTGTCGCATAGCCGGCACGGGCGTGCGGCCATGCGCTCGCCGCTGTCGCCGGAGGCGGTCCTGTGGTGCTTGCGGCTGCTGGTGAATGCTGGCGGCCATCGCCGTTTCATCCAGCCGGACTCGTTCGGCTGTCCCGAACTGGCGGAGGCGCTTGGCCTGCCAGACCCGGATATGGAAGCGGATTCGCGGGCGCAAGCGGTGGTGGCTCTCGCCAGCTTGAAGGAACTGCACGCCGCCGCCGAGGCGGAGTGCGGCGCTGCGCCGTTTCCGGCGGTGCTGGAAACGAATGTGCGTCAGCTCGGGCTGGTGATCGGCTTGGCGCCGCTGGAGCAGGCGCTGCTGTGCCTCACGGTGCTGCTGCATCTGGAACATATGCTCGAAGAGGCCGCCGAATGTCTGGGCGGGCTCACGCTCGGGCGGTTGCACCATGTGCTGGCGGACTTGCTCGGCGTGCAGCCGGCGGAAGTGGCGCAGGCTTTGCGGCCTGAAGGCGCACTGGCGCGCTCGGGCTTGCTCACCGTCGATGGCACGCAGTTGTTCCCGCTGCGCCAGAAGCTGGACCTCATCAGCCCGAACTTCGCCGAGCTGGTTTGTGCTGCCCCCGCGGAGCCGCTGCGCTTCTTGAAGGGGCGTATCGAACAAGCGCCTGCCGCTGTGCTCGGCTTGCAGGACTACACGCATGTGCCACAAGTGAAGGCTGTGCTGGCGCCGTACCTCCTCGGCGCTAGGGCCACGGGGCGCAAGGGCGCCAATATCCTGCTCTACGGGCCGGCGGGCGTGGGAAAAACGGAATGCATCCGCGTGCTCGCCGGAGAGGCCAAGGTTGGGCTCTACGAAGTGGCCTACGCGGACGAAGCCGGTGCGCCCATCGGTGGGCAGTCGCGTTTGCGGGCCTACCGCGCGGCGCAGCGGTTCCTTGCCGCACAGGCGGCGGTGCTGGTGTTCGATGAAGTAGAAGACGTGTTTGGGCCGCGGCCATTGTTCATGGAAGAAGGGCCACGCCTTGGCGGTTCCCCCATTTCCAAGGCGTGGGTGAACCATGTGTTGGAAACGAACGAGGTGCCTACCGTCTGGGTTACCAACACCATCGAGTTCATGGACCCGGCCGTACTGCGCCGCTTCGATGTTGTGCTGCAGTTTCCTGGGCCCACGCCCGCGCGTCGGCGTGAACTGCTGGAAACGTTGGCTGGCGGTGTGTCGTCGGCAGAAACGAACCGCGCGCTCGTGAATGTGGCGGCGGTGACGCCGGCGGTCATCAAGCGGGCGAACGACGTCGTGCAGCTTATCGAAGGCATGGGTGGCGTTACCGCAGCTTCGGGCCGCGACGCGCTGTTCCGCACGCTGGTTACTGAAGCGGTGAAGGCGCAGACCCAGTCGCCGTTTCAGTTGCGTTCGCCTCCGGGCAGCGCACTCTATGACCCGGCCTTCCTGAATCCTGGCATGGACCTCACGGCGCTATGCCAAGGGCTGGCGCAAAGCCGCTCCGGCCGCTTGTGCCTCTACGGCCCGTCAGGTACCGGTAAAACCGCCACTGCGCACTGGTTCGCAGAAAACATCGGCGTGCCCGTGCACAGCGTCCGTGCTTCAGATCTCCTCGGGCCCTATGTGGGCATGAGCGAACGTGCCATCGCACAAGCGTTCGCGCAGGCCCGCACGGATAGCGCGCTGCTACTCATCGATGAAGCAGACAGCTTCCTGCAGGAACGTCGCAAGGCGGAGCGTTCTTGGGAAGTGACGCTGGTGAACGAAATGCTCACGCAGGTGGAGTCCTTCGAGGGCCTGCTCGTGGTGTCCACCAACCTCATCGAAGGCTTCGACCAGGCTGCGCTGCGCCGCTTCGACGCTAAAGTGCCCTTCGGGTACTTGCTGCCACGGCAGGTAGAGGCCCTGCTCCAGCGGCACCTGCGAGCGCTAGGCTTTCAAGCGGCGGCGGAAGCGAGCGCTGGCGGTGCTGTGGTTGGCGGTATCGACGATGGTGGCTTCTCTCTGGCCGCACGGCGACTTCGTGCGTTGCCGAATGTCACGCCCGGCGACTTCGCCGCCGTGGTGCGTCGCCACCGCTTCGCAGCGTTCAAGGATGCGGCGGGGTTCGTGGCGGCCGTGGAAGAGGAATGCGCCCTGAAGAAGGATGGCTTGAAGCGCGCGATTGGGTTTACGGGGTAGCCCTAGGCGCGCATTTCGGACCAGTAAACTTTTCCGTGACCTTGGCGTGTATCTATTTATACCTATTTAGATATAATCCAGTAGTCTTCTCTACGTACGCCTAGTCGCGTCTAAATCAGATCAAAGTGAAGATGAAACTTCAGGAAAGTGTCGGTAACGTCTACGCAGACATGGAGCTGGCAGATGCTGCAGCCCTCCTGGTGAAGGCGCGGCTTGCAGCGAATATTTGCGAACTGATTTCCAGGCGTGGTTTGACGCAAACACAGGCCGCCATCCTGCTCGGAATCTCCCAGCCAAAGGTTTCCGCGATTTTAAATGGTCGCTTTCGCGGAATAAGTGAGGCGAAATTGATGGACTGCTTGAATCGTCTCGGCAGGGACATCGAGATAGTAGTGAAGGACGCGCGTCGTTCACCGCGAGCTGGAGCTACTCGCGTAGTCTTCGCCTAGGGTTTTTGCGGGGCCACTGGTGCGTCGTAAGCGGCCGCGGCAAGCTTCAGCTTCGTGGCCACTTCTTCGCGCAGGCTGGCCGGCTCCAGTACTTCTATTTCCGGGCCGTGGCTGAGCAGCCACATCATGAAATGGTCACTGCGGATGACGTCTGCCTCGATGAGCTTCCGGCTTGTGCCCGGAATATCCTTCAGCGTTTGGTTCGAAGCCAGTTTGGTTTCGTCGAGACGCTTCCAGACATTTTTTTCCGCTACTGCGCGGAACCGTAGCGGGGTTTTCCCATAGGCGAACTGGGCGCCTCCATCGCTCAAAAACTCCTTCAGTCGAAAGGAAGGAGCCGAGCGAATCGCAAGATCCGTTACTTCCAAAGATAGGAAGCGGTCGAGGCGGTAGTGTTTGTAGGGTTGGTTACCGAGTTCCTGGCTTGGGTCGGTCATCACCACGTAAAGTAGGTTGCCGGTTTGCCACAGTCCGCGGGGCTCCAGAACTACTTCCTTGGCGTCGTCTTCGCCCAGTTTCTTGTAGTCACCGCGAATTTGAAGATCCCGCAGGAGCGCCGTCTGCAGGTTCGGCAGGATGTCGGCGTTGTTCAGCGACGGGGCCTGCAGGGCGAAGCCCTCCGGCACAATCTGCACTTTCTCGGCCCAGGCAGCTTTCTTTTCTGTGCTCCGGCGTTCTGTCAGGCGGTCTTTCGCCTTTTTGCGCACAGCCGCCAGCGCAGTGTTCACTTCGGGCGGCAATAGCTTTTCTGCCAACTGGTCGATGAGGTGGAATGCCAAGGCATTGTCCGTGCGCATCATGCGAACCATCGTGAGGTTCTTGTCTAATGCCTGCTGCCACACCATCTTCGATTTCAGTCCGTCATAGGATTTTCCGGGGACGGTTAGCGCGAAGCCTTCCTCCAGTAAGAACTGCAGATCCCGTTCGGTCGTCTTCAGCGTGACGTCGAACTCGTGGGACAGTTCTTCGTTCAGTTGGGCCTTCGTCTTGCCTTCACCGGGCGCCGGAAGAATATCCAGTAACCGCCACACGCGGCGCAGATGGTCGGAGATGGCGGCCTTGGGCATGGGGTACCTGAAGCTGAATTTAATGGACGACGCTGGTCTTGTACGTAGTGAGCCTAACCCGGTTGCGGCCCGTAGCCGAATCCCGAGGTTTTCGAGTAGCGCAGGCTGCGCTTCTGCGCACGCGGAGTGACGGCATAGCCCGTGACAATGTACTTGCCGGCCACGACTACTTTCACGTTACGCAGGCGCTCGGCCTGACGAATTTCTGCGCGACATTCCCTCAGCAGGACACGGAACCCACGCTCGAGTTCTTCGCCGTGGCCTTCCGCCAGCCAGTGCTGCAGTTTCACGACTTTACGCTTGCACTGCACGATGAGCCAACTGACATCCTTGTTGGTGAGCAGGTAGGCGCCATCGCCGACGTCCGTGCCGTAGCGGATGATGAACTCCACATCGCCCTGGGCCAGCCCGCGCTGGGTCTTACGCGCCAGCCCGTGCTTGGTGTATTCGAGCGGTTCTTGGTGGAAGCCTTCCATGTTCAGCCCTCCAGCAGGTCGCGGGTTTCCGCGTGCAGGCGGGTGAGGCGGTTGTTAACTGCCAGCACGCCGACCACGTCCCGCAGCGAATTCGCCTGCACGTGGGTGCGCAGGTCTTCGCGGCTGCCGTCCAGCGGCAGCTTGGGCCCCCACGCTACCGAGACGATGCACACCAGCTCCACGCCGGGGCAGCGGATGAGGTGGGCGCGCAGGGCCGCCATGACGGCCTTCGCGCCGTGACGCTTGTCGGCGCCGGGATGCGAGATGATGGCGACGACCACCGGGGCGCAGGGCGCCGGGTAGCCACCCGGTGCGGCATTGCCCGGGATGACCACGATGGGCACGGCGCCGTATTCGCCATGGCCGTAGCTGCCTTCCTCGGGGAGGCGGCCCACGGCGCGCTGCAGGCCGGTTTCCCGGGCCATGTTTTCGAGCTGGCCGAGGAAGCTGTCGAGCGCCTGTTCCAGCTCCGGGCGGCAGTTGAGTTGGGCGGGGCGGCGGTTCAGGATGGGCATGGGCAGGGTCCTTTTGGCGGCAGC
>CAIOHZ010000074.1 GCA_903858165.1 uncultured Pseudomonadota bacterium
TGAAGTCCACGTGGCCCGGGGTGTCGATGACGTTGATTTTCTTCTTGCGCCAGAACGCCGACACGGCAGCGGACTGAATGGTGATGCCGCGCTTCTGTTCCTGCTCGAGGTAGTCCGTCGTGGTGGACGTCTTCATGTCCTTCGTGTCATGCACGTCCACGATGGTGTGCTTGCGCCCCGTGTAGTAGAGGATGCGCTCGGTCGTCGTCGTCTTGCCGGCGTCGACGTGGGCAATGATGCCGATATTGCGGATATCGGACAGCGGGGTAGTGCGGGCCATGGCGGGTTCCGTTGTTGGCTTGAGTTGAATGAGATTGGGCGCTAGCCGCGTATTTTGACACGCCCTGAGGGCAGTGACAAACTGCAACGTTACCGTCACATTTTGGTGGCCGGAACGGGTGGCTGGAATGACTACGGCCCCGTTTCCCGCAGGTAGGCTCATGTCCCCGCCCCGACACCCCCTCCGACCCCGCCGCGAAACCCGTCCCGTGCCGCCGTTGGCGCCGGCCTATGTCACCCGCCGTATTCCCCACTACGCCGTTCTGGACGAGGAATCTCTGGTCCGGATCGAAAAACAGGCCTACCGGCTGCTGGAGCAGGTGGGAATCGAGTTCCGCGACGACCCTGACGCCCTGCGGCGCTGGCGGGAGGCGGGGGCGGAGGTGACCGGTACCCGGGTCCGTACCGCCCCTGAACTGGTGCGTGGCCTCCTCGCGAGCGCGCCCGCGGAGTTCACCCAAGTCGCCCGAAACCCGGCCCGTTCGGTGCGCATCGGCGGGCAGCATCAGGTATTTGCGCCGGTCTATGGGTCCCCGTTTGTGCGTGACCTGGAGGGCGGGCGCCGCTACGGCACCCTCGCCGACTTCCACCGTCTGGTGAAGCTCACCCATGCGCTGGCGCCCTTGCACCACTCGGGGTTCGTTACCTGCGAGCCCTGCGACATTCCTGTATCCAAGCGCCACCTCGACATGCTGCTGACGCACATGACGCTGACCGACAAACCCCATCTGGGTGCCATCACCGAGAAGAGCCGAGCCGAGGACAGCGTGGCCATGGCGCGGCTGCTCCATGGGCCGGAAGTGTTCGACGCGAACTGCGTCATCCTCGGCAATGTGAATACCAATTCGCCATTGTTGGTGGACAAGGTGGTCACCGAGGCGGCAGCGGTTTACTGCGGCGCTGGGCAAGGCCTTATTGCCGTGCCGTTCATTCTTTCTGGTGCCATGGGCCCTGTGACCACGGCGGCGGCTATCGCGCAGGCTTTGGCAGAAGCCATGATCGTGGGCGCCTTCACGCAGTTGGTGCGTCCGGGGGCGCCGTTCATTCTCGGTAATTTTCTGTCGTCGATGAACTTGCGCTCCGGTGCGCCTACCTTTGGTATGCCCGAGCCGTTGTTGTCGAACCTCGCCATCGGGCAACTGGCGCGGCGCCTGAACCTGCCACTGCGCTGCGGTGGCGCACTCACGGCTTCGAAGGTCGCCGACTTCCAAGCGGCCGCTGAAAGTGCGGACTCCATGCTATCCACCATCCTCGGTGGAGCGAATTTCGTGTTGCATGCCGCCGGCTGGCTTGAGGGTGGATTGTCCACGGGTTACGAAAAGCTGGTGCTCGATGCTGACCGGCTCGGCGCTTATGAAACCGTGTTGCGTGGCATCGACACGAGCGATGACCAGTTGGGCGTGGACGCCTACGGCGATGTGGAGCCGGGCGGGCATTTCTTGGGGTCTGCGCATACGCTGCGCCATTACTCGAGCGCCTTCTATGAGGCGCAGTTGTCGGACTCGAATAGCGTCGAACAGTGGGAGGAGCAGGGCTCCAAGGATGCGGCACGCCGCGCCTATGAGCGCTGGAACCGCTTGCTCGCGGACTACGAAGCGCCCGCGCTGGACCCGGCGCGCCGCGAGGCGCTGGAAGACTTCGTGGCGCGCCGTAAAGCAGACCTGCCGGACGCTTGGTACTAACGAGTTTTGTGTCGTGGAGATTGCCGTGGAAAATTCCCTGCCTACCCATGCCAAGGTCGTCGTCATCGGCGGTGGTGTCGTGGGTACCTCCATCCTGTTCCATCTTGCCAAGTTTGGTTGGAAGGACTGTGTGCTGCTGGAACGTGACGAACTGACTAGCGGCTCGAGTTGGCATGCGGCTGGCCAAATCCACACCATCAGCTCGGACCCCAACATCAGCCGTCTGCAGGGCTACACCATCAATCTCTACAAGGAGATTGAAGCGACCTCCGGGCACCCCATCGGCTTGCACTCCACGGGCGGGTTCTATCTGGCCTCGAACCAGGTTTGGTACGACTACTTGAAGCGTGAACGCTCCAAGGCCCGCTACATGGGGCTCGACCAGGAGTTCATCAGCGTCGAGGAAGTGGCGCGGCGCCACCCGCTGATCGACCCTAAGCACTACATCGCGGCGCTGTGGGATCCCATCGACGGCGACGTGGATCCTTCGGGTGTCGTGTACGCGTATGCAAAGTCCGCGCGCGTGCATGGCGCGCAGTACTTCACCCATACGCCGGTGACGGCCACACGCCAGCGCGCTGATGGCAGCTGGGATGTGACGACGCCCAAGGGCGTCATCAACGCCGAGATGGTAGTGAATGCGGCGGGCTTGTGGGCGCGCGAGGCCGGACGCATGGCGGGAGTGCACTTGCCCGTGCAGCCGATGGAACATCACTACCTGATTACCGAAGATATTCCGGCGATTGCCGAGCGCATGAAGAGTGGTGAGCGCTTGCCGGCGGGTATCGACTACGAGGCCAACATTTATTTCCGGCAGGAACGCCACGGCATGCTGCTGGGCACGTACGAGCCACGCTCCACGCCATGGAAGGTGGGCGGTACGCCCATGGATTTCGGGCACGAACTGCTGCAGCCCGACCTCGACCGCATTGCCGACCGATTAGAACTGGCTTTCGGACGTATTCCGGCTCTGGGCCAAGTTGGCATCAAGACAGTAGTGAATGGTCCCTTCACCTTCGGGCCCGATGGCAACCCGATGATTGGCCCCGTGCCGGGCATGACCAACTACTGGGCCGCGGTGGGTGTCATGGCGGGCTTCTGCCAGGCCGGTGGCGTGGGGCTGTGTCTCGCGGAGTGGATGATGGACGGCGCGCCGTCGATTGACGTTTGGGCCATGGATATTGCGCGCTTTGGCAATTTCGCTACGCCCGACTGGGGCACGGTGAAGTCTTCTGAGAACTACGAACGCCGGTTCGTCATGACCTTCCCGAACGAGACGCTACCGAAGGGGCGGCGCCAGAAGACGACATCCCTCTACGACCGCTTGGTTGCCCGTGGCGCCGTCATGGGCACGTCCTTCGGTCTCGAACATGTCTTATGGTTCGCCAACGATGCCGCCGATGCACACGAGGTGCCTACGTTCAGTCGCAACCGCAGCCACGACTATGTAGCTGCGGAAGTGAAAGCCGTGCGCGAAGCCGTGGGCGTCATCGAAATTGCCAACTTCGGCAAACACATGGTGCGTGGGCCGGGCGCACGAGCATTCCTTGAACGCGTGTTGGCTGGGCACTTGCCCGGGCCGGGCCGCGTCGCGCTCAGTCCGGTACTTACGCCGCAGGGCAAGCTGTATGGGGACCTCACTGTCAGTTGCTTGGGCGAGAACGACTACCTATTGCTGGGTTCGGGTGCCGCGCAGGAGATGCACA
>CAIOHZ010000075.1 GCA_903858165.1 uncultured Pseudomonadota bacterium
CACCACGCCGGTGCGTGCCAGTGAGCTGCAAAAGGCCCTAGACGAAACAGGCCCGGTGAATGGCGCGCGCAGTGAACCCCCGACACCTCCGCCTGCAGCCGAATCCGCGAGGCAGGGCATGCAGTTACAGCAAATCACCGAAGGCGCTCACGGAAGCGGCGTATGCCTCGGGCTGGCGCGGTACTTCAGCATCGACCCTTCCTGGGTACGGCTAGCGGCGCTGGTGGCGCTATGCGCCAGCTTTGGCACGGCGCTCGTCGTCTACGTCGTACTGTCGTTCGTCATCCCGTATGCGCCGCGCACCACCCCGGACACCGGCAAAGGCCTGCCGAACAGGTGGCGCCACTACGTGGAAACGCAGAAGGCGAAGTGGTCCGGGGTGCCCGCCTGATGCGCAGGCACCATCGCCTATCGCGCTAGCGTGTCGCTCTGGCCTATTGCTCTGGCCTATCGCGCTAACGTATCGCTCTGACTCAGCGCGAAGGCGCTCCCGGCACTGGTAGCTCCGCCCAACGCGCCCGCGCGCGCTCTAGGTTCGCTGCCTTCACATGGCCAAATCCGCGAATGGTGTCATGCGTGCGCACCCATTCGAGCAATGCCGCGTGGTTGCTGGCGGAAAGAGCGGGAAGCGCCGCGGCCATGGTGCTTTCGAAATCGACAATCAGTTGCCGTTCGGTACGCCGCTCTGCCGTATAGCCAAACGGGTCGAGGAACGTGCCACGCAGAATGCGGAACTTCGCCAACGCACGGAACACCGGCAGTATCCATGGGCCGAACTCCACCTTGCGCGGCAGTCCGGTGGCGGGGTCCTTGCGGGCAAACAGCGGCGGCGCCAAGTGGAAAGATAGGCGGTAGTCGCCGGCGAACGTCGCTTCTACCTGCTGGCCCAACTGCGTTGCATGCAGCCGCGCCACTTCGTATTCGTCTTTGTAGGCCAGCAAGCGAAAGTAGGCGTGCGCCACGGCCTCGGCCAATTGCGTCGAGCCCGGTAACACTGCCGACTCGCGCGTGGCCACATCACTGACCAAGCGCCGGAAACGGTCGGCCAAGCGCTGGCTTTGGTAGTCCACCAAAAAGGCTGCACGAACCTCGACGCGCTGCGCGAGCGTAGAACCCGCGGCGACTCCGAAGCCAGCAGTTCCAGATCCAGCAACGCCAGCAGCCCCAACTGCAGCCAAACCGGTGGCGGCAGGCATCGCCACACCCGCTGCCTTCAGCAACTGCGCCGCAGACTCAGCGCGGCAATGCGCCGCGCATCGGCCCAACCGCAACGCCTGCAGGTTTTGCTTCACCGCGGTACCGTTCAGTTCAATGGCACGTTCCAGCGACGCACGCGTCACCGGTAGCCAGCCCATCTGCAGCGCATAACCCACCAAGAGCAAGTTCGCTGCAGTGGTTTCGCCCAGCAGTTGGCGCGCAACGCCAGTGCCGTCGAACCGGAACGCTCCGCCGAGGCCCACGGCGGCATCAATGGTGCCGGCCATTTCCTGCGGCTGGAAGTTCACGTCCGGGTTGCGCTGCAACGCCGCGGTCGGCGTCAAGTGGGTGTTGTAAACCACGCGCGTACGCCCGGCTTCTACCGTCCGCAGCGCGGGCTCGGAAGCGGTCACCACCAAATCGCAGCCAATGACGACATCCGCTTCACCAAGACCGATACGCGCCGCGCCACCGCTGGCAAATTTCAAATGCGAAAACACCGCGCCGCCCTTCTGGGCAAGACCTGTCATATCGAAAGCGCTGGTATCGATCCCATCAAGGTGCGCGGCCATGGTCAACACCGCGCCGACCGTCACCACACCCGTGCCGCCAATACCGGTCACCAATACGGAAACGCCGTTGCTGCTGCGCGCAACGGCCGGCTCCGGCAACTGGTTCAACCAAGCCTCGGGCAGCAATGTCGGTGCAGGCTTGCGCAGTTCGCCACCGCGTACAGAAACGAAGCTCGGGCAGAACCCCTTGGCGCAGCTGTAGTCCTTATTGCAACTGTTCTGGTCGATGCGCCGCTTGCGCCCGAACTCCGTTTCCAGCGGTTCGATGGACAGGCAGTTAGCCTGCACCGAGCAGTCACCACAGCCCTCGCACACCAGTTCGTTGATGAGCACCCGACGATCCGGGTCCGGGAAGGTGCCGCGCTTGCGACGGCGACGCTTCTCGGCGGCACAGGTTTGGTCGTAGATGATGGCGGTGACGCCAGCGACTTCACGAAGCTCGCGCTGTACCTGCTCCAAATCATCAC
>CAIOHZ010000076.1 GCA_903858165.1 uncultured Pseudomonadota bacterium
CCCTCGTTGAGAGACGCTAGGGCGAACACATCGAACCCCCGCAATAGCGTCGGAATGTCATCGCGCGCGCCAGGCAGCCAAACATGGGCCAGCAACCCGTGTTCCGCGGCAGCGGTCTCGAGCGTAGTGCGCTCCGGCCCCTCGCCTATCCAGGCCAACCAAAGCTTCGGCGCACCCGCGGGTTGTCGTGCCAACAGCGCCGCGAACGCCTCCACCAAGACCCGTGGCCCCTTCACCGGGTCCATGCGGGCCACGCAACCGACGACAACATCGCCTTGCTGCCAGGGCACGTCTGCTGGCACCGGACCCGTTGGCGTGAACCGATGGGTGTCGACGCCGTTGCCCACCAGTTCCACCTTGTGACGCGGCAGACCGATGTCCTCGACCAGCCAGCGGGCGATATCCCGCGACACGGGGATGTAACGGGTAATCCAGCGGTCCGTCCAGCGCCGCAGCAACCGGTGCCGCGGGTTCGCACCGCGCGGGTCGGCGGCGGACCAACCATGTTCGCTGTGAAGGCGGACTTTCACCCCCGCCAGCGCGGCAATCCACTGCGTCTCCAAAGCGGCGAGGTTATTGGTATGCACGATGGCCGGGTGCAAACGGCGCAGCAGCTGCCACAAGCGCGGGTAGACACCCAGCCCCTTGCCCGGCGGTTTGTGGAGTTCGTAAATGGCGATATCGGGCCGCTGCAGTCGCTGGCTGAAAGCGGTGGACCGCGTGAGGCAGACAATCGCGTGGCGATACTGACCGCCGAGCGGACCGTTGAGCAGGTTGACGAGCCCGTTCTCCAGCCCACCAAACGCCAGTTCGTGCACTACATGCACCACCAGCGGCAGGTTCACTCCCTCTTCCGCGACCGTCTTCACGGCCCCTCGACCAGTTGCAGAAAATGGGCCAATTGCGGCTCCCAACCGAACTGGGCAGCCACGAATTCGCGTAGCGCAGGCGCGTTGCCGCCAGTACGCAAGGCCAGCAATACCGCCGCGGCGACTTCCTCGGCGCTCTCGCCGATGCCCAAGCCGGCCACCTGCACCGCGCCCAAACCCTGCAAGGCGGCAGGCGTTGCCACCAAAGGCCTCGCCATGCCCATCGCTTCCAGCACCTTGTTTTGCACACCGCGTGCCACGCGCAAGGGGGCCACCGCTACCGTGGCATGCGCGAGGAACGGGCGGACATCGGCGACGCGGCCGGTGACCGTGACCTGCGCACCGGCCAGTTGCTGCACAGCTGCAGTGGGGTTGGAGCCCACAATCCAGAACCGGGCCGCCGGCGCCGTAGCGCGAACCCGCGGCAACACCTCGTTCGCGAACCAAGTGACCGCATCGGCGTTCGCCCAGTAGTCCATAGCACCGGTAAACACCAAGGCCTGCTCGCCAGCGGCGAACGGCGAAGGCTGTGCCAGCACAGCGGAATCTGCGGGGTTCCAGTAGGCCAGGTCCACACCGTTACGCACCACATCCACACGCTCACGGGGGCAGCCAGCCACCTTCGCCAGCAAGTCGGCCTCGGCTTCCGAAATGACGATGGACGCCGCACAGGACTGCACCGTGCGCTTTTCGAGCGCGGCGAGCGTCCGCGCTTCGCGCGCATAGACCAGACGCGCCGGCAGGCCTTTTAGCCCACGGCGCCCGGCAGCGTACTGCGCCCACTTGTCCGAATCGACATCGCAGAGGTCCGTGACCACGCGCACCTGCTGGGGTAAACCAAACGTGTACGGCACCATGGAGGACGAAAACACCACGATGCGGTCCACCTTGCCGGTGGCCACGAGTTCACGAACCCAATGCTGTAACCCCGGGTCGTGGTAGTAGCCCTGACTTAATGAACGGCCGAGCAAGGCGCCCAACGCGGCACGGGCCAGCGCCACCGGTTTGTGCAGCGGCCGCAGGCAGGTGCCAACGCACCATTCACGCAAGGCCGGCCCAGTGGCCAACTCTGCGGCCGTTTCACCGAAAGTGCCGAGATACACCGGCCCGCGCCGAGCCAGGGCCTTCAATAAATGGAATGAACGAATCTTGTCGCCCTTGTCGGGCGGAAACGGCACCCGATGGGGCAGGAAGAGCGTCCCACTCATCCCAGCGACCGCGCAAGCGGCGGCCCCACCAGCTTGGTGGCCCACAGCGGCAGACGCTGCCACGCATTGATTAGCAGCGAATACTTCGGGTTGGTCGGGCTCAAGTTCGGCATTTCCGCTGCTTTCACCAAGCGGTATTCATAGGCCAACGGCGTTTCCGTGAAGCCCATGTTCTTCTTGAACGAATACGAGCCGGTGCCGCGCTTGCTACGCCCGAAATCGAAGGAATGGCAACCCAGCGCGCGCGCGCGACGCATGACTTCGTAGTACATGAGGTCATGCGCGCCCGTGGAGCGGGCTGCTGCACCGCCACCACCGTAGTAAGGCAGTACTTCGCCGCGGAAATAGAAACTGAGCACTGAGGTGAGCGGTACGCCGGCGGCGGAATGCAACGTCAGCACTTCGCAGTCTTCGCCGAACACGTCCAGCAACACTTCAGCGTAGCGCCGCGAAAACACCGGAGTCCCGAGGTTTCGCAGACTTTCGGCATAGAGTTCGAACCATTGGTTCGGGTTACGAGAAACCGTGGCGACCAGGCCGTTCTTCAGGCCCTTCCGCACTTCAGCGCGGGCCTTGCGAGGAATAGCCGTGAGTTCCGCTTCGTCGTCCGCGGCCAGTGCCTTGCGGAAAGTGACGTAGAGATCTTTACGGTGCCAGTCTTCGCGACGCGGCACCTGGTTGCGAAACTCCACATGGGCCACACCGAGGCGCTCGCCAAGTGCCACGGCC
Organism: uncultured Pseudomonadota bacterium; assembly: GCA_903858165.1. Lineage (GTDB taxonomy): Bacteria > Pseudomonadota > Gammaproteobacteria > Steroidobacterales > Steroidobacteraceae > CAIOHZ01. Next base: position 2,807 of record CAIOHZ010000076.1, read on the forward strand.
GCACCTTCCAGCGCGGTCTGCACCGCCGCATCCGTAGCCAAGACGCCACCGTAGACACAAAACGGCGTAGACACCAGTGAATGGCCAAACAGCGGGCTCTTGAGTTCCGCCAAGGGCAACACGCCCACCACCTGCCCTGCGCGTTCAGCGAGCAGAAAATGCGGCACGTGACCGAAAGCACGCTGCAATACCTGGGACCATTCGGCGCGATGGAAGAACGTGGCCTCGGGGTGTGCCAGCACGAAGGCATTCCACTGGACCGTATCCGCTGCCGTCGCCGCGCGTACGGCGAGCTCAGCCGACACTAAACACCTCGTCCATGCGCCCCCAGCGGAAATCACCAAGCAAGCGCTCAATACGTTGTTCCATGGTTCCGAGTTTCACGTAGTGACGCAGGCGGCTCTTCAGCGAGGCCTTCGCGATACGTGGCTGGCCCGGGTCGATTTCCCAAGGATGAAAATAGAAAATACCCGCGCGTTGGTCGGCCGCATTCACGCGGCGCAGAGCCCAACGACACCAGCGGTACGGTAGCAGGCGAAAATAGCCACCACCGCCACACGGCAGCTGGTGACTACCCACTTCGACGGTAGTGACCGGTAGTTCCAGCAAACCATCTGGCCGAGTGCGGAACGCGAAGCGCGGCGCTTCCGGCATACCGTAATGGTCGTGATTGATGGGGTAGATGCTGGAACTATAGCGATGCCCCTCCTCCTGCAACACATCTAGTGCCCAGAGGTTGGTGCGTCCGATGGAATAGGAAGGCGCGCGGTAACCCTTCACCACCATGCCGCCCAAATCTTCGAGCAAGGCCTTGGTACGGCGAATGTCTCGCCGGAACTGGTCCGGGGTTAGCGTTGTGACTTTCGCATGGTCATAGCCGTGACTGGCCACTTCGTGGCCTTCCGCAACCATGCGACGCACCAAGCCGGGGTGGCGGTCTGCCACCCAGCCTAGGGTAAAGAACGTGCCCTTCACACCGGCGCGGCCAAACAAGTCCAGCACCGCATGGGTGTTGCGTTCCACGCGGCCGGGACGCGAATCCCAGCCGCTGCGGTCTACCACATCATCAAAAGCGGCGACCTGGAAGTAGTCTTCCACGTCGCAGCTCAGCGCGTTCACCGTACCGTTGTCGCGGGTAACGGCGGCAACGGTGGCCGGTGAAGTTGACAAGGGTTGTCCTCAGAACTTCTTGGCGACCTGCACGTAGCCGGCGACCACCTTGAACGGGGCCGCGCCGCCACGTTCCCAACGACGGACGCCGAAGATAATGTCTGTGTCGGCACCTATCTCATGAGCCAGTTCGATGCCGCCCTCGGCCTGCTTGATGCCGCCACGGCCCTCGATAGCCACCTCCTCCCACGACCCATCGAAGCTGAGTTCGCTGCGCGACGAAAGCTGCCGGACGACACGCCCGTAAACACCGCGACGAACGTCATCGCCGCGATTGAGCAGACCGGCAGCGCCGAAGTCGCGACGGCGTTCGTACAACTGAACTTCCAACGAACTGCGGGACCCCGTCAGCAAGGTGGTGAGTTCCGTCTGCTTCAGCAAGAAGGGCGCGTTGATCGGCGAGTCGATGCCGACGTTGAACGTCGGAATGGCACGGATCAAGCGCGACGTTTCTGTCGTGGGCTCTTCGCTGTAGCTGGCGGAGAGCGTGAGCAGCTTCGCCTGCCGGGTGAAGGACGCACGGAGCGAATTGCCGAAATAGCGCTTGCCGTAGGCCGCCTCGAACGATGAGAGTTTTTGCGGGCCCGTCCAGCGGACACCGGCTTCCCAGAGGCCACTGTCGAGCCCGCCCTTGCTGGAAGACCGGGCGACATCGGATTCCTTGCCGGCACCGGCAATGACCGACCAACGACTACCCACCGGTACGCTGACGTTGACGCCGACGCGGTCGTACTGGAACGGCTGCAGAGCATTCGTTCCATAGGTGGTGCGCTGGTGCTTGGCTTCCACCTGCCAACCGAAGCGTCCCACGTCCTTGTCGGTACCCCAAGCGAGGTAACCGTCCTGGTCGTTGGCGTTGCGGACGTTACCGCTCACCAGTTGGCCCTTGAAGCCGTAACGAGTACGGCTGAAGGTGTAGTGCCCCTCCAGCAGGGTAGTACCGAATTCGTGCCGCAGGCGCGGCCCGAACGAGGCGCTATCGACGTCGAGATTGTTCACATCGCCGAGCAAGCCGTTCAGGTTCGAAGCACCCAACGGGTCTGCCGACTGCTGCATGCGAGAGGCATTGGCCTCCACACTGAGCCATTCAGGCAGCGCCTTCCACAAGGCACGCCCCATGATCTTGTGCTGCACGCTGTTGAGGCCGTCCGTATTGGCGTACTGGACAGCGTCCAGGCCATAAGAGACGTCCAACTCGAGCGAGTCGGTAGTACGACGATAGCCCACCTCGGGCATCAGTCGGGCGGCACCGTCGCCCTTCTTGGCCTCGCCAGAGGCCACGGTGAGCGGGTTGTCGAGGTAATAGGCACCAGCCTTGATGACCCCGTAGAAGCCCTGCTGGGCGGCTTCGCCGAGGGCGCCAGTAGCCACGCCGGCACCCGCCAGGCAGAGCAGCGCCGCAATGGCGCGAGCGAGAGTTTTATGCTGCACGGTTTTCTTCTCCTTCCAGTTCGTTAGCGTCGCTGCCGCCCGAGGAGTCTTCCTCGCCATAGCGGTAACTACCGTATTTCTTTCCATAGGGACCGTAATAGCCATAATAGCCGTAGTGGGTCGACATCAAGCCGTACTCCACGCCGTTCAGAATAGCCGATGATGGGATGTTATCGGGAATGAGTTCAGCGGCCGCGACGACTGCGTCACGCGGGGTTTGCCCGGCACGCACCACCAGTAGCAGGTAGCCCGCAAAGCGCGCTAGCACCTGCGATTCATTCGTGGCCAGCAGCGGCGAAGTATCGAACAGGGCGATACCGTTGCCGACGAACTCGGAAATTTCCTCCGCCAATTTCGCCATGCGTGGCGAACCGAACAACTCGGGGGCGCGGGAATCGCCACGACCCGCCGGCAGGATGAACAACGACGGACGATCCGTACGGAGGATACATTCCTGAAGCGTGGCCTCGCCGTTCAAAATCTCGGTCAGGCCAGGACGGTCCTTGATGCCAAGGTTCCGTGACTGCGTGGCGCGCGCTACGTCGGCGTCAATGAGCAGCACGCGCATGCCCTTTTCCCGAGCGAGCGTGAGTGCAATGCCCAGCGACATGAAAGTCTTGCCTTCGTGGGGCAACGAACTGGTGATCATCAGACGGTTGTTAAGCGCCTCCTTCGGACCCCCACGGCCTTGTACTGCCTTCAGCAACGGCCACTTCAAGCGGCGCAGTTGGTCCACGCTGTCCTGCATGCACTCGGGCGCAGGCAGACCGCCGGTGGCACGAATGGCCGCCATATCGAGCTTGAAATAGTCCAGATTCTCGATGGGGAATGGAGACGGATCCACATAGGCCATGGCCTCCACCGGCGGCGCTTCCGCCGCCGATTTCACAGCGAAACGCGGCTTGACGTTGATAGGCGGCGTCGGTACCGGACCGTTAGCCGTCAACTGGGCCTTCGCCTGCTTGGCGCGCTCTATCGCACGTTCCACGATACTCATGCGAACACTCCCTTCACCAGCAGACGAACATATTGGACCAAGACAACGTTGAGCAGCGTGCCCACGACGAGAACACCGACGGCGATGCCTACCTGGGGCACCTCCTTCTCGTACCACTGCTGGACCACCTTGGGTTTCAGCTCACTCATGGTGGCCATGACGGGCAGCCCGATGGCCGAATGCAGTGCCTCACGCGTCATGATGACGGGCTTGAGCAAGTGCAATGCCACCGTGACACCGATACCACCGATGATTGACAACAACATGACAGCGAAGAAGAACAAGCGCCGCGGCGGACCGTTCGGCTGCAAGGCAAGCACGGGCGGGTCGACGATGCGGAACTTGACGTTCTCCGCGCTCTCGTCCGCATTTTCACTAATACGAGCGGACTCGAGGCGCTGCAACAGCTCCTGGTACTGCTTGTTGTTCACGTCGAAGTCACGGGTGAGGCGCGACAGTTCCGCCTCCACTTCAGGAACGATTTCCGCCTTGCCACGCAGTTGGGCAATGCGCGCCTGCTCGGAACCGATGCGACCACGCAACGCGGCGATTTCGGCATCCGTCTGGCCGAGCGAGATTTTCACGCTCTGGTAGACCGGATTCACGTCGATGACGCGCGCACCGGCGCCGTCACCCACGACCATCTGGCCCGCTGGCATAGGCTTGCTGGTGGCCAGAACAAGCTTGCGCTCGGCTTCCAGCCGGCCGATGGTTTCGGCAATACCCACGACATCCGGATGCCTGTCGGTGTATTGCACCAACAACGCGCCCCGTTGCGCCTTCAGCTTGTTCAGCTGGTCGTCAATGGCCTGCACGGCCGGCGGCATCATCAAACTCATGCTGGCGCTTTCGCCAGCCACTTGGCGCTTCAGTTCGGCGCGACGCTCTACGAGCTGCGCATACTGGGTTCGCAGGTCACTAAGGGCCGAACTGCGGGCTTGCAACTGGCTGAAGTAATCGCTGCCCTGCTCCGGCATGAGCCCCAAATTCTTCTGCTTGAAGTCCGCCAGACGCTGTTCGGAATCGTTCAGGCGCTGTTCGTATTCACGCAACTGGTCGCGCAAGAAGCGCTGGGCCACACCCGAATCGGTGCGCTTCATGCCCAGCGTGTCCTCGATGAAGGTGTCCAGCAAGGTCTGCACGACCTTGTAGGAAGTGCGCTTGTCATGGTCCTCGAAGCTGATCTCGAAGACGTTTTTGCCAGTGGTCTTCACCTCGACGGAGTCCTGCAAATGCAGCACCAGGCTTTCCATGGATTTTTCGTCTGTGGAACGCAGACCGAGGTCCGTGGAGCGGATGACTTTTTCCAGGTTCGGGCGGCTGAGCAGCACCGTGGTCATCAGCTTCACCTGGGCATCCACGTCACGCTGCACGGCAATGCCGGTAAGCAAGGGGCGCAGGATGCTTTCGCTGTCTACGTACACGCGAGTACGGGAAACGTAAACATCGGGCAGCGAATACACCAGGGCCCAGCCAGCGATGGCGAGCAACCAGGCGGCGATGACGCCAACCCAGCGGAAACGCCAGGCGCCAAAGGCTATCTGCCGCAGTTCTATAAGCAGTTCATTCATTCTCGTGGGGCCTTTAGAAGCGTGATTCAGGGATGACGAGGACGTCGCCGGGGCGAACCGCGACATTCGTCTTTAGATCCCCCTTCTCGGCGATATCCGCCAGCCGCACCTTGATCTTGGTGGGCTTGCCGTCGACCGTACGGACGATGTGAGCGCGGTTGCCGGCAGCAAACTGCGCGAGGCCTCCCGAAGCGATGAGCACATCCAACACGGTCATGTTGGCGCGGTACGGCAAAGACTGCGGCTTGGCCGCCTGCCCGATGACTCGCACCTGGTCCGGAAGATCGCCAACGAATTCCGTCACGATGACGTTGACCTTCGGCGAGCGGACGTACTCGGCGAGCGCAGCTTCCATTTCGCCAGCCAACTGCAGCGGGGTCTTGCCGGCGGCCGGCAGACTCTCGATGAGCGGCGTGGAAATTTTGCCGTCCGGGCGCACCGGCACCGTGAGCGTCAGCTCCGGGTGATTCCAGACGTAGACGTTCAGCTTGTCGCCGGCGCCAATACGGTAATCCGCCTGTTCGGCCTGCTTCGCCTCCACTGCGGGCGGCGGCGTCGCTTCAGCGCCGGCAGGGGGTAGCCAGCACAGGCTGGTCGCCAGGCTCGCAACAAGCAGCGGCAGCAAGCCGCGCGATGACTTCAGGGGCATGTCCAAACTCTCCATTTGTCCCAGGGATGGGGGCATCCCGGTGTTAACGTAATGTTAGTTTAACGCCGGAAGTGGTTTCGGTATTGGCGCACAGATTGGTGCTCTGCTGGGGGGGGCGAAACCCGCGAAAAACGCGACTTGGCACACGAAAACGAAGCTTTAGCCTGCCGCAGGCGCTTGCGGGCCGAGTTGGCAGGGCTTCGGGGGCCTCCCCCAAGGGCTTTCTCGCGAGGACCACGCGGAAAGCAGCAACAAAATAAATGGCGTCCCTGACGGGATTCGAACCCGTGTCGCCACCTTGAAAGGGTGGGGTCCTAGGCCTCTAGACGACAGGGACGCTGCCGACCGAACGGCTGGGCCGGACGGGAGGAGAGTGGTGGAGCTAGTCGGGATCGAACCGACGACCTCTTGCATGCCATGCAAGCGCTCTCCCAGCTGAGCTATAGCCCCACTCGAGGTGAGCCCGGTAATTTAGGGAAGTCGCCCTTCCCTGTCAATACCCGAGGGCAATTCCGGAGATGCTATTCAGAGCGTAGCAACGGCCGCGCGCGCGAGGCGCGTGAGCGTTTCCGCACGTCCCAGAATAGCCAAAGTAGCGTCAATGGGCGGCGAAACACTGCCCCCGGACACCGCCACGCGTACTGGCTGCGCCAGCTTGCCAAGGCCAACGCCCTGCACCGCCGCGAGTGCGTTGATGGCTTCGTGGATGGCCGGGCCATTCCAGTCCGGGAGAACCTCCAACACGCTGATGACGGCTTGCAGGGCGGCCTGCCCTTCGGCGGCCAAATGCTTCTTCGCGGCTTTTTCCTCGTAGGCCTGTGGTGCTTCGAAGAAGAAGCGGCTGGCCAAAGCCATTTCGCGCAGCGTCTTCGAACGTTCCTTCTGGCAGGCCACAATGGCTACTAGGTCCGTGTCCGCCGGAACTTCCAACCCTGCAGCCGCCAACTGCGGCCCCAGCATGGTGGCGAGGCGTGCGTTGTCCGCCAACAGCATGTGCTGCTGGTTCAGCCACGCGAGTTTGTCGGGGTTGATGGCCGAGGCGGACTTGTTCACATCCTCGATGTCGAACAATTCCACCAACTCTGCCAGCGTGAATACTTCTTGGTCGCCATGGCTCCAGCCCAACCGCGCCAGATAGTTCAGCAAGGCCTCCGGCAAGAAACCGTCGCGATCATATTCCAGCACACTCACGGCGCCGTGGCGCTTGGACAGCTTGGTCCCGTCAGGGCCCAGAATCATGGGTAAATGCGCATAGACGGGCACTTGCCCCCCCTCGCCCACCATCGCGCGCAGCATGTTCAGCTGGCGCGGCGTGTTGTTCAGGTGGTCGTCGCCACGAATGACATGGGTGATGGCCATGTCGTGGTCGTCCACCACCACGCAGAAGTTGTAGGTGGGGTTGCCATCCGAGCGCTGAATGATGAGATCGTCTAGTTCCTTGTTCTGGAACACCACGCGGCCATGGACCGCATCCTCGACGACCACTTCACCTTCATACGGATTCTTGAAGCGCACTACCGGCGTAACACCGGCTACCGGCGGCTTGCCGTGACGGCAGCGCCCGTCGTAGCGCGGCTTATCGCCACGGGCCTGCTGCTCCGCGCGCATGGTGTCGAGCTCTTCTTTCGAGCAATAGCAGTGGTAGGCCTTGTCTGTTTGTAGCCAGTTGGCAATCACTTCGCGATAACGGTCATAGCGCTTCGTCTGGTAGAACGGGCCTTCATCCGGGTTCAGGCCAAGCCAAGCCATGCCTTCCAGAATGACGCGCACCGCTTCATCAGTGGAACGTTCGCGGTCCGTATCCTCGACGCGTAGAACAAAGGTGCCACCGTGGCGCCGGGCGTAGAGCCAACAGAACAGGGCCGTGCGGACACCCCCGATGTGCAGCAGGCCGGTAGGGCTCGGAGCAAAGCGCGTGCGCACAGTGCCAGGGGAAGGCTTGGTCATGTCCGTTTCTTGTTCTCGGAAGCTAAAAAACCATGCTAGCAGAGCACGCCTAGCGAGGGATATCCACGGTTGACCGTCGCGCCCTGCCCGGCTATAGTTCGCGGCTCTTGGCGGGCGGTTAGCTCAGCGGTAGAGCACTGCTTTCACACGGCAGGGGTCACAGGTTCAAATCCTGTACCGCCCACCACTTATCCCTGAAACCTCAGGGAGGTTGAGTCTGCCATGACCTCTCGCACTCTCCCGGTCGCCACTTGCGCGCTGCTAGTTTCCTTGGTGGCAAGCACGGCCATGGCGGCCGAAGAAGCGTCTACCGACCTCGAAGAAGTGGTAGTCATCGGCTCCCGTATTCGCACCAGCGCGTTACAGCGTAGCCAGTCCGTGGTCGAACTCGACGCCGCAACCATCGCCAAACAGGGGCTAACCTCCACCGTCGATGTCCTGCAGCGCATCCCCTCGGCCTCCGGGGGACTGAACACGAAGTTCAATAATTCGGGTAACGTCGGTAACCCGCCCGACGGTGGTGGTGTGGGTGCCGGGTCTGCGGAAATCGACCTGCGCTACTTGAGTTCACGCCGCGTGCTCGTCTTGGTGGACGGGTTGCGCTGGGTACCCGGCAGCGCCGCATCGGGCGTGCCCGGTTCAGTCGACCTCAACACCATTCCCACGGCCATGATCAGCCGCATGGAAGTGTTGCAAGAAGGCGCCTCCCCCATCTATGGCTCCGACGCCATTGCCGGCGTCGTCAACATCATCACGAAAGTCAGGCAGAAAGGGCTGACGGCAAACCTCCAGGTGGGGCAATCCGATCATGGCGATGGCTTGGCCCAGGACTACAACCTCGCCTGGGGCGGCGCCACCGAAAGCACGCACTGGGTGGTAGGCGGCGGCTACTTCAAGCAAGCCCCCATCTTCGCAGGCCAGCGCGCCATCAGCCGGTTCCCGGCGCCGTACGCAACGTCCTGCCTTCCCGGCGGCTGCAGTTCCGCAACGCCACTGGGTCGGTTCATCGTCACAGACCCGAATTCCGGCCGTGACCTGGACCTGACTTTGCAGCAGGCGCTTCAGCCTGGCCAGAACGCCGTCTACCTGCCCGGCGATCCGACGGGTCCGGCTTCCGGCTTCAAAGATTTCACCACCGCAGACCGGTTCAACTTCCAGCCCTACAACTACCTTTCCACCCCCATGTCGCGTGCTAGCGGGTTCGGGTCGCTGGAACACGAATTCAGCGATACCTTGCGCTTACGCGTCCGGGCCAGCTACGTGCAGCGCAAGTCCGCCAATCAGGCGGCGCCGTTGCCGCTGTTCATCGGCCAGGATGCTGGCAACGGCAACTTGCTGGACACCATTCACGTAGATGCCAGCAACCCCTACAACCCGTTCGGCTTCACGCTGGAACCAGGCACTTACCATTTCATCGGTCGGCGTCTTGTCGAAAACGGTCCGCGCCACTATGAGCAAACGGTGGACACCTGGAACCTCACGGCCATGCTGGCCGGAGAGTTCACGGTCGCGAACAAGGAATGGCACTGGGACCTGAACGCCCTGCAGTCCACCAATCGCGCGCAGCAAGTGTTCACCGGCAACGTCAATGCACAGCTGGTGCAGCAGGCGCTGGGGCCCGTCACCCAATGCACCGGGGCCTGCGTCCCGCTGAACCTCTTCGGCGGCGCCGGCACCATCACGCCCGCCATGCTGGCCTTCATCGGCTTCACCCAGCACGACTCCTCGCAGCAGCAGTTGTCGGCGTTCTCGGCCAACCTCACCGGCGACCTCCTTGACCTGCCAGCCGGCGCTCTGGCCTTCGCCGCTGGGCTTGAACACCGACGCACCGCAGGCTATTTCCGGCCCGACCCCATCGTGGCTGCCGGTTTTTCCGCGGACATTCCGGCGCAGCCAACGCAAGGGCAAATCACCGTCAACGAAGCGTATGGCGAGCTACGTCTGCCCTTACTGGCCGACCGTCCGCTGGCGCAGCAACTGGAAGCCTCGGTAGCGGCACGCGTTTTTGACTATTCCACTTCCGGTAGCGGGCAGACCTACAAGGCTGGCCTGTCCTGGCGCCCGTTTGAAGAAGTCCTGTTCCGCGGCTCCTACGGCGAGGGCTTCCGTAGCCCCTCCATCGGCGAGTTATTCGGCACGGCATCGCGCTTCGACCAGGAAATTGCCGACCCGTGCTCGAGCTTCCTCACGAATGGCGCCAGCGCCACGGTTCGCGCCAACTGCATTGCCCGCGGAGTTCCCGCGAGCGGCAGCTATACCCAATTGGGTTCGCAGATTGGCGTCACCACCAGTGGCAACCAGCAACTCCAACCGGAAACCAGCAAGAGTTGGAATGTCAGCGGCGTCTGGGAGCCCGCAGCATTCACAGACACCACGTGGTCACGCCAGCTGTCGCTGGAAGTTGCCTACTCCGATATCAAGCTGGACCAAGCCATTCAGGCGCAGAACGGCCAGACCTTGCTGGACCGCTGCGCGCAGACTGGCGATGCCTTGTCGTGCGCCGCCATTACGCGCGCCGCCTCCGGGCAAGTCACTGCCATCGCCAATCCGCTCATCAATATCGGCGGTGTACGAACCCGCGCACTGGATATGAACGTGCATTGGGAGTCACCTGAGGGTGCAGCTGGACAGTTCGCGGCCTCCTGGTACACCACGCGTCTGCTGGAATATACGGAATACGTTCCCACCTCTTCGGGTCTGGCCGCCATCCGGCGACTGGGCACTGAACGAGGTAGTCCGGACCAGGCCTTTCCGAGATCCAAGTCCAATCTCCTCTTGGATTGGAACAAGGACGCAGTGGGTGCAACGTTGACGGGGCGCTACTTGTCAGCCGTCCGGGAAGCTGGAAACCCGCAGGCACTGGGGGCACGCACCTATGTCGATGCGCAACTGCGCTGGACGCCCAGCGCGCTCGCCGATGGCTTCGTCGTCGCACTGGGCGTGAACAACCTGTTGGGCAAAGCGCCTCCCGGCTGCGTCACCTGCGCCATGAACAACTTCGACCCCAACGCCTACGACACACCCGGCCGCTTGGTGTACCTGCGGCTGGGTTACCAGCAGCGCCCTTAGCGCGGCGGCACCCATCGCCCATCGGCGACGTGCTGCGGGCGCGCCGGGGAGCCCCGCGGGGCCGTGGCAGTGGCAGCGGCCGTGCAAATGCGGCCAGTTCAGGTAAAATTTGCGCTTCTTTCCTGCACCAGAGGGACAGCCATGTCCTCGTTCAAAGTCACTGTCCCCGCCGGCGGCGCGAAGATCACCATCGTCGACGGCAAACTCGTCGTCCCCAACAACCCCATCATCCCGTTCATCGAGGGTGACGGCACCGGCCGCGACATCTGGCGCGCCAGCGTCCGCGTGCTGGACGCTGCGGTCGAGAAGACCTATGGCGGCAAGCGCAAGATCCACTGGATGGAAGTGCTGGCCGGCGGCAAGGCCAACGAACTGGCCAACACCTGGCTGCCGGACGAGACGGTAGACGCCTGCCGCGAGTACCTGGTCTCCATCAAGGGCCCGCTCACCACCCCCATCGGTGGTGGCATCCGCTCGCTGAACGTGGCGCTGCGCCAGATGCTGGACCTCTACGTCTGCCTGCGCCCCGTACGCTGGTTCAAGGGCGTGCCCTCCCCGGTCAAGGCGCCGGAGAAAGTAGACATGGTGATCTTCCGCGAGAACACGGAGGACATCTATGCCGGTATCGAGTTCGAGGCTGGCAGCGCCGAGAACGCCAAGTTCATGGCGCTGTTCAAGGAGGCCTTCCCGAAGGCCTACGGCAAGATCCGCTTCCCGGAGTCCTCGGGCATCGGCATCAAGCCGGTCTCCAAGGACGGCAGCGAACGCCTGTTCCGTGGTGCCATCGACTACGCCATTGCCAACCAGCGCAAGAGCGTCACCATCGTCCACAAGGGCAACATCATGAAGTTCACGGAAGGCGCCTTCCGGAACTGGTGCTATGCCCTCGCGGAGCGCGAATACCCCACCCAGACCTACACCTGGGAGCAATGGGAGCGCACCAAGGCCACGAGCGGCGAGAAGGCCGCCAACGCCGAGCAGGATGCTGCCAAGGCCGCGGGCAAGGTCATCATCAAGGACGCCATCGCGGACATCACGCTGCAGCAGGTGCTGACGCGTCCGGAGGAGTTCGATGTTATCGCCACGCTCAACCTCAACGGCGACTACCTCTCCGACGCGCTCGCTGCGCAGGTCGGCGGTATCGGCATCGCCCCGGGCGGCAACGTCAACTACTTGACGGGCCACGCGGTGTTCGAAGCCACCCATGGCACGGCGCCGAAGTACGCGGACCTCGACAAGGTCAACCCGGGCTCGGTCATCCTCTCCGGCGAGATGATGCTGCGCTATATGGGCTGGACCGAGGCCGCGGATGCGCTCATCACGGCCATGGACCGCGCCATCGCGCAGAAGCACGTGACGTACGACTTCGCGCGCCTGATGGCAGGCGCCACCGAGGTGAAGTGCAGCGAGTTTGGCGACGCGATGATCAAGAACCTCTGACGCCAACTTAGGAGGCGGGCATGACGACGGCAGAATCCCCCTCCCCTGTCGACCGCGTCCTTGCGCAAGCCTGCGCGACGGACGTGGCCGACGCATTCGACGCCTACAACAGCGAGTTCCGCGCCATCACCCGGCGCGCCCCGCAGCGCTTCGATGCGCGGGAATGGCTGGCCAGCCAGAAGGACGCCGTAGAGCGTATCGAGCTCTACGAGCGCTGCGTGGACCGCAGCGTTGCGGAGCTGCGGCTCAAGCTCGGTGAAGCTGCCCCCAGCCGGGAACTCTGGCAGGCGCTCAAGGAATACTTCACTACGCTCATTGGCCGGCGTCCGGACGTCGAGTTCAGCAAGACCTTCTTCAACTCCATCACCCGCAGCTTCTTCGGTACGGTGGGCGTCGCCGCGGACATCGAGTTTGTCGCCTTGGACCTGGACCCGCTCGCGGGCATCTCCGGCCATGTCGTCACCAGCACCTATGTCAACCGCGGCTCCGTCGCGCTGCTATTCGAGGAGGTGCTGGCAGATTTCCGCACCCGCGCTACGTGGCGGAATTTCGAGGCCAGCGTCATGCACGTCGCGCGTGAGGTCGAAGCCTGCTTGGACCTCAAAGACGAGCGTCGCGCTATCCGTGAGGTGGAGATCATCCGCCCCGTGTTCTGGCAGATGACACGCGCCTATCTGGTCGGGCGTATCGTCGGCCGGGACTTTGTTGCGCCATTGGTCATCTCGCTCAAGCACTCCGACCACGGCGTACTGGTCGATGCCGTGTTGCTGAAGGAGAGCGACGTCTCCATCTTGTTTAGCTTCACGCGCTCCTACTTTCACGTCGACCTAGACCGCGTGGGCGAGGCGGTGCTGTTCCTGAAGCAGCTGATGCCGCGCAAGGCGACTTCCGAACTCTTCACGGTGCTCGGCCGGGCCCGCCAAGGCAAGACCGAGCGCTTCCGCGAACTGTTCCGCCACATGGGCCAGACGGACGACCTGTTCACGCTAGCCGCCGGCGAGCGCGGCCTCGTGATGGTCTGCTTCACGCTGCCCTCCTACGACCTCGTGTTCAAGCTCATCCGCA
>CAIOHZ010000077.1 GCA_903858165.1 uncultured Pseudomonadota bacterium
ACCTGCATGGACAACTTCCATTGCCGCCACGCGGTCGCGCGACAGCAGCCGAAGCGCTTGCCGATTTCATTCCAGGGATAGTTTTCGGCACGCATCCAGACAAGGTGCCGGCGCTCCACTTCCAGCCACTGCACCCAGCCCATGGTTTCCAGCATTCGGTCGACCGCTGCTGGATCCGGGGGAAAGCGCCGGGGCGGCGCATCCTCGTCCGCGTAGCGTTCCCATTCCTGCCGCACGATGGGCGGCCACAGATTGAAGTAGCCCTGCACCCGAACCGGTGGCAGGCGACGCCCGGTCGACACCGCTTCCCGGAAGCGCGAGGCGACTTCCTCGATAGTCCACACGCTGGTGCGCCTAGCCATGCCGACGCCCTCCATAGAGGCGCTCGCCAATTCGGCGCACGATCTCCTTCTCCACGAAGTCGAGCCGCGCATCGTGTTCGGACACGACCAGAATGTGCTGATCCTGCCAGCCACGTTGCTTCACGGTGTCCACGTCGATGGGCTCGGGCTGAATGCGGCCCAGTGGAGAGGGATAGCGGTAAGCGGGAATTTTCATGTCAGTCCCCCTGCGTCTCAATGGCCCAGTGGAGCAGCGCCAGGGCGTCTGCCTCGTTGTCATCGCTAACCGGGTGGGCCCGAGCGCGCATGGCAGCGATCATGTCGTCCTTGCTGGCGTTGCCTTTGCCAGTGGCGTGCTTTTTGATCGTGCCGACCGGCACGCCCTGGTACGGAATGTTGTGGTGCTCGCACCAGGTGGTGAGCGTGGCCATCAAGCCGCCGTAGACGTGTGCGGCGTCCACGCCTGCGTGGCGGCGCACTTCCTCGAAGTAGACCGCGTTGATGTCGGTCGCCAGCGCCTTGAGTTCCGTCAGCCAGCGTTTGAATCGCAGGTAGCGCATGCCGCCGCCCTCGAAGCGCTGTGGCCGGAAGCTCACGAAGCCGTGGGCGATGTCGCCGTCGCGCGGCCGCAGCGCCCAGCCGGTGGTGGTGCCCAGATCGAGCGCCAAAGTGGTCGTGTGGTTCATGGTGCTCAGTCCTCCAATGTTTTCGGGACCGACGCAGCCGACGCAGGTGAAGGAAACTCTCCTACACGCGTACGCGCGTACGCGTGAGAGAGGTAACCATTGGCTGTGTCAGCTGCGTCGGTGAATTGACGGTTCATGGTTCAGTTGTCCGCATACGGGGTGTAGCCAGGAGCCGGTTGCTCTTTCAATCCAATCCCCTGAAACCCGCGCACACCCGCTGTGTTGCGCCATTTCTCCAAGCCGCGCGTCAACAGCAAATCGGAGAAGCGCCGCTGCGAGCCGATGAACTCGCCGGATGCTTCCGCCCACTGCTTCCAGTCGTTGAACAGTTCGGCGGTCAGGGATTTGGCGCTGGCCACGCGCACGCAGCGCTCTTCCAGCCAGCGACCGAGCGCATCTTCGGATTCGAAGTACTCGTCGGTGGCATCCATGACGCACTGCGGCGGCCGCAGGCCTTCGCGCTGCCACGCAAGACAACCTTCGACCGCCCATTCGAAAATCCCGTTGCGCTCGGTCAGCAGCTTGGCCTGCAGTTCCTTGTCGCGTTTGTCCGGGGGAACGGTGATCGTGAACGGTATGAGGTGGAGACGACGGCGCATTGCCTCGTCGATGTTGCGAATGGCTGGCTTGTGGTTTCCGGCGATTAGGATCTTGTACTGCGGTGGGTAGGTAAAGAAGTCCTGCCGCATGAA
>CAIOHZ010000078.1 GCA_903858165.1 uncultured Pseudomonadota bacterium
CGCCGCGTACGCGCGGTGCGTGAAACCGCGCCGTTGTTCGACATCCCGGCGTTCACGCGGGATCTCGAGGCGCTGTATCTGCAAATGCTGACGCGGGCATAACACTGCAGCGGGCATAACACTGCAGCAGGCATAAAAAAAACGGGCGCCGAAGCGCCCGTTTTGAGTTCCGCGTAACGCGGAGGTGATGCTTGAAACTTAGACTTAGACTTAGAAGCGGTGAGCGATGCTCATCGCAACAGCGCTCGACTTCGCGCCGGTGCCGGTGCCGGCGACACCCATCAGGTCATACGTGCCCGATACGTCGTTCTTCAGATTGACATACCCGATCGAGGCCGTGGTGCGCTTCGACAAGTCATGCAGGTAGCGGATCTGCCACAGCTTGGCGCCATTGGCGCCCGCCGGAACAGTGCCTGCTAGAGCGCCTGTTCCACCGTTGCCCGGACGGCCGCCCAAGGGCTGAGAGCCTGCCACGGCCGTGGTATTGGTATCATCCGCAACGGTGTAACCGAAGTGCAGGTTATGCGGTCCGGAGAGTTTCCATTCCGCGCCCAGTTGGTAGGCCTTGACCTTGGAGGTAACGCCAACACCGGTGTCGGCTTCTTGCTGGGTGTAGATTACCCCCAGTTTCAGGCCGTTGCCCAGGGTGTAGGCAGCGCTGACGTGGTAGGCCGACTCGTCACCGGAGAAGGTGGCGGGGGTAGCCGCCACGGCTGCAATGATCGTGCTACCGCCGCCCGCCGTGCCCACAGAGCCGGCAGCAGCGTTAACGCGGTTGTTGTAGAAGTCCTTATGCAGTTCATAACCAATCGCCAGATCCAACGGGCCGGACTTGTAAGCACCGGCCAGCGACCAGACGCGCGGCTTGGCAGCAGCGTCGGACGTGGTGATGGACGAGCCGCTGTTGGTCGACGTGGTCGACGCCATGAACTGGAAGCCGCCGAAGTTCGGGCTGTCGAAGTTGATGGAATTGCGCTGACGGCGCTTGAACACGCCGGCGGAGCCGCCGTCGTCCACAGTCGTCGAGTTGCTCACCAGCAGGTCGGCGGTGCCGTAGATACCGGTGTCGCGGCCACCAACGTTGCCTATGGTGCGCTTGAACGGGGTATCCCAGTTGCCGATGAAGAAGTTACCGAAGTTGCCTTTGACGCCGACCGCGCTGTTGCGGGTGCAGAAGCCATCGCCGCTGACGCCGCGGAAGTCGGCGGTGGATTGGCAGTCGAACCAGGCGCTCATGCCGCCGCCCAGCTTCTCTTCACCTTTGAAGCCGATGTTCGAACCCGGGGCTTGCAGGATGTCGACGCTGGCCGGTTTCGCCGTGTTGGCGGTGTTCGCGCCGGGGCTGGTGAAGGCGTATTCCATGTAGATGCTGCCGTACATTTGCACGGTGCTCTGTGCCATCGCCACTGCGGGCGCGGCCAGCGCGCTGGCTACGGCGACTGCCATTAGTTTCTTGTTCATGCGTGTAAATCTCCTAGAGAGTTTATGTGGCTTGCCGCTAAGCCCGGTCTGAAAACTTTCAGCCTGAGAAAACTTTCAGCCTGAGAAAACTTTCAGCCTGACTTAGGCGACCTGCGCCTCCTCCGAGTAGCGAGGCTGTATAGATTATCGGGGGGCTTAAGTCACAAAACAAAGTACTCCGCCTGAAAATAACTGTTTATCCCGACGGCTGTCTCTTATTTACAACATGGGGTGCATATCAAAATCATCCAGAAAAACAAGTGCTTGGCGCAGGTTTCTGGCTGACTCAGGTATAATTTTCACCGATGCAATGGCCAACTCCTTATAAATTACTCAATAAAAACAAATGGTTACATTGCCCCCTAAGCCCATGTTGCTGAACCAGGCGCTGCAAACCGGGGGCGCAGCCTTGCAGCGCGGCGACTGGAACGCGGCGCTGGAATACGGCCGTACCGCGGTGACGCTGGCGCCGGGGTATGCCGGCGCGCGCAGCCTGCTCGGCCTGGCCTTGCTGCAACTGGGCCAGATCACCGCGGCCATCGCTGCGCTCGAACTCGCCACGGCGCATGACAGGAACAATGCCGGACTGCTCGGTAATCTGGCTCAGGCTTACGCCGCAGACGGGCGACACGCGGATGCGCACCAGAGCTTTCGCCGTGCGCAACGCATCGCTCCCGCGCACTGGCCCTATGCACTGGGCGCCGCCATCGCCCTCGCGCAACTGGGCAAGGCGGTGGCAGCGGAACCTTTGCTGCAACGGCTCGCCGATCGCCATTCGCAGCAGGCCACGCTCTGGTACAACCTCGGCAATGTCCAGCTCCAGCTCGGCAAACCGGC
>CAIOHZ010000079.1 GCA_903858165.1 uncultured Pseudomonadota bacterium
CGCCACGATGCGTGGGCCGGGAATCCAGCCGCCGTCGATGGCCTGCCGCAAACCCACGTCGGCGAAGTCGGCCGAGCCCACGTTGCGCACGGTGGTGAAGCCGATGTTCAAGGTCTTCGCGGCGTTCGCCACGCCAACGGCAGTCCAGAAGGTGTCGGTGTAGCGCAGGTCCTGATAGCCACCCACCTCGGCGAGCGAGGTCAGGTGCACGTGCATGTCGATGAGCCCAGGCAGCAGGTAGCGCTTGCCGAGGTCGATATGGCGCACGCCCTTGCCCCACTTCACCGTGCGCGCATCCGCGATGGAGGTGACGCGGCCGTTCTCGACGAACACCGCGGGGTGGTCCAGCCACTGGCCCGTGGTCACATCCAGCAGATGTCCGCCCGTGATGACGGTGACGGGCTCTTTGGCCGGCTCGGCAGCCGTAGCGGCCATGGCGGCGGGTGCCAGCACAGCGCCCAACGTGGAAACCAGCAACAGCAACTTGGGAACAAAGCGCATGGCGAAACCCGCATCAGTGAAGATGCGGGATGCTAACTGCTGGCGCTGAAAGATGTCGAGCGAACGCCGTGCGGGACGGGTTCGCTCGACGGGTTACTTGCCTACCACCCGGATCGGCTTACTTGCCGTCTACCGAGTAGGCCAGCAGCACGTTGCCTGGCAGGTGGAAGTACAGACCATAGCCCGAGTTCACGTAGACCATGCCGTTGTAGACCACGGGGCCGCCGCCACCCATGGAACCGCCGCTGCCCTTCACACCGTTCACGCCGGTGATTTCCGCGGTGGTGTCGTGCTCCCACACCACCTTGCCGGTAGCCGCATCGTAGCCGCGCAGCCGGCCGTCCATGTGGCCGCCGAACACCACGCCGTCGATGGCCGCAATGGAAGCCAGAATGCCGCTGTCGCACAGCGGGCGGCCATGGCAAATGTCATCCGCCGGGGTACGCCAGGCAATCTCGCCCGTAGCAGGCACCAGCGCGTTTATTCCGGGCTGAATGGGCCCGTCGTAGGTCTTGCCGTCGGGCGAGCTGGACATGTCCGAGATGGGCACGTACAGACGCTTGCCGTCGTAGGCCATGCCGAACTGCACACCGCCCTGAATGCTGCCGCGGCCCAGCTTGCGCCGCCAAAGCTCTTGGGCCGGATGGTCGGGGTCGATGGTCACCACCGTGCCATCCTTCAAGCCTACAGCCACCATGTCCACGCCCTTCGGGCCCGCCTGCTTCAGCAGCATGGTGCCGGCGCCAATATCGAGGTCCGGACCTTCCGGTTCCGGGCAGTTGGCGTTGCCAATCATGCAGCCCACGTTCCAGGCGTCGTTGGCCACCACTTGGTGCACCCACTTGCGCTCGCCCGTCTTCAGGTCGAACGCGACGATGGCATCCGAAGACATATCCGCTGGTGCGCTATAGCCGTTGCCTGTGCCGACATACAGCAGGCCGCGCTGCTCGTCGATGGTGGGCGAGTTCCAGATGGGCGAACCGGAAGGTGCAAAGCGTTTCACGCCAGCGCGAGTCACGCCCACTTCCTTGGCCGGTTCCAGAATGGTGTAGCTCTTCCACAGGACGTCGCCCGTCTCGGCGGCGACCGCCAGCACGGACCCACGGAAGGTGCAACATTCATACGCCGGGTCGGCCGAGGCTTCCTCCAGCGAGGACACAGGCACATACAGCACGCCCGCACGCAACACCGGCGCACCGGTGATGGTGGCCGTCGGGTGGTCATCCGCCTTCAGCTTCCACAGCAGCGCGCCATTGGTGGCATCCACCGCATACGCGCGGCCATTCAGGTCGCCGAACAAAGCGACGCGCTTACCGGACTTGCCCACCGCATCCACCAACACCGGCGTACGCACTTCGGCGCTGGCGCGGAAGGTCCAGTGCTTGCAGCCGGTCTTCGCGTCCAGCGCGTAGACAGTACCGTCCTGGCTGCCCACATAGAGGCGGCCTTGGTCGAACGTGGGGCGCGAACGTGCCCGCAAGGCACCACTCGGGTAAGCCAGTGCCCACTTCAGCTTCAAGCGCGGCACATCTGCGGCGGCGAGGCCCGCCACGTCTTGCGCGATGAAGTGGTTGTTACGCGGCCCGAAGCCCCACCCCATCAGGCGTGGACCTTGCGCAGCTGCATCGGCGGGGCATTGCGGCGGCATGGGAATCTGGCGGCTCAAGTCCAGCTTCTCACCAGTGAGGTATTCCGCTACCTGCTGCTTCTGCGCCAGGCTCAGGCCAGCCGACTGCGGCTGCATGATGCCGTCCGCCAGTGCGTGATAGATGGAGTCCGTCGACATGAGCGACACGAACGTCTTGTGCGGCGCCTTGGGCACCTTGCCTTCATGGCAAGCCATGCAGCGTTCGCGATAAATGACCGCACCGGGGAGCGCTTCGCGGTCCACCTGGCCCTTGGCTTCCATGCTGGCCCTGAAGGCTTCCGCCTTGGCGCGTTCCGCTTCCATATCCGCTGGTGGCACGGCATGGGCCACAGGCATCCACACAGGCACCGCCAAGGCGGCGAACAGCAACCAGTTGCGCAACACGTTCATGCATCAGTCTCCGCGGTTTCGGCTCAGCTCAATGTGCTCTAAAGGCAAGCGCGAACTGCACTCAATCCAAGTGCAGTTCTGCCACCAGCGCCGTCCGCAGACGGAACTTCTGAATCTTGCTCGAACTCATCGGCCATTCGGTCACGAAGCGCACATGGCGCGGCACCTTGAACCCGGCCACTTCCTTGCGACAGAACTCGATGAGTTCCTTTTCGCCCGCCGTGGCATCCGGCTGCAGTTCCACGAACGCCGCTGGCACTTCCACGTACTTCTCGTCGGGGATGCCCACCACCTGCGCCAGCTTCACCGCGGGGTGACGCTGCAGCACGGCTTCGATTTCGGCGGCGGCCACGTTTTCACCGCCCACCTTCAGCATGTCCTTGAAGCGGCCATGGAAGAGGATAGTGCCGTTCTTGTCGAGCGAACCGATGTCGCCGGTGTGGAACCAGCCGGCGCTGTCGAGCGCCTGCGCCGTCTTCTCGGCATCGCGGTAGTAGCCATCGAAGAGGTTGTAGCCACGCACCAGTACTTCGCCGCGTAAGCCGACAGCCAGGTCCTGCTTCGTCTCCGGGTCCACGATGCGCACTTCCTGGCCCGGCAGCGGCCGGCCGAGGCGCGTAATGCGCAGCTCTTCCGGCTCGTCCCAAGCGCCCGTGCACACGGTACCGGCGGCTTCCGTCATACCGAAGCTGCCCACCTGCAGCGCGTTCGGCATGGCGGCCATGATGGGCGCGGCCACGCCCGGCGGCTGCACCGCGAAGTTGCTGTTCATCAAACGAATGCGCGACAGGTCGCGCTTCTTGAAGTCCGGGTGATACACCAACCCCTGAATGAGCGTGACAAAGCTGGGGTAAGTAGCGCTTACCTTGTACTTCTCGAGCATCTTCAGCGCCACGCCCGGGTCGAAGTGGCCCATGGTGAGGTAAGCACCGCCCACATCGAAGATGGCTAGCATGGGCAGCACGGCGGCAATGTGGAACATGGGCAGCGGCGACCAGAAGCGGTCCTTCGCCGTCAGGCGGTACCGCACAGCGCCCAGGTTCATGCTGTTGCGCACCTGCGCTTCATGCGTAATCAGGCAGCCCTTCGGGTTCGCTGTGGTGCCCGAGGTGTAGAGCATTAGCGCATGGTCGCGCAGACGCACACGCAGGCGGGCGCGATGCACTTCGAGCACGTTCACCTTGCGCGCTGCGGCCTCGAAGGCCTTCTGCGTCACGAAGCCCTTCGGCTTCGCCTTGCCGATGACCACCACATTGCGCAGACGCGGCGTGGCGGCGAGGTGCAAGTTCATGGAGTCGGCGTCCTTCGCGAGGCCCGGCAGGGCGCCGTTCAAACGCTCGATGAAGTCGACGTGGTCGGCGACGGCATCGGTAGTGACCACAGTCACCAGGTCGCCGTTTTCAATGACGTAAGCCAGTTCGCTGCTCTTGTAGCGCGCGTTGATGGGCACGGCGACGGCGCCGCAGAAGGCCACTGCGAACAAGAACTCCACGAAGTCCGGGCAGGTGTGCATCAAGATGCCCACGTGGTCGCGCGGCTTCACGCCCATGGCCTGCAAGCCGCGTGCGCGCTCCAACGCGCGCTGCGCCAGTTCGCCGTAGCGGAACTCGGCGTCCGGGAATACCAGCGCCAGCTTGTTCGGGTAGCGGTCCGCCGCTGTGAGCAGCAGGTCGCCCATGGTGGTGGCACGAATGCGCAGACGGGCGAAGTCCTCGTGGCCCGGAGGCGCCGCCAGCATCGCGGGTTTACGGCGAGCGGGCTTGGC
>CAIOHZ010000080.1 GCA_903858165.1 uncultured Pseudomonadota bacterium
CAGTTTCGCCACACGCGCCGCCGGGTCGGCCATGCCTTGGTAGTCGACGGAATCCACCGCCCATCCAGCGGCCGTGGCTACCGCTGCCAAGGCGCGGATCTTCGAACCCCAAGGCCCGCTTTCCTTGCCGTGACTGAACACCACGTGTCTCGTGCCATACGGCGGCCCGGCATGCACCGGAACCTCGTCGATAATCATCGTTTGCTCCTAGGGGGCGCCCACAACAACGCGTCCAGTTCGCCTTCCCCGTTCAACATCGGCGTTACCACACGGTTATTGCGCACCACGTGCCCTTCGCACTCGAGCCTCTTGACCTGCTCGGCATGAGCCTCGCTGCCCGCAGGCAGAGCGATGCGCCCACCCGCCGCGACCACACGATGCCATGGCAGACGCAACGCGCGTGGCGCCTCCGCCAAGGCCCTAGCTACCCGGCGCGCCCCGCCAGGCATGCCCGCACGGGCCGCAACACCGCCATACGTAGCCACTTCCCCATGAGGGATAGCGGCAATGGCGGCGTAGATGCGCTGCAAGGTTTCCATGGAGCGCAGTTTACTGCGAGTGCGAAGCTAACCGTGGACCCCGCTTCGCTGCCGGCGCCGAACCGTTAAACTCGCGGGCATCGTGCACACGCCAATCCCCAAACCAGCAGCGCCAAACGGCAACGCCAGCCAACCAGGTTGGTGTTTCTGGATTGACCGCGGCGGCACCTTCACCGATATCGTCGCGGTCTCGCCGGCGGGCCACTGGCATACGGACAAGCTGCTGTCCGTGAACCCGGAGCAGTACGTGGACGCCGCCAGTGAGGGTGTAAACCGCCTCCTGCAACGCCATGGGTCGGCCGGTGACGCCGTCACGGAAATTCGGCTGGGCACCACCGTGGCCACCAACGCCTTGCTCGAACACGCCGGCGCCAAAGTAGCGCTGGTGGTAACGGCCGGCTTCGCGGACCTGCCAGTGATACGCCAGCAGGACCGGCCACAATTGTTCCACCGCGAACTGCGGCGACTTGCGCCTCTGTTCGCGTGTGTCATCGAAGCCACGGAGCGGGTAACGCACGACGGCAGCGTGCTCGTCCCTCTAGACACCACGGCGAGCCATTCCCTGCAAACCGCGCTGGTCGCCGCGCGTAAAGCAGGCTGCGAAGCGGTCGCCATCTGTTTCCTGCATGGCTGGGCGCACCCCGGCCATGAACTGCTGGCGGCTGCCGCAGCGCACGCGGCGGGTTTCACGCAAGTGTTCTGCTCCCACCTGGTATCGCCGCTGCCGCGTTGGGTGCCACGCGCTGACACCACGTTGGCAGACGCCTATCTCACGCCCGTGCTGCAGCGTTACATCAAAGGCTTTAGCGAACGCGTAGCCGCACTCGCCCCCACCGAAGTGGCGTTCATGCAAAGCCATGGCGGCCTCACGGATGCAGCGGGGTTTCGCGGCGTGGACGCTTTGCTGTCGGGCCCGGCTGGCGGCTTGGTCGGCCTGCAAGGCGTCGGGCGCGCTGCCGGTTACGAGCAACTCATCGGTTTCGACATGGGCGGCACCAGTACCGATGTGGCGCTCATTGATGGCAACCTGCCGCGACGTCCGGTGAATATGCTGGCGGGCCTGACCCTGCAAGTGCCCATGCTCGACATTCACACCGTGGCTGCCGGCGGTGGCAGCGTATTGCGGCATACCGATGGCCGTTTGACGGCGGGCCCCGCTTCGGCAGGTGCACACCCCGGCCCGCGCTGTTATCGACGTGGCGGGCCACTCGCCATCACCGACGCCAAC
>CAIOHZ010000081.1 GCA_903858165.1 uncultured Pseudomonadota bacterium
CGGCATGTTCGTTGACCACGCGCGCTACGGCATCGGCGGTGGGCAGGAAGTCTTCCATGGACCCGCGATGCAGCACGAACAATGTCAGTTCGTCGGCTTCGGCGCCGTTCGGGCGACATGCGGCTGCCACGACCTTGCCGAGTTCCAGGCCCGGTGCGCGGATGGCAATATTTTCCAAGTCATGTGGGTAGTAGTTCTGACCGTTGACGAAGATGATTTCCTTCGCGCGGCCCGTGATGATGACTTCGCCGTCGTGGTACAGGCCGAGGTCGCCGGTATCTAGCCAGCCTTCGGCAGTGATGACCCGGGCGTTCACTTCCGGCAACTGGAAGTAGCCGGAAGTGACGTTCGGCCCGCGAATTTCCAGATGCCCGACGGTACCTGCCGGCAATGCCTGCCGAGTTTCATCGGTGAAACGCACTTCGGTGTCCGGAATAGGCGTGCCAACGCCCATGAGCGCCAGCGCTTCTGGAGCGGCAGCACTAACGACTCGCGCCGCTTCGCCGACCCCAAGCTGATGGCGGTCGAAATGCACCACACGATAGGTGCCCACGGCGCTGCGAAACGTCATGGCCAAGGTGGCTTCTGCGAGGCCGTACACCGGGTACATCGAATCCTTCGGCAAGCCACTTGGCGCCATGCGGTCGAGGAATTCTTCGGTGAGTTCCGGCGAGATAGGCTCGGCACCGTTGAACAAGATGCGCACGTGCTTGAGGTCCATGCCATCCACGGGGCGGTCGCCCAGCACCTTCAAGAAATGGCGGTAGCCGAAATTCGGCGAGCACAGCACGGTACAGTGGTGGCGGTCGGCCAGTTGTAGCCACAACAACGGACGCCTGATGAACAGTTCTGTGGGCATGATATGGACGTTCATGCCGGCGGCGTACATGAAGAAGTTCATGCCGATGAGACCCATGTCATGGGTTAGCGGCATCCAGCTCAGGGCATTATCGTCGCCCGTCAGGCGCGCAGCCTGCACCACGCTGCGCAGGTTGGCGACGAGGTTCGCGTGCTTTAGCACCACGCCTTTCGGTTCGCTGGTGGAGCCGGAAGAAAACTGGATGAAGGCGGTGTCGTTGGGGGAGGGAATGAGCAGGTCTGCGTGGTGCGCGAGGCTGTCGATTTCGTCGACGAGAAAGGCGCGAGCCCGCAGTGCGGCCACGGCAGCCTCTTCACCCGCTTCACGGCCGAAGGTTTCCAGACGGTCCAATGTTTTGCGGTCGGTGTAGAGCCAAGGGTTGCCCAGTTGCCGCGCGATGCGCAGCAGTTTGAACTTGTGCTCATCGCTGATGCCGGTGGCTACTGGCACGGCCACCAGGCCGCCTGCAAGGCTGGCCCAATAGCCGTCGAGGAACTGTTCGTTATTGGCCAGGTAAAGGACGACGGCGTCGCCGCGCCGTGCGCCACGCTGCTGCAGCAAGTGCAGCAGGCCCAAGGCACGCTCGTGGAGTTCCGCGAACGTGACTTCGCGCGAGCTGTCGCCGCTTTCATGATGGAAGATGGAGCGGTCGAGTTTCGCGTTGTCGCGAAGAATCTCGTTCAGCGTGTTCGCGAAGTTCATGGGGTTTTCCTGAAATGCACGCGGAAGCGCAGCGGGCGCAAGGCCCGCAGGTTGACGGCCGCTTCAATGGGAATGGGACCTTCGTCGAGGTACTCGAGCCGGTAGCGCCGCGCCATGCGCGCCAGATGCACGGTCATTTCGTATAAAGCAAAATTCTCGCCGACGCAGTGACGGGGACCGGCAGCGAAGGGGATGTAGACCCATTTTTCGCGAGCGGCTTCCGCCTCTGGCAAGAAACGCTCGGGGCGATACGCTTCCGGCTCGGGCCAGTACGTCGGGTGGCGTTGGATGAGATAGGGACTGAGCATGACGTCAGTGCCGGGTGGCACCCTGTAGCCACCCAGTACGTCTTCTTCCACGCTGCGCCGGGTTAGCAGCCAGCCCGGCGGGTAGAGGCGCATGGACTCTTTCAGCACAGCCTGCGTCCACACCAGTTGTTCGCTCGCGGCGTAGGTCATGCTGCGCGGGCCGCTTATGGACGGTTCGCTAGCGGTGCCAGGCTGCGCTACGGCCACGCAGTCAATGGCATCCACTTCCGCTTCAAGGCGCTCCAGCGCCGCCGGATGCGTAGCCACCAAATACCAAGCCCAGTTCAGGGCGCTGGCCGAGGTTTCGTGTCCGGCCACCACGAGCGTCAGGGCCTCGTCGACCATTTCACGGTCCGGCATGGGCCGGTCGTCCTTGTCGCGGGCATCCATGAGCATCTGCAGGAAGTCGAAACGTTCCCACTGCCCCGCACGACGGGCAGCTACGAGTTCTACTACCAGTTTGGCGAGCGACCGGAATTTGTAGGCGAACAGCAGATCGCGTGCGGAATGTTCCGTGACCACGGCAAAAGGGTTGTTACCGCCCATCCGCTTTTCCAGCCAAGCGAGGTCCTCGCCGAAGATGGAGCACAGGATGATGTCGAGCGTCAGCGCGCTCATCTCGGCGGTGATATCGAAGGGTTCGCTCGAATGGACTGCCGCGTCCCAACGCACTTGCGCGTTATCCAGGGCCGTATCGATGACGACGGCATATTGCTCCACCATCTTGCGATGGAAAGCCGGCTGGATCATGCGGCGCTGGCGCTTCCAGAAGTCGCCTTCGCTCACCATGATGCCGTTGCCGAGCAGGATTTTTACCCGGTCCAGCCCGACGCCTTTGGTGTAATTACGGTGATTGGTGACCAGCAGACGCTTGATATCGTCCGGATGGTTGCAGATCCAAGTGTCACGCTTGCGCCCCGGCGCATAGACGCGGAAGAGATCGCCTAGTTCCTGCGTACTGGCGACGAGCAGTTCCAGACTGTCCTCGGTAGAGGCCACATCGAACTGCGCCGCCGCCAGAGGCGGCAGGCCGGCACGGGTCGGCTCCAGGCGCCACGCCGGCGTCTCTTCCGCTAGGTCTACCGGCTTGTCGGTGTCAGGATTGGACATGACGGCATTTTACCGGAAGGCGGAGGCCTTCGCGGATACGCGACTGCCGAAACCGGGCGGGCCTTGGGAACGGTGTTGGGTGCCATGGCGTACCTAAGGGTATAATCCGCATTTTAATAGGAAGCACGCTTTGCCCGCGCCGGACCTCTCGGTCGTTATTCCGGTCTGCAATGAGCAGGACAATGTCGCGCCATTGGCGCGCGAAATTGTCGTCGCTCTTGCGGGGCGTCCATTCGAAATCCTGTTCGTGGACGACGGCAGCACGGATGAGACGTTGGCGCGGTTGCGTGCTTTGCGCGCTGAAATCCCACAGTTGCGGGTGCTGCGGCACTCTCGCCGTAGTGGCCAGAGTTATGCCGTGGCTTCCGGCGTGCATGCTGCAGTAGCAGAGTGGGTGGCCACGCTCGATGGCGACGGCCAGAACGACCCCGCAGACATTCCCGCCTTGCTGGCGGCGCAGGCTGCGGCAGACGGGAATGTCCGGTTGGTGATGGGCAATCGCGTCGCCAACCGTCGTGATACTTGGCTGCGCCGGTTGCAAAGTCGTATCGCCAATGGCGTGCGCGCAGCACTGCTCAAGGATGACACCGAGGATTCTGGTTGCGGCATCAAGTTGCTGCACCGGCCTACTTTCCTGGCCCTGCCGTTCTTTAACCACATGCACCGCTTCATGCCGGCACTTTATCGTCGTCAAGGCACCGTGGTGCTGTCGGTGCCGGTCAACCATCGGCCGCGTTTGCAAGGTACTTCCAAGTACGGCTTGCTGAATCGTCTCTGGGTCGGGGTCGTCGACATGTTGGGTGTCATGTGGTTGCAGTCGCGCTTTGCGTCTGGTCTCCATGTGGAAGAGGACCGCTGATATGGCGTTTCGTCTGGATGCCAATCACGTCTGGCTGGGAATCGGGTTTCTGGGGCAGGCACTGTTTTCCGCGCGCTTCATCGTGCAGTGGATTGCCAGCGAGCGCGAAAAGCGCAGTGTCATTCCGCACCTGTTCTGGTGGTTCAGCCTCGGTGGCGGCATGACCTTGCTGTTCTACGCCATCTATCGTGGCGACCCCGTGTTCATTCTCGGGCAGGCAACCGGTCTCATCGTCTATTTGCGCAACCTCTACTTCGTCTTGCGTGAGGCGAAGGCCAAGCGCGCGGAGGCTGGAGCCGCCCCTTGAGCCCATGGCGACTGTCTTGGCGCGACCTCGTCTGGCTGCTGTTGCTGGCGGCGGTCGTCCTTGGGGCGGGTTTGGGATGGCGGGAACCGTGGCCCGCGGACGAGCCTCGTTTTGCTCTTATCGCGCGCGACATGGCGCAGGGCGCCTCTTGGTGGGTGCCGCATATTGGCGGCGACCTTTACCAAGACAAGCCGCCGCTGTTTTTCTGGGCCATCGCGGTAGGCTATCTCGCCACGGGCTCACTGCAGGTCGCTTTCCTGCTGCCGTCATTTCTCGCCGGCTTGCTTGCCGTCGGGCTGGTGTGGGATCTCGCCTACCGCTTGTGGTCACGGACCGTGGCAATGCATGCGGCGCTGCTGTTGCTCGCCACCGTGCAGTTCCTGCTGCAGGCGCGGGCGGCGCAAATCGACGGCTTCTTGTTGGTCCTCACAGTGCTGTCTGTGTACGGCTTGGCGCGTCACCTGCTGTTGGGACCGGCGTGGGGTTGGTACGCCGTTGCGGGGTTGTCCGCAGGCCTTGGCGTGGCCACCAAAGGCGTTGGCTTCCTGCCGCTGCTGCTGCTGTTGCCGTGGTGGGGCTTGGCGCGTGCCGGCTTTGCCTTGCCGGTCATCGGGGGCGGATGGCGTTGGGCTTGGGCACCGTTGGGTCTGCTCTTGGGTATTGCCATCTGGTTGGTGCCGATGCTGGTGGTGGTCGCCCAATCCCACGACCCCGCCTATGTCGCCTACCGAGATGAAATCCTGTTCCAGCAAACGGTGCAGCGCTACGCGCATGCTTGGCATCATCAGGCACCACCGTGGTTTTTTTTGGTGCATGTCATTCCGTGGCTCTGGTTGCCTGGCACCTTGCTGCTGCCTTGGGTGCTAGGGCTGAAGGGCCTGCGCTCAGTTGGCGAGGCTGCCGAGACGTGGCAAGACCATTGGCGCCTGCGCGACCCCCGTGCTTTGCTGTTTCTAGGTTGGGTGCTGCTGGTAGTGCTGTTCTTCTCGCTGTCCGCGGGCAAGCGGGGCGTGTATGTGCTGCAGGCTGTCCCCGCGTTCGTGTTGTCCTTGGCGCCTTTTTTGCCACGCCTGTTGGCGCGGCGCGGCGTTCAGTGGCTGTTCGCCAGTCTTCTGGGGGCCGTCGCCGTCGCTCTGGCCGGCGCGGTGGCGTGGTTCGCCACCATGGGGGCGCCGCTGTGGGACAGATTGGGCCAGGATAACGGGCTGAAGGCCTCCGCCGAACTGCTCGCCCCCCTCGCTACCATCGCGGCTGTCGCTGCGCTGGCGCTAGCGGTTGGCCGCTTGCGTCGCGCGCCCGTCGCCATGGCCGTGACCCTGTGGGGTGCCCTGGTGGTGCAAGGATTTTGGATCAATCCGATGTTGGACGCGTCGCGTTCGGGCGCGGCCTTCATGCGGCAGGTAGAGGCTGCCGTGCCCATCGGTACGACGCTTGGTTTGGTCAACTATCGCGAACAGTTCTTGTTGCAGGCCAGTCGCCCGGTGGTGAATTTTGGGCATCGCCGTTGGCGCGAGGGTCAGCAGGAGGTTTACGAGGCCTCGGCTTGGCTGTCTGCTGGCAGTGCCAACGCACCACGGGCGCTGCTGGTGGAGGGGGCCCTGCTGGCTGAGTGCTTTGCTACCGCCCAGCGCCGTTGGGTGGCGCGGGCTAGTCGCCAGTCTTGGTATCTGGTGACGGGCGTTGCGTCGCCGACCTGTGTGGCCCGGGGCGCCACGGGTCGCCTCGCCCGTTAGGCCAGGAAATTGCCGCCGACCGAAGAGTGTAAGTCGCTGTTTTGCGACGTGGTTCTACGACATACCCCGGGGGGGTTCAAGCATCATTGCACCACTATCACTCACAATTTGTGGTGTCCCGTGCATCTTATTCACAGCGCGTTTCCCGAAGCCGTTCTGGCTCCCGTTCAGCCGACGCGTTTGGCGGAAGCCAAGCACGCTTTCACCACGCGCCGCTGTGACCTCGACGATGCTCGTTACGTCGTGACCGGAGGGCTGGCTCCTTTGGCCGGCGATCTCGTGCTCGCGCGAGTGGAAAAGCTCGGGCAACATCCTGCTTTGCAGACCACGGCAGGGCGTCGTGCCACGTTGTTTCCTGGCGATGAAATCGTCGTGGTCTTCGGTAACCGATACGCTCCTGACCAGTTCGAGGCCGTGGTGCCTGCCGACCTCGGGCGTTGTCAGTTGGTAGCGGGCGGGGGCGTTGCGGCCAAGGTCCTGTCGGCCCACAGCAAGATGAAGCAGCCGACCCAGCTCGAGCCCATTGGCTTGCTGGCGGACGTCAACGGCAAGGTTTTGAATTTGCGTGACTACGCGCTGCCCAAACTGGCCTCGCCGCCGCGCCGTCCGGTCACCATTGGTGTCGTCGGCACCGCCATGAACGCCGGCAAGACCACGACGGCCGCCCACCTCGTTCGCGGGCTGCGCGCTGCCGGGCTCAAGGTCGGTGCAGCGAAGGTGACGGGGACAGGTGCTGGTGGCGACACTTGGCTCATGCGTGATGCGGGCGCCACCACGGTGCTCGATTTCACGGACGCCGGTTTTGCTTCCACCTACAAAGTCTCGCTGCCTGAACTGTGTGACGGCATCGATCGCATTTTGGACCAACTCGTTGCCAGCGGCACGGAAGTGGTGGTCCTGGAAGTGGCGGATGGATTGCTGCAGGCGGAAACTGCGGCAGTGCTCGATTGTCCTCAGGCCAGCACTTACTTCAATGCCCTGGTGTTTGCCGCCCAAGACGCCATGGGTGCGGCCGCCGGTGTGGACTGGTTGGAGCAGCGTGGGTTGCGTGTCGAGGCGGTCACCGGTTTGCTCACCGCTGCACCGCTTGCCAGCCGTGAAGCCGCAGAAGCCACCGGTCTGCCGGTGTTGGGCCTTGCCGCCCTCGGCGGGGCCAAGGCCGCGCGCGACCTGTACGCCGCCGCTCGCCAAGTCCATGATGCCGCCCTCGCCGTGGAAGCGGGCTGCGCGGCCTGATGCAACTTCCCCTCCCCAATGGCGGTCCCCGCCGGAACTGGTTCATTCAATTGACGCTGCTGGCCTGTGCCGAACTCGGCGCCTTGTTTGGTCTGGCATTGGGCATTCGACACGCGTTCGATGCGGTGTTGGTAGGTGGGCCGGTGGCGGTTCAACAGTTGGGTTTCAGCTGGTTGGTTTGGGGTTTGGCCCTCGTTCTGGTGTCCGCCGTTGCTCGTGCCAGGCAGCGCCCGCTGGGTGAGAGTTTTGGGCAACACTACGCGCGCCGCGTCCGTTCGCGGGTATTGCGCTGTTGGTTGTCTGCCGATACCGAAGGCAACGACAAGGCAATTCCAGCCGTGTCCCCGTCTCCTGAAGCGGAGCCCGATACGGCGGGCCGTGGCTCCCTGCTGGTGCGTTTGCTAGGCGATACCACGGCGCTCTCCCGGTGGCATGGTCGCGTCAAGGCGCGTTCCTTTGCGAACCTGACGGCCTTGCTGGTGGTTACCGTGGCGCTGGCTATCGTTGCTTGGCCATTGGCTTTGGCCGCGATGGGGCCGTTATTGTTCGGCTTGGCCGCCCAATGGTGGGTAGGCCTGCAGTTGGAAGCCCGTGCCGCCCATGCTCGTCAGCAACGTGCGCGCATGGCAGCTAGCGTGGCGCGCACCCTGGATGCCGGTTCCGGAAACTCCGCTGACGTAGATAACCGCGCCGTGAAAAACCTCGATCGCCGTGGGCGCAAGCTCAGCACTGGCATGGTTGACGCGGCGCGAGCCAGTGGTGCCTTGGAGGGACTGGGAATGCTGATGACCGGTGGCGCGTTGGTGGCGACGCTGGCAGTGGGTACCTACTTGGTTGGTAATGCTCAGGCCTCTGCCGGTACCGTGTTACTGGCTGCGCTCTGGGTGGGCCAGTCATCCCGTCCTATCCACGAACTGGCCCGCGCCCAAGATGCGTGGCGTCGTGCCCGCGTCAGCGAACGTAACCTGTCACGTTTTTTGGCTCGTGGTCGCGGTACTTCCGGCGGCCGTAAAAAGGGTGCGCCGAGGCGCCGCAAGGAGCCTCGTACCGAGGGACAGTCGTGACAATCCATGCTGACGCCCTGCCGCTCGAGGTGCCCCGCGGGCGGGTCGTGCTGCGGGTGCTGCCGGGGCAGTCTGGTGGCAAGTGCTATGTCTATCTGCCACGGCAATGGCAACCTGGGGGCCCGGTATTGGCTGCCATCCATGGCATCTCGCGAAACGCCCGCGAGCAGGCCCTTTTGTTCGCTGGCTGGGCGGAACGGCATGGTTTCGCGGTTATCGCGCCACTGTTCTCTCGCGAGAACTATCGCGACTATCAGCGGCTTGGCATTGAGGCGCGCGGCCAGCGGGCCGACCGCTTCTTCATTCGGGTACTGGAAGCGTTTGCCGACTGGGCTGGTGCGCCTATAGAGCGCGTGAACCTGTTCGGGTATTCGGGAGGTGGTCAGTTCGCACATCGTTTTGCCTTGCTTCACCCGGGGCGTGTTGCGGGGCTGGCGCTCGGGGCGCCGGGTTGGTACACGCTGCCCGATGAAAGTCGCGCTTTCCCGCTCGGCATTGCCGAGTTCCCGGAAGAGATTACGCCTGACCTAGCTGCCTGGCTGGTCTTGCCGATGATTGTGCTGGTGGGTAGTGAAGACAACCAACGCGACCCGGCGTTGCGGCAATCGGCACGACTCGATCGTTTGCAGGGGTTGACCCGTATCGAACGCGGCCAGCGGTTCATCGCCTTCACTGCGGCCACCGCGCACAAGCGCGGACTGACGCCGCGGCTGGAATTCACCTTACTGCCCGGGGTTGGGCATAGCTTCGAGGCAGCCATGACGGCTGGCGGGTTGCCTGAAAAAATACTGACTTTTTTGGGCCTGCAGGCCCTTTCGGTTACTGGAGACTGCTGATGTTGTCGAATTCTCTCGTGCGGTTCGCCCGCTGTTCGTTAGTCGCCCGTGCGGGCGTTTCCAGTGCCGTGGTACTTGCGCTGTCGCTGGCAGCCCCGGCCGCGGAAGCGGCCAATCCCAAGTCGGGCTTCGACTTCGACCCAGAGTCGGGTTTGACCTTGCGCTTTGGCGATGGCCGCAAGGCAGCCAAACTGATTCTCGACGGCCGTATCCACGCCGACTACGCCCAGTATTCCGGTGATGGGGCCACGCTCAACGACGGCTTCCTGTTGCGCCGCGCGCGCCCGGCACTGGCACTGGACCTCGGTGATTGGAAGATTAAGGGCGAGTACGAATTCAGCCCCCGCTCGAAGGGCATCCGTCAGGCTTGGGTAGATTACTCAGGCTTCAAGCGTACCTCGCTGCGCTTGGGTAATCAGCCGACCAGCTTCGGCTTTGAGGCTTCCGGTTCGTCCAACGACAATCCTTTCATGGAGCGTTCGGTGGCGTCGGTATTGGCCCCCGGCATCATGCTCGGTCTCACCATGCGCAAATGGGACGACCGCTGGAACGTGACGCTAGGTGCGCACACCAACGACATTTCTGACGATGAACAGCGTGGACTCGATGGTCGTGGCGTAACGCTGCGGGTGGTGGGCCAGCCTTACAAGGCGCGCCGTACGCGCCTGCATGTCGGTGCTTCGATGGAAGTACGTGACGCAAACGCCGTCGGTTCCCTTCGTTACCGTATCCGTCCGGAATCGAATGTCGATGGCGGACGCTTGGTAGATACGGGGGTAATTAACGGGGTGGACGGCTTGGTCACCGCTGCGGTCGAGGCTGCCTGGCAGCGCGGCCCTTTGCTATTGAGCGCCGAGTATCTGCAGTCGCGCGTTGCGACGGCCACCGGGCCGGACCTTGAATTCAGCGGTTGGGAGACGACGGCGTCGTACTTTCTGACGGGTGAGCGCCGCGAGTATTCCGAAGCGATGGGTTCGTTCGGGGCAGTCGACCCGCGCCGCAAATGGGGTGCTGTGGAGTTGAAGGCGCGCCTGAGCGAAGTCGATTTGAGCGACGGTGGTTTCAATGGTGGCATGGAGCGAAATGAGGCGTTCGGCGTGAACTGGTGGTATTCCGCGAAGATTCGCGTGTTGGCAGAGTACCTCCGCGTGCATGCCAAGCCCGATGCCAACGGTTTTGTCCAAGACCCTACCGTCGCCCAGGTGCGTCTGCAGGTGGCTTTCTAGGTCCATCCCTCTGGACGGCTGGGTGGGGAATTATTTTCCTTAAATAACAGTCGTCTAGGTTGATTTTCTAGACAGAGGTGACACAATGCTTCCCAAGTAGCTGCCGTGAAAGGCAGCAAAGGGGAAGCGTTGAGCGTGGTCTATCGCGATCCTGCACTGCAGGGAGCCTTTGTCGGGAGCGCCACTGGCCTTCCCGAGGGCCGCGATTTCACTGCTTCCGACCTTCTGTCCCCGCAACTCTGGGACCGCCGCGCCGGCTTGGCGCCACTCGGCATAGACGTTTCCTGCACCAAGATCGCCATCGACTTCCAGTCGCTGCAGGCCGCTACGGCCGAGGCCGTCCTGCAGCAAAGTATTGAAATCCTTCGCGAATCGACGCGGGCGGACGCTACCTTCATTGCCTTGTACGACGCGACGGCGGCGCGTGTCGAACGCGTGGTGGCAGCCAAGGCACACTTCACGGGGGCGGCGCCGGAAAGCCTCACGGGCGTGCCAATGGACAGCCTGCCGTGGATTCGTGAGCGTCTTGGCCACAGTCGTCTGCTGGAAATCCGCGACACCCTGCAGGCCCGCAATGACCTCGCTGGCGAAGCTCTGGTCTTTGGCGAACGGGGTTTGCGCGCGGTATTGGTGGTGGGCTTTGCGGTGCGTGGCCGGCCGGCCGGCTTCATCGGGCTGGGAACGGCCATGCCGGTGGAAGGTTGGGATGTCTCCTTCCACCTGCTCCTCAAATTGGTGGGCATCAGCCTCGGGACGGGCCTGGACCGCGTGGCACTTGCCCGCGACCACGAGGTGCTGCGGGAACGCACGGCACTGGTGGACAGTTGCGCCAATGATGGCGTCTGGGAATACGATGCGCAGACGCAGGAAACCTACTTCAGCGCCCGCTGGAAAGCCATGTTGGGTTATGGGCTCAGCGATCTAGATGGACGAGGGCCCGGTTGGAAGCAGTTGGTGCACCCTGAAGATTTGCCTTTGCTGTCACAGCAGATTCGTGACCACGTTTCCGGACAAACGGGGCCGGTGCGCAGCCTGCATCGACTGCGTCATCAGGACGGCGACTGGCGTTGGGTAGAGAGCCGCCTCCGTGCGCAACTGGATGCTGGGGGTGCTCTGCGGCGTTTGGTCGCTGTCGAATTCGATGTCACCGAGCGTAAGCGCTATGAAGAAGCGCTGTTCCGTGAAAAAGAAAATGCGCAGGTGACGTTGCACAGTATGGGTGATGGTGTCATTACCGCCGACCGGCACGGGCAGGTGGAATACCTGAACCCCGTTGCTGAAGCGCTCACTGGTTGGCACTTGCCCGAGGCGCTCGGTCGTGACATCGGCGAGGTGTTCCGTACCTTCCACGAGGAAACTTGCGAGGCGCTCGAAAATCCCTTGCTGGCGTCCGTGCGCCAACAGCAGTCGGTAAAGGCTTTGCGGCCTACTTTGCTGGTACGTCGCGACGGCAATGAACTCTATGTGCAGAGCACGGCAGCACCAAGGCGCAGTGGTGCGGGCGAGGTGGTAGGCGGTGTGCTCGTCTTCCACGACGTGACCGAAGCGCGTGAACTGCAGCGACGCCTGACCTACCACGCCAGTCATGACGTGCTGACCGGCTTGCCGAACCGACGCGAGTTCGAGCAACGCTTGGAACGTGCCTTGAAGTCGGCCCATGCGGGTGAGGGCAGTTATGCATTGCTCCATCTGGATCTGGACCAGTTCCGCATCGTGAACGATACCTGCGGCCACAACGCGGGCGATGCGCTGTTGGGTCAACTGGGCACGCTGCTGAAAGGCAAAGTCCGTTGGCGCGATGCTTTGGCTCGGTTGGGTGGTGATGAATTTGCGGTCCTGCTGGAACACTGCGCAGTGGATGAGGCCTTGCGCCTCGCTGATGGCCTGCGCGAAGCAGTCCGCGGCTTCCGGTTCGTTTGGGGTGAGCGTTCCTTCCGCCTCGGAGCGAGCATCGGCTTGGTCACCCTCAACGCCGAGACGCCCGATGTAGCCGCAGCGCTGTCTGCTGCCGATGGCGCCTGCAATGCGGCGAAGGAAGCCGGTCGCAACCGGGTCCATTGCTTCGAGGAAAACGATCTTGATCTGATGCGACGCCGTCGCGAGATGCAGTGGGCGGCGCGTATCAACGCCGCGCTTGAGGAAGGGCGCTTCGAGTTGCACCGGCAGACCATCATGTCGCTGCAGGCTCCAGAAGTGGGCAGTCATTTCGAACTGCTCATCCGCATGCGCGACGAGCAGGGTAAGTTGGTGCCGCCGGATCATTTCATTGCTGCGGCGGAACGCTATAACCTCATGCCGGCCATCGATCGCTGGGTGGTGGAGAATGCCTTTCGCTGGTTGGTTTCGGCGGCGGATGAACGCGCGGGTCTTGCCATGTGCGCCATCAATCTTTCCGGCCAAAGCATGGGCGATGACCAATTCCTGCCGTTCGTCATCCAGCAATTCCGCACCAGTGGCTTGGATGCCTCGAAGATTTGCTTCGAGATTACCGAGACCTCCGCTATCGCCAATTTCTCGCAGGCCAGTCGGTTCATTCAGGCGTTGCATGGTCTTGGCTGCAAGTTCGCGCTGGACGACTTCGGCACTGGCTTGTCGTCCTTCGGTTACCTGAAGCACTTCCCCGTCGATTTCTTGAAGATCGATGGCAGCTTCGTGAAGGACCTAGTGAATGATTCCGTCGACCGCGAAATGGTGCGGTCCATCAATGAAATTGGTCATCTGACTGGCAAGAAGACCATCGCCGAGTATGCGGAGAGCGAGGAGATCATCACCTTGCTGCGGGCGCTCGGTGTGGACTATGCGCAGGGCTATGGGGTGGCCATGCCCGAGAGACTGACCATGACGGGCGAAGGCTGGGCCAGCCGAGAGGCTTGATTAGACGGGCCATTTGGGCTGAATGAACAAGCCATCTGGCTCGAATCATCAAGCGACCTCGCCTACATGAGGCGGGTCTAAACAAGAAAGGCCCGCACGCGGCGGGCCTTCCAGAGCAGTTGGCTTTCAAGGCCAGCTACAGCAGCCTGCAGGCTGCCTGCATCTTCAGAACGGCAAGCCGTGCTTCGCAGCGCCCATGCACAGCAGCATCGGCACCGAGAGCACGAAGTTCGTGCGGGAGGCCAGCATGGCCACCTTGCGCGCCTTCGCCTTCTCATCGTCCGTGGCGGCCACGAGGCCGAGCACCTTCTTCTGGTTCGGCCAGATGAAGTGCCACACGTTGAACAGCATGATGGTACCGAGCCAGGCGCCTACACCCATGGTCTCGAAGCCGTCAGCGAAGGTGAACACCTTGTGCAACGACACCATGCCACCGTAACCGCCCGCGGAACCGGCGACGATGTAGTAGGCACCCGACACCCAGGTGACTAGCGCGGCGTAGCGGAACCACAGCAGCGCGCGGGGCGCGACGTACTTGTTGATACCAGCGCCACCCGGGCCACCAGCGTCGGCAGCGGCCGCGGCGAGGGCGGGCATCTGCACCAGATTGAAGTAGTAGAGGAGGCCGATCCAGCAGACGCCGGCGACGATGTGCAGGGTGCGCATCAGGTTGGCGTGGTCGAAGGCAACGCCGCCGCCCAGCGCAATGCTGACGACGATGGCGAGTACGATGGCGGTGCTGATGGCACCTTTCACGGTAAGCAATGGATTCATCTGGAGATCTCCCTCTAGGTCTTCGGGCGGTGCGCTGCGGAATTCGTTGGATGCCAAGTGGGCGCTTTGCGGCCTGCGCCTGTACTGGACATTCGGGTTCCCCTCCGCCGCGCGTTGAAGGCTAGCCGACACACCCCCATAATTCAACCAGCCCGGCAGTCCCGCCGGCAGGAGTAGCCCCGTTGTCCGACGCCTTACCCTTGCACAAGCCCGCGCCCCGGTCCCCATGTATCAACGTCTGTACGTTGGATCCTGCGGGAAGTTGCCTAGGTTGCCATCGGACGCGGGCGGAAATTGCCGGCTGGGTGCGTGCCACGGCGGACCAGCAATGGGCCATCGTTACGGCAGCTGAAGTACGTCGGCGGGGCACCCCGGTGAGTAGCGTCCTCTAGGCCGCCTTCCGCATGCGACAATAGATCACAGTCTTTCCGTTCTCCCGAGGTCATCCCATGCTCACCCCAGAAGTCCGCGCCCGCATCGAGAGCCAGTTGGCTGCCGCCCCGGTGGTGCTGTTCATGAAGGGTTCGCCCGATTTCCCGCAGTGCGGGTTTTCCGCGCAAGCGGTGGCTGCACTGCGCGCCTGCAAGACGGCCTTTCAGCACGTGAACATCTTCGAAGAGCCGGAAGTTCGCGAGGGCTTGAAGGAGTTTTCGCAGTGGCCCACCTACCCCCAGCTGTACGTGAAGGGTGAACTCATTGGTGGCTGCGACATCATTCTGCAGATGTACCGCAGTGGTGAATTGCAGCAGGTGCTTGCCGAAACCAATTAAGGCTTACTCCGCGGTTGGCTCCAACTGCGGGTTCCCTGCCGGTTCAGCGCCGCGCATGGCCTTTTGCCGCTCCAGTCCGGCCTCGAACATGGGCTGGAACTGGTTGCAGATGGCGCAGAACAAATCGGCCGTGCGCTGTGCGTCATACGACGCCGAGTGCGCTGCTGCTTCGTCCCAGTCCAAGCCGGCAGCAATCGCTGCGCGGGCCAGAACTGTCTGGCCATAGGCCACGCCACCCAAGGTGGCCGTATCAAAACTGCTGAACGGATGGAACGGGCTGCGCTTGATGCCGCAGCGGGTGATGGCTGCGTTCAGGAAGCCCAGATCGAACGAACTGTTGTGCCCGACGAGGATGGCGCGCGTGCAGCCATGTTGTTTCACGGCTTTGCGCACTTCATTGAAGATGCGGTCCAGCGCGTCTTTTTCGGGAATGGCAGGGCGCAACGGGTGGTGCGGGTCGATGCCATTCACGGCCAGCGAAGCCGGCTCCATATTGGCGCCTGGAAACGGCTGCACGTGGAAGCGGTGGGTTTCGCCGCGGCTCAGCATGCCGTCCTCGTTCATTTCCAGCAGCACCGCGGCCATTTCCAGCAGGGCGTCGGTTTTGGAGTTGAAGCCGCCGGTCTCGAGGTCTACCACTACTGGCAGGAAGCCGCGGAAGCGCCGGCCGAGCAGCGTAGGCGATTCAATACCCATCAGGCGCAGCCTCCGGTAACCAGTTCCCAAGCGAGGCTTTCGCCGGCGCGGTAGGGAACGAGTTCGCCGCCAGCGAACGGGAAAGAGGCGGGGACGGCCACGGCGTTGCGGCGCAGCGTGATGCTGGACGTGTTGCGCGGCAGTCCGTAGTAATCGGCACCGAAGTGGCTGGCGAAGCCTTCCAAGCGATCTAGTTTGCCCACCGAGTCGAAGGCCTCGGCATACAGTTCAATGCCTGCATGCGCCGAATACACGCCAGCACAGCCACAGGAGTGCTCTTTCAGGTGTTTCGCGTGCGGTGCGCTGTCGGTACCCAGAAAAAATTTCGGACTGCCGCTGGTGGCAGCGTCGAGCAACGCTTCGCGATCACGTTCACGCTTCAGTACCGGTAGGCAGTACAGATGCGGGCGCAGGCCACCACGGAACATGTCGGTGCGGTTGTTCAGCAAATGCTGCGGGGTGAGCGTGGCGGCTACCTGTGCCCCTTGGGCGCGCACGAACTGCACCGCGTCGAGTGTGGTGGCGTGTTCGAATATCAGGCGCAGGCGCGGGAAGCGCCGTACCAGGGCTGCTGCAGTGCGTTCGATGAACACGCGTTCTCGGTCGAAGACATCGACGTCACCATCCGTCACTTCGCCATGAACTAGGAAGGGCACGCCACGCTCTTCCATGCGCTCCAGCACGGGGTACACCCGTGCCAGATCCGTGACGCCGGCATCGCTGTTGGTGGTGGCGCCAGCTGGGTAGTACTTGAAGCCGATGACTCCGGCGGTGTCCGCGGCAAGGTCGACTTCCTCCACGGGCGTGTTGTCCGTGAGGTACAAGGCCATTAGGGGGTTGAAGGTGCAGTCGGGCGGCAAGGCTGCGTGGATACGCGAGCGATAGGCTAAGGCTGCTGCCACGGTAGTGACTGGTGGCTTGAGGTTCGGCATGACCACGGCGCGCCCGAAGCGCTGGGCGGTGTGCAGCACTACCGCGCGCAGGGCTTCGCCGTCGCGCAGGTGCAGGTGCCAATCGTCGGGGCGGGCGATGGTGAGTTGGTCCATGGGGCTCACGAAATCCTTGCAGGGGTACGGTGGTGGATAGCGCCAGCAGGGCGGCCATCCAAAGCCTGCAGGAGGCTAGTATCCTGCAGCAGGGTAGTGGCATAGCGCACGCCGAACCCGGTGATGTCGGTGGTGATATGGGCGAGCCCGCCGTGCCGCGTGGCGGCGGCTAGGTCCAGATGAATCCATGGCAGGCCAGCGCCGACGAAGCGCTGCAGGAAACGAGCGGCGTAGATGTGGTCGCCTTTGCCTTCCACCGGACACTGGATGATGTCGGCGACCTTGGACTCGAGTTCCTGGTCGAAATCCGCATCCATAGGGAAGGCCCAGACGCGTTCGCCACACTGACGACCGATGGCTTCCAGTTCGTTGCGCTGCCCGAGCCGATTGGTGAACAGGCCCGCATAGCGTTCCGTGAGTGCACCAACGCAGGCGCCGGTGAGCGTGGCGAAGTCGATGAGAGCGCGCGGCTTGGTGCGCGAGGCTAGCGCTAGCGCATCGGCGAGTAGCATGCGGCCTTCAGCATCCGTGTGGATGATCTGAATGGTGGTGCCGTTACTGGCGACCACGACGTCTTGTGGCTTGTAAGCCTGAGCGGCCAAGTGGTTTTCAGCCAGCGCCAACCAGGCGTCTACTGGCGCCGGGTGGCCCAATTCGGTCAAGGCTAAAAGCGTGCCGAGGGCAACGGCACTGCCGGCCATGTCGGTGTGCATATCCAGCATGCTGCGATGGGGTTTCAGGTTCACGCCGCCGGTATCGAAGCAGACGCCTTTGCCGACCAATGCCACGGGTGCCAAGGATTGCTTGGAGCCTTGGCGTGGCTTTCGGGTGGGGCGGTACTGCACGCGGATGAGACAGGCGTCCGCGGCTGCGTTGCCTTGCGCCACGGCGAGAAAGGCGCCAGCACCCGCACGGCGCAGGGCAGTCTCGTCGTCAACTGTCAACTTCCAACCCTGTTGGCGCGCGAGGGCCTGTACCCGTTTGCGGTAGAGCGCAGGCGTTAGGTGGTTGCCAGGCAAGGCGGTGAGCCAGCGGGCGAGAGCGCCACCCCGTTCGACGGCCTGCCACTTCTGCAGGGCGGCGAGCCCCAAACCCACGGGTACAGCCACTGGAGGTTGCGGTGACGCGTGAGCGGCTTTGGCTGTGATTGCTTGGCTGCGCAGGGTGGGTAATGCGTAACGGCTGGCCACCCACGCGGACCACAGCGCTTCTCGCGCAGTGTCGTCGCTACCCCACAGCACCACTTCATCCACGGGCACGGCCTGCGCTGACTGCACCAGTTTCCCGGCTTGTGTCAGGGCCGCGAACGGGCTCGTTTCGATGCCTTGGACTTGGATGAAAAGGTTCGCCGCCTGCCGACCCGTAACGATGGCGGCGCTCAGGGGGCCCGGCGTGACGCCTTGAGCGCGGGTATGTGCTGCCCAGAGTGCTTGCGCATCAGGGCCCAGTTCGCCGACGGCCTGAGCGAGTTCCGCGGGGCTGCCTAAGAGCAGGAGTACGCGGCGCCGATGGCCGCGTAGAGCACTGCGAAGGGTAGTTGCGCGCCGGTAGGGCGCGTCCGGCAGGTCGGGCAGGAGAGAGAGGGAAGCCATACTAGGCGCGAAGTTTGCCTGAAAGCCGGGCCGGGCGCTTGACGGTGCATCGGTACTGGCTTCGCGATATAATGCAACGTGACCTACGTTGTCAGCGAAGGTTTTTGCGCGTCTGCGGTGCGCCCGCGGCGCCTTTTCGAGGGCCCCCGATGACCGAAAACAATCGTCTGCCAGACGTAGATCCGGCAGAGACTCAAGATTGGCTTGAGTCGATAGACAGTGTACTGAGGGTTTGCGGAAAAGAGCGCGCCCACTTTCTGATCGAGCGCCTGATTGACCACGCGCGGCGCAACGGTGCGTACCTCCCTTACACGCCGAACACGGCGTATGTGAACACCATTGGTGTGGAGCGCGAAAAAGCGTATCCCGGCGACCGTGCGCTCGAGCGTCGTCTGGAGGCTTACCTCCGCTGGAACGCCATGGCGATGGTGGTGGCGGCCAACCGGCAGAGCAGCGAATATGGCGGCCATATCTCCACCTATGCGTCTTCAGCCACGCTTTACGAAGTGGGCTTCAATCACTTTTGGCATGCACCGACGCCTGACAACGGCGGCGGCGACTTGATCTACGTGCAGGGCCATTCGAGCCCCGGCATCTATGCCCGCGCTTATTTGGAAGGCCGTCTGAGCGACGACCAGTTACGGCACTTCCGCCAGGAAGTCGGCGGCAAGGGTTTGTCGTCTTACCCGCACCCTTGGCTGATGCCGGAGTTCTGGCAATTCCCAACAGTATCGATGGGTCTTGGGCCTTTGATGGGCATCTATCAGGCGCGCTTCATGCGGTATCTGGAACACCGCGGGCTTGCGCCAGCTTCGGACCGCAAGGTGTGGTGCTTCCTTGGCGACGGCGAGATGGATGAGCCCGAGTCGATGGGCGCGCTCACCATGCCCGTGCGCGAGAAACTCGACAACCTCGTGTTCGTCGTCAACTGCAACCTGCAGCGCCTCGATGGCCCGGTACGCGGTAACGGCAAGATCATTCAGGAACTCGAAGCCGCTTTCCTTGGCGCAGGCTGGAATGTCATCAAGGTGCTATGGGGTAGCCGTTGGGATCCACTGCTGGCGCGCGATACTAACGGCACGCTGCGCCAGCTCATGGAAGAGTGCGTCGACGGCGAGTACCAGAACTTCAAGCAGAAGGGCGGTGCGTACACGCGCGAGCATTTCTTCGGCAAGTATCCGGAACTGCTCGAGATGGTCGCCAACATGAGCGACGACGAGATCTGGCGTCTGCAGCGTGGCGGCCACGATTCGATGAAGGTGTGGAATGCCTATGCCGCGGCTATGTCGCACAAGGGTGGACCTACAGTTATCTTGGCACACACCGTCAAAGGTTTCGGCATGGGCAAGGCTGGCGAAGGCCAGAACACTGCCCACCAGCAAAAGAAACTCGACGAGGAGGCGCTGC
Organism: uncultured Pseudomonadota bacterium; assembly: GCA_903858165.1. Taxonomy (GTDB): domain Bacteria; phylum Pseudomonadota; class Gammaproteobacteria; order Steroidobacterales; family Steroidobacteraceae; genus CAIOHZ01. Next base: position 19,400 of record CAIOHZ010000081.1, read on the forward strand.
GTGCCTTCCGTGATCGCTTCAATATCCCCGTGAGTGATGAGGATATTGGCAAGCTGCCGTTCCGGCGTCCGGCTGATGACAGCCCGGAGATGAAGTATCTGCTCGAGCGCCGCGGTGCGCTGGGTGGCTCTTTGCCCGCGCGCAAAGTAAGCCAGCAGCGTTTGCCGGTGCCGGCGCTTGCAGCATTTCAGGGCCTGTTGGATTCCAGCGGTGACCGCGAAATCTCCACGACCATGGCCTTTGTGCGGCTGCTGGGTGTGTTGCTGAAGGACAAGGCTTTTGGTCCTCACGTGGTGCCCATCGTTCCCGACGAAGCACGCACCTTCGGCATGGAAGGCTTGTTCCGGCAGATTGGTATCTATTCGTCGGCGGGGCAGCTGTATACGCCGCAGGATGCGGACCAGATGCTTTACTACCGCGAAGATCGCAAGGGCCAGATTCTCGAAGAAGGCATCAACGAAGCCGGTGCTGTCTGTTCGTGGATTGCGGCGGGTAGCGCCTATGCGAACCATGGTATCCCCATGGTGCCGTTCTATATCTATTACTCCATGTTCGGCTTCCAGCGGGTCGGCGATTTCATCTGGGCCGCGGCCGACCTGCAGGTGAAGGGCTTCCTGCTGGGTGCCACTGCTGGTCGTACTACACTGTCGGGCGAAGGTCTGCAGCATCAGGACGGCCACAGCTTGCTGCTGGCAAGCACGGTGCCGAACTGCGTCACCTACGACCCTTGCTACGCCTATGAGTTGGCGGTCATCGTTCAGGACGGCTTGCGCCGCATGTATGGCGAAGGCGAAAGCATCTTCTACTACCTCACCGTCATGAACGAGAACTACACGCACCCGGCTATGCCGGCAGGCGTGGAGGCCGGCATCCTGAAGGGTATGTATCAGCTACGGGTGGGCGCTGCTGCATCCACGAAGGCCAAGGACACGCCGCGCGTACGTCTGCTCGGTAGTGGCACCATCCTGCGTGAGGTGGAGGCTGCGGCTGCGATGCTCGAGGCGGAACACGGTATTGCGGCAGATGTTTACAGCGTCACCAGCTTCGGTGAAATGCGTCGCGAGGCCATCGACACAGAACGCTGGAATTTGCTGCACCCAGAAGCGGCTGCCCGTATACCGTATGTCGCCAGCGTGCTGGCGGCAGGCAGTGGTCCGGTGGTGGCTGCCACAGACTACATGCGCAGCATTCCCGATCAGGTTCGTCAGTGGGTGCCGGGGCGTTACGCAACGCTCGGCACCGACGGTTTTGGCCGCAGCGATTGCCGCGCGCAGTTACGCAGCCACTTTGAGGTGGACCGTCGCTATGTAGTGGTGGCTGCGCTGAAGGCGTTGGCCGACGACGGATTGGTCACGGCCGCCACGGTAGCTAAGGCCATCGCCGCTTACGGGATCGACCCCGAGAAGCCCAGCCCGGTGCTGAGCTGAGGAGCAGGTCATGAGCAGTAACGTGGAAGTGCGCGTACCTGACATCGGTGGAGCGGCCGGTGTGAAGGTCATCGAGGTGCTCGTTGCCGTTGGCGACACTGTCGACAAAGAGCAATCGCTGGTAACGCTCGAAAGCGAGAAGGCGACGATGGATGTGCCGTCGTCGGCCGCGGGTCGTGTGGTTGCAGTACATGTCAGGCCGGGAGCCGAGGCCGCTGAGGGCACACTGGTGGTGACGCTGGCAGTGGCTGGCGAGTCCAATGTGCCCGCTGGCGCTGAAGCCAGTCGCGAGCCAGCTCGCTCCTACAGTGCCCCCGTTGTTCCTGCTGCCCCTGCTGCCCAAGTCGTTCCGGTTTTCTTAGCGAACTCGCTCGCAACCCCCACTCTGCCTGCCATCAATGAATCTACTTTTGCCAAAGCGCATGCCAGCCCATCCGTGCGTCGTTTTGCGCGCGAGCTCGGCGTTGACCTCGGGCAGGTGCGCGGCAGTGGGCAGAAGGGACGCGTTTCCCACGATGACGTGAAGGGTTGGGTGAAGCAGACCTTGGCTGCCGCCGCGACCCGCGGTGCAGCGGGGGGCTCGTTGCCGAAATTGCCGGAGGTCGACTTCGCGAAGTTCGGCCCGATACGCGTTGTACCGCTCACCCGCATTCAGAAAATCAGCGGACCGCGTCTGCATGCTAGTTGGGTGAACTTGCCCCACGTCACGCAATTCGACCAAGCAGACATTACCGGTATGGAGGCTACCCGGCAGGAGCTCAAGGAGGCATCCGCTGAGAAGGGCGTGAAGCTGACACCTTTGGCGTTCGTAGTGCGTGCCTGTGCCAGGGTCATTGCCAAGTTCCCGAAATTCGCTGCGTCGTTGGATGCGGCTGGCGAAAACTTGGTCTACAAGCAGTACCTGCATATCGGCTTTGCAGCAGATACGCCGAATGGCCTTGTCGTGCCGGTCATTCGTGATGCTGACCGCAAGGACGTGTACGAAATTGCTCGTGAACTGGCGGAGCTGTCGGCGAAGGCTCGTGCTGGTCAATTGAAAGCGGCAGAGATGCAGGGTGGCTGTTTCACCATCAGCTCGTTAGGTGGCATTGGTGGCACGGCTTTTACGCCCATCATCAACGCGCCTGAAGTGGCCATTCTCGGTGTCTCGAAGAGCAGCCAGCAGCCTCATTGGGACGGCAAGCAATTCGTGCCGCGTTTGCTGCTGCCGCTGTCGCTGTCGTATGACCACCGTGTCATTGATGGCGCGGACGGTGCGCGGTTCACTGCGGCGCTGGCGCTGGAACTGGCTAACGTCGCGGGCCTGCTGGAGGCAGTACCGTGAGCGCGCAGGATGTCCTGGTGCCGGAACTCGCGGGGTCTGCCGACATGGATGAACCGGCCGCTGATCTGCACATTCCGTTGCTGGTTCTCGGCGCCGGGCCGGGCGGATACACCGCTGCTTTCCGTGCGGCAGACCTCGGCCTTGAAGTCGGGCTGGTCGAGCGTTGGCCCACCTTGGGCGGTGTTTGCCTGAATGTCGGCTGTATTCCCTCGAAGGCCTTGCTGCATGCGGCGAAGGTCATCGAAGAAGCGCATGACATGTCGGCGCTAGGTGTGCAGTTCGCGCCGCCCGTCATCGACAACGTCAAGTTGAGGGCCTGGAAGGACCGGGTGGTCGGCAAGCTAACCACGGGCCTCATCGGGCTCGCCAAGCAGCGCAAGGTCAAAGTACTGCGCGGCACGGGAACGTTTCTGTCCGCCCATCGTCTGGCGGTCACCGCCGAAGATGGCAGTCGCCAGGTCGTCGGGTTCGACCAGTGCATCGTTGCCGCTGGCAGCGAGCCGGTGAAGTTGCCTGCGTTCCCGCCGGACCCACGGATTCTGGACAGCACCAGTGCGCTGGAGTTGGGGCGTATCGATGGTCGCTTGCTCGTGATTGGCGGCGGCATCATTGGTCTCGAAATGGCCTGCGTTTACGACGCTTTGGGTGCCAAGGTATCCGTGGTCGAACTTGGTTCGGGTCTTATGCCCGGCGCTGACCGGGACCTTGTGCGGCCGTTGGAGAAGCGTCTCAAGGCGCGCTACGAAGCCATCCTGACCGGCACCAAAGTCGTCGCCATCGAGGCGCTGCCGGAAGGTTTGCGTGTGACGTTTGAAGGTAAGGGCGCGCCTGAGCCGCAGGTCTATGACCAGGTACTGGTCGCTGTGGGCCGTGTGCCGAACGGCAAGCGTCTGGAAGCCGCTGCGGCAGGGGTGGACGTGGATGCCCGTGGCTTCATCGCCGTGGACAAGCAAATGCGCACCAACGTGCCGCACATCTTCGCCATCGGCGATGTGGTGGGGCAGCCCATGTTGGCCCACAAGGCGACGCATGAAGGTAAGTTGGCGGCAGAAGTGGCTGCGGGCGAGAAGCGTGCCTTCGATGCGCGAGTTATTCCCTCTGTCGCCTACACGGACCCGGAAATCGCTTGGGTGGGTTTGACGGAAACCCTAGCAGCAGAGCAGGGTATATCAGTGGAGAAGGGCGTGTTCCCTTGGGCGGCTTCGGGCCGTGCCTTGGCGGTGAACCGTGACGAGGGCTTCACAAAGCTGTTGTTCGACCCTACTACGCGTCGCCTGTTGGGCGCCGGCTTGGTTGGGCCCAACGCCGGCGAACTCATCGGTGAGGTGGCGTTGGCCGTGGAGATGGGCGCAGACGCCGCTGACATCGGCAGCACCATCCACCCCCACCCGACGCTCAGCGAAACCATAGCCTTTGCCGCGGAGGCGTTTGAAGGAACCCTCACGGATCTGTACCTGCCGAAGAAGAAATAATGTTTCCTGATTGCGCCACAGGCTAGTTTACGCGGCCTACCGAACCGACTTTTCCCTGTCTGCCCAATAACCTACAAACTATTGCGCTGCAAAACCGTTACACTATGCGGCCTTATACTAGGCGTACGCCATGAACTCTCCTCAGGATTCCACCGCGAATCCCTCTGAACCGCAGCCCGCTGAGCCGGTTGAAGCCACCATCACTTTCGCCAGTCTCGGTCTTGCGGCACCAGTGCTCGAAGCGCTCTTGGCGGTCGGTTATGAATCGCCTTCGCCCATCCAGGCCGCTACCATTCCGGCTTTGCTGGAAGGCAAGGATGTGCTCGGTCAGGCGCAGACCGGTACGGGCAAGACCGCAGCCTTCGCGCTGCCACTGTTGTCCGGGCTCGACCTCAACGTCGCTGGGGTGCAGGCCCTGGTCATGGTGCCAACGCGTGAATTGGCTATTCAGGTCGCCGAGGCGTTCAACAAGTACGCTGCCAAGATGCCTGGCTTCCATGTACTGCCTATCTATGGTGGTCAGAGCTACACCCCGCAGCTGAACGCGCTACGTCGTGGAGTTCACGTGGTAGTGGGCACCCCGGGCCGCATCATGGACCACCTCGATCGTGGCACGCTGTCGCTCGAGGCCGTGCGTTACGTGGTTCTCGATGAAGCCGACGAAATGCTCCAGATGGGCTTCGTCGATGCCATTGAGCAGATTCTCGGCAAAGTGCCGCCGGAACGCCAAGTGGCGCTGTTCTCGGCCACGATGGCGCCGCAGATTAAGCGCATCGCCAAGACCCACTTGCGGTCGCCGCGCGAGATCAATATCCAAGGTAAGACCACGACGGCGGCGAATATCCGCCAGCGCTATTGGGTGGTCAGCGGTCTGCACAAGCTGGACGCGCTCACGCGCATCTTGGAAGTGGAGCCGTTCGACGCCATGCTGGTGTTTACGCGTACCAAGCAGTCCACGGTGGAGCTCGCTGAGCGTCTAGAGGCCCGTGGTTTCTCTGCCGCAGCACTGAATGGTGACATTCTGCAGGCGCAGCGTGAACGCACCATTGCGGCGCTGAAGGCCGGCAAAATCGACATTCTCGTGGCCACTGACGTGGCCGCGCGTGGTCTCGACGTGGAACGTATTGGCCATGTCGTGAACTTCGATGTGCCTTACGACACCGAAAGCTACGTGCACCGCATCGGTCGCACGGGTCGTGCGGGGCGCAAAGGCGAGGCCATCCTGTTCATCGCGCCGCGCGAACGCAACATGCTCTCGGCCATTGAGCGCGCCACGCGTTCACCCCTGGAGCCGATGCGCCTGCCGACCGTCAGCGACGTGAACGAAGCGCGTATCACCAAGTTCCGTGAACGGCTGGAAGCGGTCATCACGGAAGGCGTGTCTACCGAATACCGTAGCGTCATCGAGTCCGTCGTCCGCGAGTCTGGTCAGGACCTGCTCGATGTAGCCGCGGCTCTGGCGCGTATGGCGCAGGGTGAAACGCCGCTGCTATTGCCGGGTGGCGAAGAGCCGGGCAGTCGCGACGGCGCCCCGCGTTCGTTGCCGCCGGAAGACCGGCAGGGTCGTCCTCGCGACCGTTTGTCAGAGATGCTGGAAGAAGAACAGCGTCCAAATGGCAAGTATGTGTCCCGCGAGGATCGGTTCGGTCCGCAGCAGGTGTACCGCCTTGAAGTGGGCCGTGCCCACGGCGTGCAGCCGGGCAACATCGTGGGCGCTATTGCGCACACGGCGGACCTCGCCGGTAACCAGATCAACGGCGTCGACATCCACTTTGACCACACGCTCGTGCGCTTGCCGGCGGGACTGTCGCCGGAAGTGCTGGGCAAGATTTCCGAGGTGAAGGTGCGCGGGCGTTCGCTCGACATCAAGCCTGCAGAGGCCGGTGCTGGCGAAGGGGGTCCCCGTGGCCCGCGTCAGTTCGAAGGCGGCGGCAGGCCGTTCCAAGGCGGCGGGCGTCCGCCGTTCCAAGGTGGCGGTCCGCGTCATTTCCAGGGCGGTGGCCGTCCGTTTGAGGGTGGTGGTCGTCCGTTCGAAGGCGGTGGTCCCCGTTCGTTCGAAGGCGGTGGCCGTCCCTCGTTCCCCCCGCGCGGTCGTCCCTTCGAGGGTGGCGCCCCGCGTCCGTTCGAAGGCGGCGGTCCTCGTCAGTTCGAAGGTGGCGCTCGTCCGCCGTTCGAAGGCGGTGGTCCTCGTCAGTTCGAAGGTGGCGCCCGTCCGCCGTTCGAAGGTGGTGCCCGTCCCCCGCGGCCGTTTGCCGGGCGTCCTTTCAGCGGTCCTTCTAAGCCGCATCGCAAGGGTCCGCCGAAGCGCTGATCCTTTGTTATCGGCGTTGCCCTTACAACGACCGCAAGGCCGCTAGGTAGCGTTGCTCGTCGGGGGCAACGCCCTGCCGCTGTGCCTCCCACAGTGCCGCGCCTAGCGGTTCCATCATGCGGTGTTCGGCTTCGTGGTCGGAATCGTGGCGCCGCACGAGCAAGGCGTGAACATCGCGGATGCCCTTGGGGCGGTCCGTCGATACTTGCTCGCGCAAGGCCAGATGCATCCCCATGTGCAGGAACGGGTTGGTTTGGCCCTGTTCTGGCGTCCAGTCGCGGTCTAGTGCGTCTGGTGTTAGCAAGGCGTGGTACTCCGGGTGCAGAGCGACTACATCCGCCACTTGCGCTTGCAGCGGCGTGAGGGGCAGGCCCTCCCGATGGCGTTGCCAAGCTTCTAGGTACATGCGCCGCAGGGCGTCGCGCTGTTGGTCGTGGAACACGGGCATCAGCGGGGCTCCGGTGCGGGCAGTGTGCCCTTGGCGATAAGTTTGCGGCCATGGCGACACAGGTCGGCCACGACGCAATGCTTGCAATCGGGTTTGCGGGCCTTACACACATAGCGTCCATGCAAAATGAGCCAGTGATGCGCATCCAGAAGGAAGTCTGCTGGCACGCGCTTGATCAAGGCGTCTTCGACGGCGCGTACGGTCTTGCCCGGCGCCAAGCCGGTGATATTCGAGACACGGAAGATATGCGTATCTACGGCCATCGTGGGCTGGCCGAAGGCCGTGTTCAGCACGACGTTTGCCGTCTTGCGCCCCACTCCGGGCAGCGCCTCGAGCGCTGCGCGGTCGGTCGGGACTTCACCACCATGTTCTGCCAAGAGTTGCCGGCATAGTTCGATAACGTTCTTCGCTTTGGCGTTGAACAGACCGATGTGCTTTACGTAGGTTGTGAGGCCGGCAACGTCCAATGCCAGTATTGCGGCTGGCGTATTGGCCACGGGGTAGAGCCGGCGGGTCGCTAGGTTCACGCTCTTGTCGGTGGCTTGCGCCGACAGCACTACTGCCACCAGCAACTCGAACGGGGAGTGGTACTCCAGTTCGGTTTTTGGGGCGGGGTTCAGGGCGCGCAGGCGCGTGAAGAACTCGCGGCGTTGTTCAGGGTTCATACCGGCTCTACCCCCGTACCATGGTCGGCGCGCCACCGAGCGGCGCGCTCGGCCAAGGCCGCAGCACGCTGTTGCTCGCGCTGCTCACGACGTTGCTCGTGCGCTTGCTGCCGACTCCGGTAGTGTTGTGCCTCAACTGCTAGCGCTGTTGCGCTACGCAGTGCGGTACCGGTAGGTTCTAGCCGGATGCAGTCCACCGGGCAAGGAGCGATACACAGTTCGCAACCATTGCACTCGTTGGCTATAACGGTATGCAGCAATTTTCGTGCACCGACGATGGCATCCACTGGGCAAGCGGGCAGGCACTTGGCGCAGCCGATACAAACGCTTTCGTCGATGACCGCTACACGGGGTGGCTGGAAAGTGCCGCAACTGGTGTCGAGTGGCGTTGCCGGAACGCCTAGTGTCGCTGCCAGATTGGCGAGCGTGGACGGTCCGCCCGGCGGACAACGATTGGGGGCAGCTTCGCCAGTAGCCATGGCTTCCGCGTAAGGGCGACAGCCGGCATAGCCGCAACGCGTGCACTGCGTCTGTGGCAGCAGTGCATTCAGACGCTCCGCAAGTGTGGTGTCCATGCGGTACGGGGCGCCAGCGTTACTTGATGAGGCTGCCGGTAACAGCGCCGGCATCCGGCGACAGCACGAAGATGCCACCAGCGCCATTTTCGGCGGCGAGCACCATGCCCTCGCTGGTGCCGAAGCGCATCTTGCGCGGCTTCAAGTTAGCGACGATGACGACCTGACGCCCGACGAGTTGCTCCGGAGCATAGGCGGAACGAATGCCCGAGAAGATAGTGCGCTCGATGACTGTACCTTCGGCGCTGACGCCTAAGCTGACGCGCAGCTTCAATAGTTTGTCGGAGCCCTCGACCGTAGAGGCCTCGAGCACCTCGGCCACGCGTAGGTCCACCTTCATGAGGGCGTCAAGGTCGATTTCGGGAGTGGCACCTGCCGCGGCGCTAGCAGTTGCCGCTGCAGCGGGGGCCGCTGCCTTGCTCGCAGTCACTTCTTTCTGCGCAGGCTTCACCTCAGCGGCCGGCTCGCTCAGCGTTGGCGGCGTCACCACCAACTGTGCCACTACCTTGCTATCCAGCCGCGTGGCCAGCGCTTCATAGGTACGGATGGCATGGTTCAGCAGGGGGGTGTCCAGTTGTTCCCAACGGCTGATGGGAGCCTGCAGGAAGGCGTCGGCACCAGCGGCGAGGTTCGGCATGACGGGCTTCAGGAAACCCACCAGTGAACGGAACAGGTTCAGGCCCTGTGTGCACACTGCCTGCACCTCGGTCGCCTTGGCCGGGTCTTTTGCCAGCAACCAGGGCTTCTGCGTATCGATGTATTGGTTGGCTTTATCTGCCAGCATCATCACTTCACGCACGGCGGCTGCATAGTCGCGGGCTTCGTACAGCGCCTGAATGCGCGGGCGAGCAGCAGCGAATTCTGCGAATAGGGCGGGCTCCGGCAGGCTGGCGGCCAGACGGCCTTCAAAGCTGCGGGTGAGGAAGCCCGCGCAGCGGCTGCCAATGTTCACCACCTTACCCACCACTTCGGCGTTGAAGCGGCTGGTGAAGTCTTCGAGGCTCAGGTCCATGTCGTCGAGGCCGGGCGTGAGCTTGCTGGCGAAGTAAAAGCGCAGTGGCTCCGCGGGCAGCAGGTCGAGGTACTGGCGCGCGGTGATGAACGTGCCGCGGCTCTTCGACATCTTCTGGCCGTTCACGGTAAGGAAGCCGTGAACGAACACGCCGTTCGGCGTGCGCATGCCGGCACCGTTCAATACGGCAGGCCAGAACAGCGCGTGGAAATACAGGATGTCTTTGCCGATGAAGTGGTAGAGCTCGGTGCCCGCCTTGCGTGCGCCTTCTTCCCCCCAGAACTCATCATGGGTAGCCGCCACATCCACGCCGCGCTTGGCGGACAGGGCGTCGAAGCTGCCGATATAGCCAATGGGTGCGTCGAGCCATACGTAAAAGAACTTACCGGGAGCCCCCGGGATGCCAAAGCCGAAGTACGGCGCATCGCGCGAGATGTCCCAGTCGCGTAGCCCCGCGGTGAACCATTCGTCCAGTTTGTTGGCGACACCCGAATCCACCGTGCCACTGCGGACCCATGCTTTTAGCAAGGGTTCGAAATGGCCGAGCTGGAAGAAGAGATGTTCGCTGTCGCGTTCTTCCGGCGTGGTGCCCGAGACGGCCGACACCGGGTCGATGAGTTCGGACGGAGAGTAAGTGGCGCCGCATTTCTCGCAGCTGTCGCCGTACTGGTCCGCGGCCTTGCAGCGGGGGCAAGTACCCTTGACGTAGCGGTCCGGCAGGAACATGCCGGCCTTGGCATCGTAGGCCTGACGAATGGTGCGACGCGCGATGTGCCCCGCAGCATCCAACGACTGAAAGATTTGCTCGGTGCGCGCCCGGTTCTCTGGTGCGTTAGTGCTGTGGAAATGGTCGAAGTCGATGCCGAAAGCGGCGAAGTCGGCCACATGCTCTGCGCCTACGCGGGCGATGAGTTCCTCGGGCGTGATGCCCTCGGACTGCGCCCGTAGCATGATGGGCGTGCCGTGCGTGTCGTCGGCGCAAACGTAGTAGCACTCGTTGCCAGCCATCTTTTGGTGGCGCACCCAGATGTCGGTCTGGGTGTACTCCACCAAATGCCCCAGATGCAGCGGGCCGTTGGCGTAGGGGAGGGCACTGGTGACGAGAATACGGCGCATGGCAGGCGTAGGTCCGAAACGGTAATGCACCATTATGCCAAAGCGGGTGCCAACCCCGGCCGCTATCGCACGCCGGCCAAGTGCCCCACTTTCACGAAGAACCGGCCGCCCTCAGGCGCCGCGTAGGTAGCGGTGGTGCCGGGTGGGCGCCGCGACCATCGGCCGGTGGCAAGCGCATACAGTTCCTCGCCTGCCGGTGGGCTGCCGTCCTCATGGGGCAGCTTGAACTCGGAACCCGGTGTGGCCTCGAGTAGCCAACTCGACTCGATGCTTTCGCCGGCGAGCCACAGACCGCGCACGCTGCCTTGCAAGGCAGGCAAGGGCCGCCAGCCCGGGTTGGCGTGGCTGGTGTCGACAACCAACCTGCCGGCGGCGGAGACGCCAGGCGCTGCCACCCGACTCGCCGTGAGGTGGCGCAGTTTCACCAGCAATTCACAGCCCTCCACGCTGCCCGGAGCGTGGGTTTCGCCATGCGCGTTGCGCATAAAGGTTCCCGCCGGGTAGGTGCCGTGTTCGTCGTGGAAGGTCCCGGACAGCACCAGAATTTCTTCGCCACAGGGGTGCCCATGGGGTGGGAAGACGGAGTCGGGGGCGTAAGTGACACGCGAGGTGCAGCGGGCCTGTTCCGCACCGTCGCGTTCGATCATTTTGCGGTGGACTCCGGCCGCTGGGGAGGGCACCCACGCCAGCGTGCTGGTGTCCACGTCGGCGGGAAGCGTTAGGTCGGCATGCAGTTGCACGGCTGCCTCAGCCCGGTTCGCGGTCGCGGTACTGCTCGAACTTTGCTTTGTTGAAGGCCTTGGCGTAAGCGCTCTTGCCGGTGATGCGGCGTGTTTCCAGCAACTGCTGCAAGGCCATGTCCATGGTGCGCATGCCGTGCTGCGCACCGGATTGCATGACGGTTTCCAGTTGGTCGTTCTTGCCTTGCCGGATGAGGTTGGCCACGGCCGGTGTGTTCACCATGATCTCCAGCGCAGCAACACGCCCGGGGATGCCGGCGGTGGGCACCAACTGCTGTGACACCACACCCCGCAGGCTGGTGGAAAGCATGGCTCGCACTTGCCCTTGCTTGTCAGCTGGAAAGGCGTTGATGATGCGGTCGATGGTGGGCGCAGCGCCGTTGGTATGCAGCGTGCCCATCACGAGGATGCCCGTTTCCGCCGCCGTGACCGCGATGCTGATGGTCTCCAAGTCGCGCATTTCGCCGACGAGGATGACGTCCGGGTCCTCGCGTAGCGCACCATGAACGGCGGAAGCGAACGAGGGTGAATGCACTCCCACTTCGCGTTGGCTGATGAGACAGCCTTTGCGCTGGTGCACGAATTCGATGGGGTCCTCGATGGTGAGGATATGGCCTTTCGTCCGTGCATTGATGTCGTCCACCATCGCGGCGAGCGTGGTGCTCTTGCCACTGCCGGTCTTGCCCGTGACCAAAATGAGGCCGTTGGAGGACTTGCACAGCGCGCGCACGGCGTCTGGCATGGCCAGTTCGTCCAAGGTCTTGGTGCGGCTGGGAATGACGCGGAACACCGCACCGAGTCCCCCCAGATGGCGCAGCACGTTCACGCGAAAGCGCGCGACGTCCGGAATGGAATGCGCGAAATCGGCGCCGTCGCGCTTGTCCAGACGGTCCTGCGCGCGCTTGGGCATGATCTCGAGCAGCATTTCCTGCACGGCTTGCGGCTGCAGGGTCTCGGCAGCTAAGGGTTGCAGTTCGCCATATTGGCGAAGTCGTGGCGGATCGCCGGCCATGAAATGCAGGTCGGAGCCGTTGCGCTTCAGCACTTCCAGCAAGTACTCGTCGATGCGTGCCATGCGCGTCTCCTTAGCCTGCCGTCTCGAACTTCGGCACCAACGACGGGTCCGTCACGAAGCGCGCGAAGGACTTCTTGTCGGTAGCGTAGTGGTAGGCATCGTCCGGGTCGATTTCCTTGGCCTGCAAGGCCGCGTTCAAGGCCTGGTCCAGCGTCTGCATGCCAAGGTCGCGTCCGGTCTGCAATTGCGCCGGCAATTGGAAGGTCTGGTCCGTCTGAATGAGTTTGGCGATGGCGCGCGTCATGACGAGCGTTTCGACGATGGCACGGCGGCCCTTGCCGTCCGGCCTCTTCACCAGCACTTGCGTGATGACAGCAATGAGGCTCTGGCCGAGGAAGGCCTTGGTTTGCTCGCGTTCCTCGATAGGTAAGGCATCGAGGATGCGGTCGACGGTCTTGGTGGCACTGGTGGTGTGTAGGGTGCCGAACACCAGATGCCCCGTCTCGGCGGCGGTCATCGCCATGCGGATGGTATCGGCGTCGCGCATTTCACCGACAAGGATGACATCAGGGTCTTCGCGCATCGCGGCACGAACACCATCGGCGAACGTGGGTACGTGGGTGTGGAGTTCACGCTGCACCACTTGTGACTGCTGGCTGCGGTGAACGAACTCGATCGGGTCTTCGAGGGAGATGATGTTGACCCGCCGCGTACGGTTCAGGTGGTCGATCATCGCGGCGAGCGTGGTGCTTTTACCGGTGCCTGTGGCACCGGTGACGAGGATCATGCCCTGATGATTATCCAGCAGGCTGGTGACTACCGGTGGCAGACCTAGGTCCGCGAGTAGCGGGGTGGTGTCCGGGATGGCGCGGAACACTGCACCGACGCCCGTATCCTTGCGGAACACATTGGCGCGATAACGCGTGCCATCTTCGGCGACATACGAAAAGTCGAGGTCGAGGCCTTGGCGAAACTGTGTCACTAGGTTTGGCGTGAGAATTTCAGCGATATAGCCTTCCAGTTCGGCAGGGCCCAGGTCACGGAACCGCACCGGTAACAGGTCTCCAGAGAGACGCAGCATGGGAGGAACGCCCACGGCGAGGTGAATGTCCGAGGCGCCTTGTGCCCGTCCAAGCTTCAGGAAGGCGTCGATGCGGGGCATGGGTCAGGTTCCCGGCAGGAAAGCGGCTAGGGCCAAGCGCAACTCGTCCATGGTTTGGAAGCGGCGGGTTTTATCCACTGCCATCGCCTGCATCACCAGATCCGAGAGCCCTGCGGGCAGATCGCGATTGATTTCGCCGGGCACTGTCGCCTTACCTTGCACATGCTGGTACATGACGGACATGTGGTCGCCGCGGCTGTATGGCGGAATGCCGGTAAGCATTTCGTAAAGGATGACGCCAAGTGAATACACGTCCGAACGTGGGTCAACTTTTTTGCCGAGAATTTGTTCCGGCGCCATGTACTTCGGCGAACCGATGACATAGCCGGTTTTGGTGAGAGCGGTGTCCGTATCACGTTGCGCGGCGGCAACGCCGAAGTCCACAATCTTAAGCAAGTCCTCATCGTTGATGAGGACGTTAGCGGGCTTGAGATCGCGGTGGATGATACCCACTTGGTGCGCCACAGCCATGCCGCTGGCAATGTCGATGCCGAACTGCAAGGCGCGGTGCAGCGCCAGTGGCTTGTCCTCGCGCAGTTCCATAGACAACGTGTGGCTGGGGAAGTACTCCATCGAGATGGCATACAGCCCTTGCAAGGCGATGAAGTCGTAGATGCGAATGACGTTGCGGTGCGTGATCTTGCGCGAGTAGCGCAGTTCGTGGACGAAGCGCTTGAGTACTTCCTCGTCCTGCGCGACGTTGGCATTCAGGAACTTCAAGATGAGTCGTTCGTCGACCACCGTATCTTCCATCAGCAGCACGGTACCGAAGGCGCCCTTGCCGATCTTCTCGAGGTACTTGTAGCGTCCTTCGATGATCTCGCCCGGCTGCAGTTCGCTAATGTCGAGGCGCGGCGTGCCGGCTGCAATGGGCGGGTTCTGGTTGAGCCCGCCACCCGCGCCACCTTGGGTACCACCCACCGTGCCGGCCGAGGTACCGGCGAGGGTGCCGACCGCGGTGGCAGATAGACGCCCGACGCCTGTGGCGGTCAGTTGCCCGATACCGGTGGCCGCCAGTACTTGGCTCGGACTGCCGGGCAGATGGACTTGTCCGGTGGTTTCGTCCAGCAGGGTGTGAGCCGGTTCTTGCAGCAGGCGTGCATGCTGTGCCGCCATGACCATGCTCGGTGAGAAGCGTGCTTCGATCGCCTCGATGGCGCTGAGAGCGGCGTTATGCAAAGCAACATCGCTGGTTTCCACCGCCAGCTGTCGGATAGTTTGTCGAACGGTTTCGGCGTTGCTGTCGTCGACGAGCCTTACTGCTGCGGTGACTGCTTCCGCGCGCACGGAAGGCTCTGCGTGCAGGAATTGCTCGACGACCGCTTGCAGGGCCTGAGGGTCGCCGAGCTTGCCGAGGGCGCGCAGCGCAGTGGGAATGCTGCGAGGCTCGCCGCGAAGCATTTCCAGCAGGCGCGGCACGGCCTTGCGGTTACCAATCTCCCCCAGTGCGTCCACCGCGCGTTCGCTGACCCACCAGTCGCTGTCGTTCGTCGCCTCGATGAGGCTGTCGACCGCGCGGGTGTCTTTGGTCTGGTTCAGAATTTCGATAGCGGCACGGCGTACATCACCGTCCTGGTCGCGCACCAATTGGAGAACCGCCTGCAGCACGCGCGGCCCACCAATCTTGGCGAGTGCGTCAGCGGCCCGTGAGCGTACCCACCAGTCCGCATCCTTGATGGCATCGAGCAGGAACTTCACGGAAGCGGCGTCACCGACTTCGTTCAGTACCTCCACGGCGGCACGCCGGGCATACTCGTTCTCGTCTTTCAGCACTTCCACGAGGTAGGGGACGACGCCCGGATCGTGGGCGCGGATGAGGACTTCCACCGCACGGTTCTGTACCTCCATGTCCGAGTCGCGAAGGAGCCGGGCGATGATCGCCACGTCGACCGGACCGGTCATTTGTGCGATGGCGTTCAGGGCTGCGCCGCGGATGAGGCGGTTCGTGTCCCGCAACTGCGTTTGCAGCGCGGTGCGGACGAGGGGGTCATCGAAGCGCGCGACCAACTGAATGATGTTGAGCCGCGCGACGGGATCTTTACCATCGATGCGTGCCAGCAAATCGGGCAGCGCCGAGACGTCCATGATCTCGCCGATGATGCGGAACAAGGCGCTACGGTTCGTTGCTTCCTGTTGATAGGCCGCCTGCAACAGGTCGCGTACGGTAAGCCGGGCGCGATGGGCGTTGATGATTTCCATCACTTGCGTGCGGGGCAGCTCGGGCGATTGGAGCAGGCCGAGGAGGTTCGCCGGCGGAACGTTTCTGGCACCAGCCAGTGCCCAGGCCACTCCGGCCACCACGCGGGGGTTGGGGTCGCATAGACCCTTGAGGAATTCAGGAAAGCTGCGGGCGTCTGCCAGCTGGGCCAGTACGTCCACGAACGCGAGGGTGGCTTTCTTCTCGCTCCGTGCGAGTTCGGCGATGACCAAGGGCACCACGGACGACCCCAAAGCGGTCAATTTGGATAGCGCAACGCGAACTTCCGGACGCCCCGGATCGCTCGCTTCGCGAACGGTTGTCAGCAACCGGTCCGCACGCATAGAAGTGAAAAGCCCCATCCTCGTCATTATGCCACAGCGTGTAGCCGTCAACCCTCGTCGAATCAGTAGGTTGGGTCGCGGAATCCGGTATCATGTCGCGCTGCGGGAAGGGGTCTCGGCAGGGGCTGTCGTCGCCAAGTTTTCCGCGCCGTTATCCGGATTTTCCGGCCCCGTTTTCTCCTGTCCCGCCACGAGCACCACCCCCACCATGTTTGCTGCCAATTCTCCGGAAGCCCGCGCCGCTCTGAACAGCGAGTTGAGCGACCGTGCCGCTGCCTGCCTCGATCCGGTGGTAGGGGTTCCGTTGGGTGCCTTGGGTGCGGTCCGCGTTGCGCCTGCCGGTGCAGGTTGGCGGGTGGCGGTGCAACTGCCATTCCCGGTGGGCGGTCCTGCCGGCGGCCATGCGGCTGCTTTGTTGCCGGTAGTGGCTGCAGCGCTGGGGGTTGAGCCCACGGCGATTACCTTGGAATTGTCAGCCCATATTCCCACCGGCGCCGTACAAGGCCAACTATCGCCGCTGCCTGGCATCCGCAACGTCATCGCGGTGGCTTCGGGGAAGGGCGGGGTTGGCAAGAGCACGGTCGCCGTCAATCTCGCGCTCGCGCTGGCTGCCCAAGGCGCGCGGGTTGGCTTGCTGGATGCGGATATCTACGGGCCAAGCGTGCCGTTGCTGCTGGGCTTGCAAGGTGAACGTCCACTTTCCCGTGACGGCAAGTCCTTTGACCCGTTGCGCGCACATGGCATCGAAGCGATCTCGATAGGGTTCCTGATAGACGCCGAACAGCCCATGGTGTGGCGTGGTCCTATGGTGACGCAGGCGCTCACGCAGTTGCTCAGTGACACGCGTTGGGCAGAGCTGGATTATCTGCTGGTGGACATGCCGCCGGGCACAGGTGACATTCAGCTGACCTTGGCCCAGCGAGTGCCCGTCAGTGGCGCCATCATCGTCACTACGCCGCAGGACATTGCACTCCTCGATGCCCGCAAGGGCTTGAAGATGTTCGAGAAAGTGCAGGTGCCCGTGCTCGGTATCGTCGAGAACATGGCGGTGCACACGTGCAGCCAGTGCGGCCATGCCGAGGCGGTGTTTGGCGAGGGTGGTGGGGAACGCATGGCGGCCGACTATCACGTGCCTTTACTGGGGCGCCTCCCGTTGCATCGGCGCATTCGCGAGGATGCGGATGCGGGTTGCCCGACGGTCGCCGCTGACCCGGAAGGGCCGGTGGCCGTGCTTTACCATGCTGCCGCGCGGCGTGCGGTAGCGGAACTGGCCCTGCGCACGGCTCCGGCCGGTCCGGTCATTACCGCCGACGACACCTGAAAAAGCAGCGCTGCGCCGGCAAGGGGCTGGCGGCGGCACGAGGGAGTGAGCGATGAGCATTAAGGCAGACCACTGGATTCGGCGTATGGCCGAGCAGCAAGGCATGATCGAGCCGTTTGAGCCTGGGCAAGTGCGCAGTGTCAACGGCCAGAAGATTGTGTCGTATGGCACTTCCAGCTATGGCTACGACGTGCGTTGCTCGCGCGAGTTCAAGATCTTCACGAACATCAACAGCACCATCGTCGACCCGAAGTCCTTCGACCCGCAGAGCTTCGTCGATGTGGAGGCGGATGTTTGTATCATTCCGCCCAATAGCTTTGCGCTGGCGCGCACGGTGGAGTATTTCCGCATTCCACGCAGTGTGCTCACGGTTTGTCTTGGCAAGAGCACTTACGCGCGCTGCGGAATCATCGTGAATGTCACGCCGCTCGAGCCGGAGTGGGAAGGCCACGTGACACTCGAGTTCTCGAACACCACGCCGTTGCCGGCAAAAATCTATGCCAACGAAGGTGTGGCACAGATGCTGTTCTTCGAGAGCGATGAAGTCTGTGGCACCAGTTACGCGGACCGCGGTGGCAAGTACCAAGGCCAGATTGGCGTTACGTTACCCAAGACCTGAACCGGTTGGCGGTGTCTGGCAACTGCTAAGGCAGCAGTTGCCAAGACAGAACGCTGAACGACATCAGTGGCTTGTTGCCGGCTACTTGCTCGGCTTTCACCGCCACATAGCCGAAGGCCGGCGCATACCACGTGCGCGTTACGCGGTTTGAACCCGGGCGGCGCGAACTCCATACCAATGCATCTACCGGGCCTAGCGCCGTCTGCAAGCGTTCGCGTCCTTCGAAGGCGTAGTCGTAGTCCTTCGCTGTGGCCTTTTCCACCATCACCAGTCGCTGCGGTGCGCGGCCCTGCTGCAATAGCCACCGAACTTGTAACCCGACCGTCAAGGCGTCTTGCATACCCGGCACCAGCGGTAAATCAACGCTTTGGTTCTCGGCCACGCCAGTCACTCGGTTGCGGGCCCAGTCGAACGTTAGTCGGACATCTCGTGCGGTGGACTTGCCGCCATCGTCCAAGCTGTATTCATGCGGTCGCAGGCCATCGCCAGCGATGCTGAAGGTGGTGCGTTGGGCGATGACGCCTGGCAGAAACAGCGCGGCAAGGCCCTGGGGTGTGGACCGGTTGGTGAAGCGATACCGCGGTTCGCCCTCGCCGGCTAGGGACTCGAGGCGAATCTCGCTGGTTCCGGCATCGATGCCGCGATATCGCACAGCATAGCGAGCTGTGTGGGGTGTAAAGGTTTTGCCGTTGGTGACAGGCAAGGTGGCGTTCGGCGTTGCCGTGGCTGCGGTCGAGGCGGCGGGTGGTGGCTGCGCTGCGGTGGCACTCGACGAGATGCCAAGGAATGCTAACCCGCAGAGGGACGCCCCCAGAATAGAGACCGGTAGGTTGGAGCTTCCTAACGCATACAGGCGCGCGAGTAGCGTGTGACGGCAAGATTGCCTGTGCGGTTTGGAGCGCAGCGGGTTTGGAGCGGGCAAGGTCATGAACGTCCTCCCGATAGCCTGCGTTCGGGCACCGGTTTTCAGGGTGCCGCGACCACCAGCGGTTCTTGTAGTGGTGCGCCGTCGAAACGCGGGTGGCTGTCGTGCCAGGCTAGCCGCCCTTGTGCCGCCCAGCGCGCCACCGTCGGGTAGAGTTTGCGTTCTGCCGCCTGAACGCGCGCTGAAAGGCTATCCACGGAATCTCCGGCCACTACGGGTACGCTCACTTGGGCAATGCGCGGGCCGCCATCCAGTTCGGCGGTGACGAAATGTACCGTACTGCCGTGTTCGGTGCAGCCATCGGCCAGAGCGCGTTCGTAGGTGTGCAGGCCCGGGTAAAGCGGCAGCAGCGAGGGGTGGATGTTCAGCAGGCGGCCGGCGAAGCGCTCGCAGAAGGTGGGCGTAAGTAGGCGCATGTAGCCGGCCAACAAAATCCAGTCGGGTGCGCTGGCCGCGATAAGGTCGCCGAAAGCGTTGTCGAAAGCTTCGCGCGAGCCGAAGCTGCGGGGCGACAAAGCCTGTGCGGGCAGTGCGCGCTCACGCGCAATCTCGAGGCCGTAGGCGTCTACCTTGTCGGAGAACACGCCGCAAAGAGTAGCGGGTACTTCGCCGGCCAGCACGGCGTCGTGCAGGGCGCGAAACGTGCTGCCGCGCCCCGACAGCACCACGGCCAAGCGTGGCAGGGCAGGAGTTGCGGCTTCAGGCGTAACGGACACCTTCGTCTCCAGCGCGGACCTCGCCGAGCAGTCGAGGGGCTTCGCCCAATTCGCGGAGGCGAGCCATGACGGCGTCGGCATCAGCCGGGGCTACGTGCACCGTCATGCCGATACCGCAGTTGAAGGTGCGGTACATCTCCGCGTCGTCCACACCCGCTGCCTGCTGCAGCCAACGGAACACGGGCGGCAGTTCCAGTGCGCGCTTTTCTAGCACGATGCCGAGACCCTCCGGAATGACACGCGGCAGGTTGTCGGTGATGCCACCACCGGTGACGTGCGCCAAGCCATGCACCTCGAACTCCTTGAGGAGTTGCAGCAAGGGCTTCACGTAGATGC
>CAIOHZ010000082.1 GCA_903858165.1 uncultured Pseudomonadota bacterium
GTAGGGCGGTCGCCCGAAGGAAAGCCACCCGGCGCGCGTATCGCTCGCCGGAATTTCCGGCGGCACGGTCACGTAGTACGCCGAACTAATCCACCCCTTCGGGTGCATGTGGCTCACATGGCGCCCGCTGCCGCCGCGCAAGCGTACGGTCCAACAACCGCTGTAACGCAGCCCGGAACGCTTACGGCGGTACAACGGGTGCGTGTCGTCTTGCGGCATGGCCGCGATGTACTCGCCGATGGGCCCACGAATCGCTTCAAGGAAGGCGCGTAGCACCGGGTCCGTTTCGGCGCCCGGGTGTATCTCCACCTGCGTGCCGCCGCGGACGGAGTTCACCAAGGGGTGGGCCGTCAGCGTGTGCCGTTCGCGCAAGCGCTCTGCCAGTGCCACGTTGAATTCCGCGATGCTCGCGTAGCCGGGCGGCGGCGCCAGCGTGCTGGTGTGGCAGACCTGGTCCGGGTGCGCGTAACGCTCCCATTCGCTATTGCCCGCGAGGCGCAGCGCCAACACCCGCAAGGCCCAAGCGAATTGCCCGAGTGGACGGCGGTCGACAAGCCACCCGGTATGCGCGAGAGCTGCCGGTACCTCGCCGCCCACCAAAGCCACAATGGCGGCCTGCTCGCGAACCATCTCCGTCTCTGGTGCCGCGGCGAGTGCGCGCGTTACTGCCGGCCGCGCTTCATCGAGCCGCGCGGTCTCGGCATACCGCAAGGCGAGCAGGGCGTTGAACAAGGGGCTGTCAGGTTGCAGCTTCAGGCCTTCGCGCAAGACGTTCTCGCTCTCTGCCTCGAAGCCGGCGTTGCCGAGGCTGGTGGCCAGCGCCAAGCGCAGCGCCGCGTCCTGCGGCCGACGCGCGAGTGCTAGCTGCAAGCCTTTCGAGAAGTTGGCCCCGTGGCCCAGCATCCACGCCAGTGAGGCTTGCCGCGTTAGCAGTTGTGGGTGGTTCGGGAAGCGCGGTAGGCCCTCCTCCAGCACCTGCAGCGCCCGTTCCCACTCGCGGCGCGCCGTATAAAGTTCGGCCAAAGCAAGACGTGCTGCCGCTTCCTCCGGGCCGCGCAGCAAGGGCGCCAGCTCGGCTTCGGCCTCTGGGTGCCGGCCGAGACTGTCCAGCCGTGCCGCCATCGACAACCGGAAGGCCGGCTCGTCCAGCGCCTGTTGGCCAGCGTGTTGACCAGCCTGCTGGAGGACGCGCAGGGCGGCGGTGTCTTGCCCGGTTTGGGCCAGTGCCTCGGCCAGTAGCAGGTAGACGTTGGCACTGGCGGTGTCCGGCGGAATGCGGGCCAGCACCGCCGCGGCGTCTTCCGGCCGGTCGGTGTCCAGAAACACGCGCGCCAGCCCGATACGCGCTTGCGGCAGGTCGTAAGCCGCTACGGCCTCGCGGTACGCGGCTTCCGCGGGCGCGGGGTAGCCCGCTGTGCGCAACAAGTTGCCGAGGTTGTTGGCGTATTCGGCGCGCAGTTGGCCGGTGACCCCGGGCATTTGGAGCGAACGTCGCAGCAAGTCTTCGGCGCGGGAAATGTCGCCATTGGCACGGGCCACCAAGCCGGCCAGATGCACGGCCGGTGGCCAGCGCGGGTAAAGCTGCAGCATCTGCTCCGCCTGCTGCGCGGCGCTGGCGCGGTCGCCTTGCGTCAGTGCACGGTGGGCAGCGGCCAGTTGGGTTCGCGGGTCGTTGGTGTTCATGCGGTGGTCCTGGCGACGGTCCTCGCGGCTGCGACGCCGCGGGCGCAATATAGCCCGGCGGAACCCTGTCTGTGGAAAAAGGGCTTTGGTAGCATTGTAGGTCTGGAAGGTTCCGGTCGGCGTTTCGCCGCGCCATGGCTGTCGGGAGCGAACAAGATGAAGTGCGATGTCACCATGCGGCATCTTGGGCCCGTCGACATTAGCCGGTTCAGGGAAGTGCTGAACCAGCAACCGGAAGACCTCTGGGACGCCGACCGGACATTCAAACAGCGCGTGGCGCCGGAACGCAAAACCCGCGCCATCTATCTGTTGATGACCATCGGCAGCCCGTACCACCCTACCAACGCCATGGGCGGCTGGAGTGCCTTGGCGGACGCCTTCGAGCCCATCGCCACGCGTATTGGCAGTTTCTATGGCCCCGGCCGCGTGGTGAATGCGCAGATTGCCTTGCTCGGTCCGGGCGATGACATCACCGAGCACCGCGACATGGGCCGTGTGCTGGA
>CAIOHZ010000083.1 GCA_903858165.1 uncultured Pseudomonadota bacterium
ATCCGTGCACAAGCCGCTTTATGCTCCGCCCACTCCTCGGCTGTCGGTTCGACTACCAACACCGTCACCGGTTCGCGGCGTTCGCGCCGCACTTCGGCACCACCCGCACTGCCCTTTTGGCTGCCCGCGGCGTCAAGGCCCAGACTGCTCTGCCCGCCCGTCATGGCGAGGTACACCTCCGCCAGCAAGCGTGCGTCTAGCAAGGCGCCGTGCAGGTCGCGGTTGGAGTTATCCACGCCATAGCGCTTGCACAGCGCGTCCAAAGAATTGCGCTGGCCCGGGTGGTTCTGCTTGGCCAGCTTCAGTGTGTCTACCACCTTGCACAGGCTAGACAGCGGGCTAGGCGCCGGCTGCAGTCGCGCCAGTTCCGCCTCCAAGAAGCCCATGTCGAAGGCCGCGTTGTGCGCCAGCAGTTCCGCCCCAGCCACGAATTGCAGAAATTCTTCCGCTACCGCCGCGAATTTCGGCTGGTCCTTCAGGAACTGGTCGGTAAGGCCGTGGACCTTCTGCGCCGCCTCATCCACCGCGCGTTCCGGGTTCAGGTAGCGGTGGAACACGCGGCCGGTGGGGCGGCGGTTCACCATCTCCACGAGGCCTATTTCAATAACCCGATGGCCAGCGGCGGCTTCTAGGCCTGTGGTTTCGGTGTCGAGGATAATCTGGCGCATGCGGCGAGTTTAGCGCGACTTGGTAATACCCAAGTTCGCGAGGCCATCGGCGCGTTCATTGCCCGGGTGGCCCGCATGGCCCTTCACCCAGTGCCAACGCACTTCGTGGGCTTGCACGGCGGCATCCAAGGCTTCCCACAGGTCTTGGTTCTTCACGGGCGAACCACTCGCCGTCTTCCAATGCTTGCGCTTCCAACCAGCCAGCCATTCCGTGATGCCCTGGCGCACGTATTGCGAGTCCGTATAAACGTCCACCACGCAATGGCGCTTCAAGGCCTTCAGCGCCTCAATGGCGGCCGTCAGCTCCATGCGGTTGTTGGTGGTCGGATTCTCGCCACCGCACAGTTCGCGCTCCTTCGGCCCCGTGGGCGTGTGCGCCACCATCAAAGCCCCCCACCCGCCCGGGCCCGGGTTGCCCTTACAAGCGCCGTCGGTGTAGATGGTGACGTCAGAAGGAGTGCTCATTCAGGGGTTCCAGCGGAGGTAGGGGCGCGAGCAGGCGCGCCGCTGCATGCGGCAGAGGCCTGGGGTGAGACAGCCTGCGGCCGCCCATCGCTGGCCATCTCGCTGCCGCGAATGAGCGACGGCCGACGCTGCCAGCGCAGACGGATGGCGGTCATCGAGGGCACTTGCTTGCGGGCCTGCAAAAGGTAAGCGCCGCAAGCCCAGGGCCAATAGCGCGGGCCGGCATTTGCCAGCAGCGTTTCCAGCCGCCCGCCCATCATGCGTGCTGCAGGCAAACCGCCCACGCAGTGGCGCACTGCCACCGTTTCGCACCCCAGCACGCGCAACCAGTCACGCAGTTGCCAAGCGCCAATGGGGCGCGCGCCCTGGGTGGGCAGCGGCTCGCGACGCAGGCGGCCCGCTTGGTGCCAGGTCCCCAACGGCGCGAAGCCCAGCACCAGCAGTTGCCCTTCGCCCACCAGCACACGCACGGCCTCGCGGACAATGGCGTGGGGGTCCGCGGCGAAGTCCAGCGTATGCGGTAGCAGCACCGTATCCACCATATCGGACTGCACCGGCCACTGGTCGAGTTCACCCACCACGTGCGGGCCGCAGTAGGTACCAACCGCAGCCAGCAGCGTACGCCGCTGGGCACGGCAGGCCGCCAGCCAGTCGCCACGCTCACCCCAAGCCCCCACCTGCAGTGCGTGCAGCCCCACAGCGCCTTCCAGCGCAGGCAGCAACACGCCCGCCTCCTGCCGTTCCAGCAAGGCGCCTAAGGGCGACTGGAACCAGGTGGCAGCGGGCGCGGCCGTGGGGGTAAAGACGGGAGTGGTCTCGGACATGCGTGCAGGATAGCGGGTGGCGCGGGGCGGGCGAAAGCGGGTTTAATAGCCGGATGCCGAAACTCGCTGTTACCACCGTGCCCGCCTTCGACGACAACTACCTGTGGCTGGTCCATTCGCCCGTGGACCCACAGCAAGTAATAGTGGTCGACCCGGGCGATGCCACTGCCGTGAAAGCAGCGTTGCAGGCGCAAGGCCTTGTTCTGGCGGGCATTCTGGTCACGCACCACCATGGTGATCACATCGGCGGCGTGCACGCGCTGGTGGCAGCGCATGGCTTGCACGGGAATCTCGGGAGCGAACTCCCCCCTGCAGGCCCGCTGCCCGTGTTTGGGCCCGGCAACGAAGACATCGAGGGCATTACCCACCCGGTGCAAGGCGGCGACCGGGTCGAGTTACCCGCGCTGGGCCTTTCCTTCGCGGTGCTGGCGGTGCCCGGCCACACGCGCGGACACATTGCCTACGCCGGCCATGGCGCCGTGTTCTGTGGCGACACCCTGTTCAGCGGCGGCTGCGGCAGGCTGTTCGAAGGCACACCGGCACAAATGCATGCGTCGCTCGGCGCGCTGGCGGCGCTACCGCCCGAAACGCAGGTGTACTGCGCACACGAGTACACCGCCTCGAACCTGCGCTTTGCCTTGGCGGTGGAGCCGGACAACGCGGCGCTGGTGGCGTACGCCGCCGAAGTTGCAGCGTTGCGCGCGGCCGGCCAGGCCACCGTGCCCACCACCGTGGCACGCGAACGCGCCATCAACCCGTTCTTGCGCACCACCGTACCCGCAGTCCGCACAGCCGCGGCAGTCTTTGCGGGGGAAGCGGGCCTCGCGCCTAGCGAGGCCGGTGCGGCCACTGCCGACCACAAAGACATCGCTACGCTTGCGGCCCTGCGCGAGTGGAAGAACCGGTTCCGCGGATGAAGCTCGCACCTGCCCTTCTGGTGGGGCTGCTGCTGGGCCCCACCGCCCAAGCGCGCACGCCGCAAACCGTGGACCCGGACTGGCCGATGGTGCCGACCACGCATACCGCCACGCCGCAGCCTGCAGCGGGGCCGCCTGAAGCCC
>CAIOHZ010000084.1 GCA_903858165.1 uncultured Pseudomonadota bacterium
AGATGAAGTGACCGTTCCACCCGAGGTCGCACCGCAGCCTCGGGTTCCCTGCCCCCTGCGCAAGCAGGGACAGCTCTCTTCCGACCCAGAACACATTCCAGTCGGAGTAGGAATGCCAGTCACCCAGCACCCCCTCCACAGATCCGTACGTGCAGTGCTACCGCATACGGCTCCTGCCTTGGGTCGTGACGATCAGACGCTGGTTCGGGTAAGGGTGGCAAATGCGAGGGGATGGCAACCAGTGAGCGACGATCTTGTGCATGCGCTTCCAACTCATGTGTTTGGCCTGGCTGCGGCGGCACAGCGTGCGATGCCACAACCTGCCCACCTGGAATCTGAAGGCCTGCACACGTGCCCCGTTGCAGGGCACGGCGAAGTAGCGGCCATGCCCGGCCACCACCGCGTGCAGGTATTTCCCCTGCTCGGCAATGGGCTGGTGCATGCGCTTTCTCAACTCCGTCTTGACCGCCAGCAACTTCGCCCGCAGGCGCTTGCCGCTGGTGATCCGCAACACCATGAACTTGCCTTTGCGGGTCTTGCCGCAGCAATGCGTAAAACCCAAGAAGTCGAAGGTGTCTGGTTTGCCTTGTCCCTTGCGGCGTCGGTTGTCCCGGGCAAAGCGCCCGAACTCGATCAGCCGCGTCTTCTCGGGGTGCAGTTTCAACCCGAACTGGCCCAGTCGTTGTGCCACCGCACGCTGGAAGCGCTCGGCGTCGTCCCGGTACTGGAACCCGGCAACCCAATCGTCGGCATACCGCACCGCGATCACGTCGCCTCGGGCATGGCGCCCCCGCCATTGCTCTACCCACAGGTCAAACGCGTAGTGCAGGTAGATGTTGGCCAGCAGCGGACTGATGCTGCCGCCTTGCACCGTACCCAGTTCACTCTGCGTCAACCGGCCGTCCTCCAAAACGCCCGCGTGCAGCCATTTCTTGATCAGCCGCACTACGCGCGCATCAGCCACGCGGTGCTCGATGAACTTCACCAGCCAGTCGTGTTCGATCGTGTCGAAAAACTTGGCTATGTCCGCATCGAGTATCCAGCCCACCTTCTTGCTCCACACACCCACCGCCACGGCGTCCAGCGCGTTGTGCGCGCTCTTCCCCGGCCTGAAGCCGTAGCTGAACCCGAGGAAATCCTGTTCGTAGATGGCATTCAGGACTTCGGCCGTCGCTCTCTGGACAATCTTGTCCTCCAGCGCGGGCACGCCCAGGGGGCGCTTACTCCCGTCGGCCTTGTCGATGTACACCCTCTTCACAGGCTGGGGTCGATACCCCCCTCGTGCCAGCCGGTCCGACAGGTCCAGAAGGTTGCCCTCCAAGTCCTGCCCGTACCCAGCCCAAGTCTGGCCGTCCACCCCGGCGGCCGCGTCGCGTTTGACCGCGAGGTAAGCCGCCCGCAGGCGTTCGACCGCGTAGATGTGATGCAGCAAGTTGTCGAACCTCGCACCACGACGGCCTCTTGCCGCCTGTCGTATGCCATCAAGCGCTGTTCCCACGTCATAGACCCGGCTGGTTCTCCGGGACATGCGCGCCGTGATGGCATTGCCCTTGGCTCGCAGCCTTCCCTCCACCACCTCCGCCGCCGCAGGGATTGCACCCACGGCCTTGTTCGGCAGCTTCTTCGGTACTACGCCGCGATCCGACTTCCCGCGTCCGTGGCTCATCGTCGTACGCCCGAAGGCTTCACGATGCGCTCTGTGGCAATCGCCTCGCGGCGCTCCACAGAAGGACGCGGGATCTCCCGGTTCCCGAACAAGGTGCTTGCGCGCATGCGCGGGGTCTCTGACTGCGCGGGGTCCGTGCCTGCCTCGCCAATGCGGCAGCCACGGTGTGGCCTTCGGTGTGTCTCCACCACCTCGGCACCCCGGACGTCCCAGGCCTTGCGGCCCGGGGCATGGATTACGCAGCTCAATACCCGGCCTGCACGTCCCCCTGTCAACGCTTCGCCCACACCCTCACGGATGTACACGCATGACTCGGGGCCGCCGTAGCTGGCTAAGCCTTCAACGTATGAAACTTTCATTCACAACACCTTGCCGGTTTTGACCGGCGCACGGAGAACTTCATGCGATTTCTCGTCATCGGGGCTGGCGCACTGGGCGGCTATTACGGCGGTGTGCTGATGCGTGGCGGCGCCGACGTCAGCTTCTTGGTCCGCCCTCAGCGCGCGGCCAAGCTCGCAGAAAACGGCTTGGTCATCCGGTTTCCAGACGGCGAGTTTCGAACACCGGTCAAGACCGTTCAGGCTGGCGCGATAGAAGGTCGTTACGACGTCGCATTGCTCACCTGCAAGGCCTACGACCTCGGTGCAGCCATCGACGATTTCGCAACTGCTTTGGCCCCCGGGGGCGCAGCCCTCCCATTCCTGAACGGCATCAAACACCTCGAGGTGTTGGGCGAGCGTCTCGGCATCGGACGGGTGCTTGGCGGCGTGACGCAGTTCCTCGTGACGCAGTCGCCGAATGGCGACATCACGCCGTCGACCCACGGAACCGGAAAGACTCTTTTCGGCGAATTGAACGGGGAACG
>CAIOHZ010000085.1 GCA_903858165.1 uncultured Pseudomonadota bacterium
CGACTCCGGCCCGGGTATTGCCGAAGCGGACCGCGCGCGCATCTTCGAGGCCTTCTACACCGGCGCCAAACCTCCAGGCGGCCACGTACCCGGCACGGGCATCGGTCTGTCGGTCGTCATGGACTTCGTGAAAGCGCATGGCGGTACTATCCAGTTGGTGGACGGGGAGTTCACTGGCGCACACTTTCGGATTTACCTACCTATGCGCAGCGAGCCTTCGCGTAAACTCGAACCAGATGAAAACCTTCGTGACCCGTCGTAAGCCTTCGTCGGCCTCAAGGTTGCCACTGCGCCTGTTCGCACCGTGGCTGGCGGCGGCTGTCCTCGGCCTGAGCGGCTGCGATATCACCCTGCCGAAACTCGGCCGCCAAGCCTCGCCAGCCACGCCTGTGGCCTCCAATGCCGAAAGCAGCGTAGCCCTGCTCGGTTGGCTGGAAAGCCTGCGGTTGGCCGGCCCAGCCGAACAAGCCGAGCGCATTGCCGCTGCCAAACTCGCTTACGAACAACAGACGACCGTCGACGCGCAACTGCGTTACGCGCTGGCCTTGGGCACGCCTGGCCTGCCCGGCGCTGATCCGCAACTCGCGCGGCGGCACCTCGGGGAATTGGTCGCCCGTGGCGACCGTCTGCAGTCCGGCCCGCTCGCCTTAGCGCATCTGGCGCTGACAGAAGTGGACGCCCGCCTGACGCTGCAGTCGGACAACCTCCGCCTGCAAACGGAAGGTGCCCTGCGCGACCGAGAGCGCACCACCGCCCTCACCCGCCGCCTCCAGCAGGAGCTCGACGAGAACAACCGTCTGCGCCGCGCCCTAGATGAGGCGCAGAAAAAACTCGAGGCCGTACTTGAACTGGAACGCGGCAACACACCGCTCCTGCCAAGCAGCAGCGCCCTCCCGTTACCTTCGCGTCCAGCGAAGCGTCCCTGATGGCCAGCCGGCGGGAAACCCAAAAACGCAAGGCTAAGGTCATGGTCGTCGATGACGACCCCGGCTTGCTGCGCCTCCTGACTATTCGTCTGCGCGCCGAAAACTACGAGGTGGAACCCGTGGCCAGCGGCCCGGCCGCACTGGAAAGCGCCGCGCGCTTCCGGCCCGACCTCGTCATCACAGACCTGCGCATGGAGCCCATGGACGGCGTCACGTTGCTGCGCGAACTGCAGTCGCGCTATCCGGGTCTCAAGGTCATCCTGCTCACCGCCCACGGCACCATTCCAGATGCGGTCCGTGCCACGCAGAGTGGCGCCTTCAGCTTCCTGACCAAGCCCGTGGAAAAGCAAGAACTGCTGGACCAAGTGCAGAAGGCGCTGAAGATTTCGGGCCAAGCCATCATCGATGAAGACTGGCGGCGTGGCATTGTCACGCGCAGCCCGCTCATGGAGCAGAAACTGGCACAGGCGCACCTCGCCGCCGGTACCGATGCGCGCGTCCTGCTCACCGGCGAGCCCGGTTCGGGCAAAGAACAAGTGGCGCGAGCCATCCACCGCGCCAGCAACCGCGAAGCGGCCCCCTATGTCTCGTTCAGTTGCACCTCGGTGCCTACCGAAGTGGTCGAGTCGGAACTCTTCGGCCACCTGAAAGGCGCCTTCCCGGGCGCCCTGCGCGACCACCCCGGGCTCTTCCGAGCAGCGGAGGGTGGCACCTTGTATCTGGACGATGTCAGCGACCTGCCTGGCACCACGCAGGTTCGCCTGCTACGCGTGCTGCAGGAAAATCAGGTGATGGCACTGGGCGCTACCAAGTCGGTCACCGTCAACGTGCGCGTCATCAGCGGCACGCATCGCGATCTCGCGCAGCTGGTAGCCCACGGGCGGTTCCGCGAAGACCTGTACTACAAACTGAACGTGGTGCACATCGATGTGCCTGCCCTCGCCCGCCGTCGCGAAGACATCCCCCTGCTGGTGGGGCATTTCCTCGAGCAAGTCGCTATCGAGACGGGCGTGCGCCGACTGTATGCGCCGGAGGCCGTAGAACTGCTGGCCACGGCGGAATGGCCAGGGAACGTTCGCCAGTTGCAAGCCATCGTGCGGCAGAACGTCGCCATGGCACAAACTCAGGTGATACCGGCCGAATTAGTGGAAGCGGCACTCGGCGGCGTTGCCGGGCGCTTGGCCAGCTTCGACGAAGCCCGCGACGAGTTCACGCGCAACTATCTGGTGCAAATTCTCCAGATTACGGGCGGCAATGTGAGCCAGGCCGCACGCTTGGCGCGACGCAACCGCACCGACTTCTACAAGCTGCTAGACCGGCACCAACTCGTGCCGGCGGAATTCAAAGCACGCGAGTAAGCCACGCGAGCACGGCTTCGCCGAACTGCTCGTGGTCAGTGGTCTTCGACAGCGTGTGGTCTGCCTCCGGCAATTCCAGCCGCGTGGCCTCGGCACGGCCGAGCACTGCTTGCCACGGTTCACTGCCCGCCACCATGGCGCGGAACTCCGCCGCCGTACGGTCGTTGCCGCTAAGCCCCCACAACACCGGCACCGCACAAGCCATGGCTTTCGTCAGCAGTGCCTTGGACAACCCGCCCTCGGCGGTGTCGAGCCCCGGCATGGCCGAGCCCCACTCGCGGGTAGACAAGTCCACGTTGGAGCGCTCGCTAGTGCCGCGCGCTACCTTTCGGTGTTGCCACCACTCACGCAAGGCGGCCGCTACGTTCACTTCGCCTCGCAGCAAGCGGCCCCAGAAGGCGCTACTGAACCACTGCCGTCCATAGTATTCACGCACCAGCGCCTGCGACTGCGCCGCGGCCGCCACCGGTGTCCAAGGGTTCAACGCCACCAGGCCTGCCACTGCAGGGTGGTTAACCAAGTGCAACAGCGCCAAGGTGGCGCCGTCGCACAAGCCAAACACCACCCAACGACTGACGCCGGTGGTCGCTACCGCAGACTCCAACGTGGCCCGAAGCTCCGCGCCGCAATCTACCAACGCGGCGCGGCGACCAGGAGCATCGCCCGTACCCGCACGGTCGAAGCGGCAGGTGGCGTAGCCGGCTGCATTGAAGCGACGCGACCAGCGAACGAACTGCCGATGGGCACCCACCCGATACTGGGCCCCGCCGACAACAAAGAGCACGCCGCAACGAGCACTACCGCCGACGGGCAATTCGAGCCGCCAGGGCGGTGTAGCCTCGGCCTCGCCAGATTTAGGGTATTTGCCCGCGCCTTCGCTATCGTTCATGAGCCCGTAAGTGTTTGCACACTGCCGCTGCGCGCTATCGCTTTCCGGCACCAAAGAATTCAGCCACTCCACGAGTGGCGGCACCAAGGTGGTATCCGTGTCCGTCTCGGCAGGCAACCAGAAGCGCCGCGCGCCACTGGCTACCGCATCCCATTCGCGGGCCACTACTGGGCACGGCAACTGCGGCACCGTCTCGAGTTCATTCGCCAACGCAGCAGAAAGAAGATAGCCGGCACAGTCTACGGGCCGGCCCGCTGCCAACTGTCGACGCAAACTCTCGACGCCTTTCCCGACCAAAGAGCCCGCACTGCCGAGAGCCGCCAAACGCAACCACTGCGTGACCACTGCACTGCCCTGCACTACCGGGTTCCAACTAGCCAAGCCTAACGGCAGTGGTACACCACGCCGTTGCAGAGCCTGCCAAAGCGCGGGCAACAGCAGTGAACCTTGCCGCGCCGCCCACAAGGTCCAAGGCCCTCGCGTCGCGGCTTCCGCTGCGTCTGCAGCAAAATCTTCAGCCCAGTTCGCCAGGCTCGCGTCGGCGAAATCGCCGTCACTATCGCCCGTGCCATAAGGGTCTGTGCACTGGACGGTCCAGCCCGTAGCCGCCAAAGCCTGCGCCGCTGCGGCCATCAGTGGGCGCGTATGGTTCAGTTCATCGCCAAACGGAGGCAGGAACAACACCGTGCCACGGAATGCTGCATCTTCTTGGCCATGCGGGCCTGAAGCAGGCGGCAACAACGCCCGCTGCCAAGTCGTTCGCCAACGCCTACCGGCAGTGCCAGCGACCCAGCCACTCGTGGTTACTGCAGCAGCGTGGGTCTGGCCCATGGTGGGTGCCATCGTCACTGCGTAGGCGACCCTGTGGCGCGGGCCGCCACCCAGTCCAGCAAGGTGCCCACGCTCGTGAACACTTCAGCGGACAACTCGTCGTCGGCCACGATGAACCCGAAGGTGGTCTCGCATTCCTCCAGCAAGTTCACCACCGCCACGGAATCGAGCGCAGAAATGGCACCCA
>CAIOHZ010000086.1 GCA_903858165.1 uncultured Pseudomonadota bacterium
ACGCGGCTTGCTGCTGTTTTCCCCTGTGGGAGGCAGCTTGCTGCCGACGGCCGCGAGCAAGCTCGCTCACACCTATCAGGGGCTGGTTCCCACCAGTGGCCGGACCGCCCCCCATCTCCAAGCAACCCGGCAAAGCCGCCATCCATGGCGGCGGGCCTTCGGTGAGTGTGGGGGTACCCAGCCCTGCCGGGGCAAACAGCCACTGCCCGCGCACCAAAGCATGGAGTTCGCCGAGCAGCAGACGTTCGCCTGTTTCAGTAATACGCCAGACTGGCGCAGGCGCCGCCTCTCCAGCGAGAGCGTAGACCGTGCTCTTGCCACGGCCGAAGCGGCGCAGCGCCGGCAATTCGCCCACCGCTCGCGCCACCACACGCGACAGACTGGGCTGGCTGATGCCGAACTGCCGCTGCAACCACGGGGACGCCTGCGCGCCATGGCGGGCCAGCAATTCTTCCAAAGCTTCAGGGGCGGGCAGCATGCTCCGCAGTATGCCGCCAAGCCGCTGAATAAAAAAAGCGCTTTTCAGACAGCGAGTTACTGCCCGAAAAGCGCTTTTGGCGCGCGCCGATTAAATGACGGCAGCGAGGCTCTGCGCCACGTACTCGACGTTGCGGCGGCTAATGCCCGCCACGTTGATGCGGCCATCACCGGGCATGTAGATGTGGTGCTCGTCGCGCAGGCGCTGGATTTGCGTGGTGTTCAACGGCAGCAACGAGAACATGCCCTTCTGCCGCTGGACGAAGCTGTAGTCCACATCCCCGCGCAGCGCCTTCAGCCCGCTGACCAGCAGGCCGCGCAGTTCTTCAACGCGCACGCGCATGGCCTCGAGTTCTTCCATCCACTGCTGACGCAGGGCGGCGTCTTCCCACACCAGTGCCACCAGTTCTGCGCCGTGGTCCGGCGGCATGGAATACATGCCGCGGGCAATCTTGCGCAGCTGGCCCATGGCGTTGCCGGTTCGCTCTGCCGTGGGCGAAATGACGAACGTGGCGCCAGTGCGTTCCCGGTACAGGCCGAAGTTCTTGGAACAGGACACCGCGACGATGACCTCGGGCAGGCGGTCCGCCATCAGGCGCACGCCATAGGCGTCGGCCTCCAAGCCATCGCCCAAGCCCTGGTAGGCAATATCGACAAACGGCACGAGCCCGCGACGTGCCAGCACTTCCGCCACGGCATCCCACTCCGCACGCGAAAGATCCGCGCCCGTGGGGTTGTGGCAGCAGCCGTGCAGCAGCACCAGGTCGCCGGCCGGCAGCGTTTCCAGATGCGTCAGCATGGCCGCAGCATCCACGCCGCCCGTGGCGCGGTCGAAATACGGGTAGGTGGCAATCTTCAAACCGGCGTTGCTCAGCAGCGGCACATGGTTGGCCCAAGTGGGGTTGCTCAGGTGCAGGGTGGCACCAGGACGGGCGATGTTGACCAGCTCGGCACCTAGACGCAGCGCGCCGCAGCCTCCCGGAGCTTGCAGCGCAGCGGCGCGGCCATCCTGCACGGCGGCATGGGCCGCACCAAACGCAAGTTCCAGCATGGCGCGGTTGAAGCGCTCGTTGCCGCCCTGACCCACGTAGACCTTGGTTTTCTGGCTAGCAGCGGAGCGCTCCATGGCCGCCGTAATGGCAGCGGGAATGGGCGTATCGCCGGCTTCCGTCTTGTAGACACCCACACCGAGGTCCACCTTGCGCGGGTCCGGGTCGCGGCGGTAGGCGGCCATGACGCCCAGCAACGGGTCTTCGGGCAGGGGCTGGAGAATTTCGAGCATCGCGGTGGTCTCTCAAAAACAAACGGCAGACCCTCGCATGATACCGCCTCTGGCGCGCGGACTTGCCATCGCTAGCAATTACCAGTGGCTGTCGCCGAACAGCTGGGAGCATACTCAGTGCCTGTTGCTGCTTCCCGGGAACCCCATGCCAGCGCTGCGCCCCGACCACTTCACTATCGTCACGGATAGGCTTGCTACAACGCAGGCTTTCTACGAGGCGTTCGGGTTTACGGTGGGGCCGCGCCCGGCCATTCGCGTCCCGGGCTTGTGGATGTATCTGGAAGGACGCCCGGTGCTGCACATTATGGAGAGCACCCGCATGCCTGAACCGCGCCGTGGCGTGCTGGACCACATGGCGTTTCGCGCCGAAGG
>CAIOHZ010000087.1 GCA_903858165.1 uncultured Pseudomonadota bacterium
CGGCGCTGTCAGCGACCGTACGCGCTGGTTACAGCAGGTGGTGGCAGTAGACCGTGATGCTGGCACCGCGCGCACTGCGCGTACGCGCACTTTGGCAGCCACGGCAGCGCTGGAGTTGGCCGCGCCCGCGCGTGATGCGTACAACGGAGTGAAGCTCAGCATTCCGTTAAAGAAGTCGTTAGCCGCGAAGCGAAGTGCGCTGGAGAAGGCGCTGAAAGCTTACGAGGTGGCCGCCAACTACGGTATAGCGGAAGTGTCCACTGCAGCCACCTTTGAGACGGGCGAGCTTTACCGTGGGTTGGCGCAGGCTTTGCTCGCTTCAGAGCGTCCGCGCAAGCTGGATGCCGATGCGCTTGAGCAGTACAACTTATTACTGGAAGACCAAGCGGACCCGTTTAACGAGAAAGCCATTGCGGTATTCGAAGTGAATGTTGCTCGTCTGGCGGAAGGCTACTATGACCCGGCGGTGCAAAAGACGCTGGAGGTGCTGGGCAAGCTGAAGGCCGGCCGCTATGGCAAGACGGAGGACGTGACCTTCTTCAGCGCAGCAGTTGCTAGCGTGGAGCCGGCTGCAGCACGCGAGAAGCTGGAAAGTGTTCTGCGTGTCGATCCGGCCAATGGCTTGGCCTTGGTGGAGTATGCGCATGTACTCCGGTTGCAGGGCAATTTGCCCGAAGCGGAGAAGGCCTATCGCCGTGCGTTGGTGCTGCGCCCGGGAGACATGCGAGTGCGGCGCAATGTGGCAACGTTCCTTGATGTTTACCGTCAGCGACCGGATGAGGCGCTGCCATTGTTTGAGAGTGTTGCCTTGACCCGTACTACGGCGGGTGAGCCGGATGATCGTCTACTGAACGGTTGGATTGCAGAATTGCGTGCACGGTTGGGCGTCAAGCCGGTGCCGGCTTCCGGGAGTACCACATGAAGGCTGCCTACGCGTTTTGGTTGACCGCAGGCTGGGCCTTGGTGGCGAGTGCCGCACCACCGCCGCCGGCAGAATCGCCGGTGGTGACGACCACGCCATCGGTCACGTCAACGGCCGCCACAACGGCCACCTCAACGGCTACGTCAACGGCCGGCGTACCGGGGTCTCCGTCGGCGCCGCCAACGAAGCCGCGCGTCGCCCGCGGCAAGGTCACGGACCACGTTGAACTCGACCAAACGACCATCACCGGTAACCGCGAGCTACCAAACGTTATGGTCATCGTCCCTTGGAAGGAATCGGGACCGGACAAATCTGGCAATGCTGGCGCCAGCTTGCTGGACGAGGCGCTCGAGCCATTGGACCGAGAAGAATTTCGTCGCGAACTGCAGTACGACCAAGCGCTGCGTCGCAAGGCGTCGACAGCGCCTGCCAAACCAGTCCCTGTTTCCAACCCTACTTCCCCTTGATTCAACAGGTACCCCGGATGTCATGCCGGCAGTACCCACTACGGAGCGGACCCCAAGATGCAATCTCTCGACATCATCGTGAACTTCTTCAAGCAGGGCGGTGCGTTCCTGTATCCCATCGCACTCGTCTGGGTCGTTGGCCTGGTCATTGCGGTGGAACGTTTCATCTACTTGAATAAAGTTGGTGGCGGCAACAAGTCCTTCTGGGCTGAGCTGCAGCCCCTGTTGGAAGGTGGTCGCTTCAAGGAAGCGCTGGCCGCTGCCACTGCCTCGGAAACCGCGTTGGCGCAGGTGATGCGTTATGGTCTGAGCCGTATTCCCGGCTCCCGCCGTCGCGACGATGTCGAGAAGGCCATGGAAGAAAGCCTCATCGAAGTCATTCCACGCCTTGAGCAACGCACGCATTACCTCGCTGCCTTTGCCAATATCGGCATGCTGATGGGCTTGCTGGGCACAGTCATCGGCCTCATCAACGCGTTCGCTGCGGTTGCGCAGTCGAATCCGGCAGAGAAGGCGAGCCTGCTGGCGGCCTCGATTTCGGTGGCGATGAACAATACGGCGCTGGGTCTTGTGGTGGCCATTACGCTGCTGCTGTCCCACATCTATCTGGAGACACGGACTACCGAGCTGACGGATAGTCTGGAAGTGGCCACCGTGAAGGTGATGAATTCGCTTTATGAAAGCCAGCAGGCCCAGCAGCAAGCCGGCAACGGGTCGGCCGGCAACGGTTCGACCGGTGGGCGTGCATGAGTGGCTCCCGCATAGCCCGGCGTCAGGCACGTTCGCGCGCCAAACGTCAGGGCAGGAGTGACATCAATATCGTCCCGATGCTGGACGTGATGGTGATCCTCATTTTCTTCCTTATCTTCACGGCCGTGTTCTCGAAGACGCGCATCCTCGAGCTCAATCTGCCGGCGGAGGTTCCGCAGGAGCTCGAGCCCATCAAGGAGCTTGAGTTAGAGGTCATCATCCGCAAGGACGTACTCGAGGTAGCCGATCGCAAGACCGGCCTGCTGCAGGCGTTCAAGGTGGATGCCGCGGGTTACGACCTGAAGGGGCTGGGGGATTACCTGGCCCGCGTGAAGGCTCGTTTCCCGGACAAGAAAGACGCCACCGTTTTGCCGGAGCCGGATGTGCCGTACGACACCATTGTGCAGGTGATGGATGCTGTGCGTACCTATGACGGCATGCAGGACGGCCAGCCCGCCCGCGGGGAACTGTTTCCGCAGGTGGCCCTTGGAGATGCGCCCAAATGATCCGTTCACGCTTCAAGCACCGCGGGCGCAAGGCCGGGAAAGGTGGCAGTAGTCACGGCATGCCCGCGCTTATTCCCATGATCGACATGTTGACGATCATGGTGGTCTATCTGCTGGTCCATGCTGCCGATTACGAGATTCTGCCCAACACCAAGAACATCTCTATTCCCATGTCTATGGCGGAAAAGGCGCCGCGCGAAACCATCACCATGCTGGTTACCCGCGACGATTTGTTCGTGAACGGGGCCAAGGTAATGACCGTGGCGGCGCTCGATGCGGAGACCGCCCCGACGGCCTTGGTGCTGGTGGAGGCCTTGCGTAACGAAGCGGCGAAAGCTCTTGTCGGCAAAGCCCCGGCTACGCCCCCTGAGATTACAGTCATGGCTGACAAGGGACTGCCGTATCGGGTGCTTCGCAAGATCATGAATGCGGGCACCGCAGCTAACTTCGGGAAGCTTTCCCTCGCCGTGGTGGAGAAGGAAACCGCAGCGCGAGGGTCCGCACCATGAGCCTGGCTACTGCCGCGGCGGCATTGGAGGGCATGAGCCTGCCTGGTGCTTATCGTAGTTATGACCTTCCCTGGACGGCGGATACCGCAGCGCAGAAGCGACTACAGCGTGTGGGAGCGGTGTTGCTGCTGCTGTTCCTGTTGGCCGCGCTGGTCATTCCGTTCTTGCCGGTGAACGAACGCGCCACGCCAGCGCAACTTCCTGAAGAAGTGGTGCAATTGGTGTTGGAGCCGCCACCGGAACCGCCCAAGCCGCCGAAGCCCGAGATTAAAAAGCCAGAGCCGAAAGTGGTCCCTGCCAAGACCACCAAACCCGTAGACCGGGTGCAGGAGGCGCGACGCAAGGCGGAGTCTGTAGGTGTGTTGGCACTGAAGGATGACTTGAAGGCCTTGCGTGATGCGTTTGAGCCTACGCCGACTAATATCCGCAACCTCGAGGCCAAGACGGACGGGCCTTCGCGCGCGGAACGCTCCATCTTGACCTCCAACGCTGGTGCGGCCAGTGGCGGCGTGTCGTCGGCTACCGCTAGTCGTGGTTTTGGCGGTGGCGCCGGTTCTTTGAAGGGCGTGGGCACTACGCAGGCCAGTCCTTCTTTTGGCGATAAGTTTGGTCGGCAAGCTTCAGTGCAGCGCGATGGCAACAGCGGCAAAGCCGCGCGTAGCCGGGAAGAAGTCGAACTCATGTTCGATCGCAACAAAAGTGCGCTCTATGCCCTGTACAACCGTGCCTTGCGTGACAATCCGGCTTTGCAAGGTAAGCTGGTGGTGCAACTGACCATCGCGCCTTCGGGTGAGGTGAAGGAAGCGCAGGTGTTGTCCAGCGAACTGGGTGATGCCGAGCTCGAGCGGCGCATCATCGCCCGTATCAAGGGCTTCCGCTTCGAAGCCCGTGACGTAGAAACGCTGGTGGCGCGAAAGACGATAGAATTCTTCCCGGCCTAGTGCCGCGAAATTTTTTCGTTCGCTTGCTGGAGGCGTTGCCTCCGGCGTCATTTCGTCGAGGCTCGCCATGCTCGAACTCTATATCGCCAACAAGAATTACTCTTCGTGGTCGCTGCGCCCGTGGGCGGTACTTAAAGCCTTGCACATTCCTTTTGAGGAACGCCTGATGGTGTTCGCTGATGGGCCCAACGCGCCTGTATTCAGTCAGTTCTCGCCGACGGCAAAAGTACCGTGCTTGCATGCTGGTGGTTTGGTGATTTGGGATTCGTTGGCAATCGTCGAGTTTCTTGCGGAACGCCATGCCGGCGTGTGGCCTGCGGACATGGCGGCGCGGGCTTGGGCGCGCTGCGCTGCGGCGGAGATGCATTCTGGCTTCGCTACGCTGCGCAACGATTGTTCCATGACCGTGGGCCAGCGCATTCGGTTACGCACTATGTCGGAGCGCTTGCTTGCCGACGTAGCGCGAATCGATGACCTGTGGTGCGAAGGTCTGCAGCGGTTCGGTGGTCCGTTTCTGGCAGGTGCCACCTTCACCGGCGTGGATGCGTTCTATGCGCCGGTCGTGTTTCGTATGCGTGCCTATGGGCTGCCGCTGTCGCTCGTGGCAGCCGCGTATGTGGAGCGAATGCTTGCCCACTCCACGCTGCAAGAATGGGAGGCCGGGGCGCTCGCCGAGCCATGGCGCGAAGCGGCGCATGAAGCGGATATTCTCGCGGCAGGCGAGGTGGTGGCGGATTTTCGGGCTGCAGAACAGCCTCAGTCCTGACTCTTGTGAGCCAATAGATGGGCGTGTTGTTCCCAGTTACGCCCATCAAAGGGCACCACCAGCAACTTCGCGGGCGGTGGTTCTAGGCAGCGAGCGTTCACCGAGTAGCCGTCGGGGTTCGAGCGTGGTATGTAAAACACTTTGATGCCGCAGGTTTGGCAGAAGTAGTGCTTTGCCGTTCCAGTGTTGAACGTATACAACCGCAGGTGCTCTGCGCCTTGCAGCAAGCGGAACCGCGTTTTCGACACGATGAGATGCAATATTCCTGAGCGGTAGCAAATGGAACAGTTGCAGTCTTCCACTTCCAGCTCGGTCGGTGCGTCCACTTCCGCAACGACGGCTCCGCAATGGCAAGAGGCACGATAAAGCATGGGGTCGTTCTCTGCTAAGGTTAGTAGGTTAGCCGCAAGCTCCGGCGATTCGTAGCGCGGCAATCTCTTCGGCAGTGAAGCCCGCGGTACCCAGCACTGCTGCGGTGTGCTCGCCTTGCCCGGGTACGGCGAAACTGACGCGCCCGGGTTCTCTGGTGAATTTCAATGGAGTGCCTACGTGCTCGATGCCATCCGCATCGTGCAGGAGCATCTCGCGCGCTGCGACATGAGGTTCATCGAAAGCTTCGCGCACATTGCGCACCGGCGCAAAGCCGATGTCACGACCGCGAAAGTACTCCACCCATTCGGCTTGGCTGCGGGTAGCGAACCAAGCATCCAGCACAGCGACGATGGGCGCTTGGTGCGGGCCGGGCCCACGCTCGGCCAATGGCACCAAGTTCAAGTGCCCCAGTTCGCCCAGCAAGCTGCGGACGAACTTGATTTCGGCAGCTCCTAACGCGACATGTCGTCCGTCGGCGGTGCGGTACAGGCGATAAAAAGCATTGCCTCCCCACGGCCGTTCCCGCAAACGGTCGGGGGGCTGCTTGTCCACGAACACATCACCCAGCACGTTGGGCATCGAAGCCAGCACCGCGTCATGCATGGACAGATCGAGGTAGTCGCCTTGGCCGGTCTGGGTACGACGGTACAGCGCCATCAGCACGCCGGACAGCGCCAGCAGGGAAGCGGTCAGATCGGCTATAGGTACCGGTGGCATGGCGGGTTGCCCATCGCTGCCAACGTTCAGGCTGACGAGACCGCCCATCGCTTCCGTGGCGACATCGTGCGCCGGCACGCCGCTCAGTGGACCGGTTTGTCCGAAGCCGCTGATGCTGACGTAGACGATGCGCGGATTGCGTGCGGAAACCGCGGCATAATCCACGCCCAAACGCTTCACCACACCGGGGCGGAAACCTTCGATGAAGACGTCGGCGTTTTCGACGAGGCGTAGCAAAGCTTCGCGGCCGGCCTCGTTTTTCAGGTTCAGCACCACACTGCTCTTGCCGCGGTTCAGGTTGCGGAAGAAGGTTTTGTGGCCGCCTTGGCCTTTGCCGATGTGGCGACCCGGGTCACCTTCACCCGGGGCCTCAATCTTGATGACCTCGGCGCCGTGGTCGGCCAGATGCGTGGAGAGGTAAGGACCCGGCAAGAACATCGACAGGTCCAGGACTTTCAGGCCTTCGAGTTTCATCGGGTGGTCCTTGTCACAGAGTCGGCCTCAGCCAACGAGCTTGGCGATGTCTTCCGAGCTATAACCCAGTGCGCCAAGCAGTTCCGTCGAGTGCTCACCCAAGGCGGGCGCACGCCGGTTCTCTAGGCGTTGCCCATCCAACTTGATGGGGTTGGACAGGGCGCGGAAATCGCTCTTCATAGGGTGCGGTACTTCTTGCACCATACCGATGGTGGCAAGGTAGGGGTTGTCTAGTGCTTGGGGTAAGTCGTATACGGGCGCGGCGGGGAGCAGGCCCTGCAGGCGCTTCATCCAGTCAGCAGTAGTAGCCTGCTCGAAAACCGCATCTAGCACGACCGTGAGGGCATCGCGGTTTTCGCGGCGCTTGGCGATGGTGACGTAGTCGGGGTGGGTGA
>CAIOHZ010000088.1 GCA_903858165.1 uncultured Pseudomonadota bacterium
ACTGCCTTGCTGGCGTAGCGCCGCGCGCGCAGCCAGCAGGGCGCCACCACAGTTGGCTCCCTCCAGCAGGCTGCGATGGAAGCAACTAGCAAAGGTGGCTGCGGCGCTATCTGCCACTGGCCACCAAGTGCCCAAGTAGTGCGCGATGCCGGCGCGCAAAAAGGCCTCTGCCAGGCTGGCCGAGAGGGCTGCTTGCCGTTGTTTTCGCGGTATGCCGCGCACACGGCCGCTTTCGCAGGCGTTGGCCAGCATGAGGAAGGGCGGGTCCGTCAGCGTGGCGAGGTCGGCGCCGCGTAGCACTTCGCGGCGGGCACAGAGCAGCCCGCTCTGGGCGGGGTCGATGTCGTCGAACATGGCGTGGCCGGCATAGTGCACCACATCGAAGCGACCACTGCGCAAGGCGGTCAGGACGCGCGAGCGAGTGGCCTCCTTACCGGCCAGTACGGCCAGCCTCACTCTTTCGTCTGCCGCCCACAGGGCTTGCAATTGATGACCCTCGCTATCTGCACCAGCCAAATCTTGCGTTGGGTTCATGATCAGCAGGATGTTCAAGGCTGCCGGCATGGGACGGACTGCTTGCCAACGCGCCATGTCGAGCCCGGTAGCTTCGAGATGTCGGGCCATGCCTCCGGTGAGCGCCGGGCGGTTTGGTGGATTACCAAACTGCAGGGTTTCCCAGGGCCATCGGCTAGCGGCCGTGTCATGCACGATAACCAGTGGGCTCTCGCTGGCGGGGGTTAGCGCAGCCACTATTTCGTTAGGCAACAAGGCAGCCAGTGCTTTTCCCGCGGCATCGACACCAGCGGTTCCAGCGCCGTCGGTGAGGGGTGCGAATACTTTCGCTTGTGCTTTGGCGTCAAGCACCCGCATTCCTGCCAGCAGCGCAGCCTTGCTGCGGCCAGGCAACAAGGCCACGCGCAAGACCGTGCGCCTTCCTTCCTGTTCTTGTCGCACCAGTAAGTAGTCGGGCAAGGGAGACGGGGGTATTCGGTTCGCCGGTGCTGGGCGGTTGGCCCGCGGCAAGCCGAGTTGTTTGCGCAGCCAGTTGGCGCGGCGCGTTTCGCTGGACAGCCAAATGACTTGCGGTTCGAACGCCACTTGGCCGCGCGCGCAAGCCAACCGGACACCCGCTTGCTGCGCGGCGAGGGCGACGGCTGGACTGACACCCGCGGTGGTTCCCATCAAACCCATGGCAGTGCGTCGACTACCGTCGCTCAGCGCCACATGCATCGCGGCTGCAGTAGCCTCGGTCAATCGCGCGGCGTCGAGCCGGTCGAAATCGCCGAGACCGCAAAGCACTACATCGGGGCAGCCGTGGGGCCCGTGAAGCCGTAGCGTGGCGCCAAGATCGGGAACGAATCGGCCATGGGCGATGGCGCGGCCGGCGGCTGCTTGCATGCCCAAAGCGCGGAGCAGGCCGGCAGCACCCACGTGGCGAAACAAACCCACCACGACGACCTCGGCGTGGCTGCGTCGTGGCAGACCGCAGTGGACATCCCAGCGGGGTGCTGGTGTCGGCTGCACGTCGGGCGCGGCACCGTCGATGGGCGCTGCCCATTCGGCGAGGAAGCGCCATTGGGCTTCACGCCCCATCGCCTCCCAGCCATCCGTGGACGCCACCACGGGCACTGCCTGTCGTGGCGTAGTGGCTTCTGCGTCGCGTGGTGGAGCGAACACGCCGCGTTGCAGGAAGTGCGCCACCTGCTGTGCAGTCGCCGGCATGGCGGGCAAAGTGCCGTGGCTACCAAAACCCACGGGCAGCGTGACGCTGGCCGAGGCAGCGCTGCCCGTCGACAGTGACGATGCCAGTGCCAGTGTTGGCGCCAATGCCGAGGCGAC
>CAIOHZ010000089.1 GCA_903858165.1 uncultured Pseudomonadota bacterium
ATTGGGTACACCGCGTAGCGCTTCCTGCATGAACGACACCCACATCGGCAGCGCAGTACGGCCGCCCTCTTCGTTGGCA
The DNA here is from genome assembly GCA_903858165.1 of uncultured Pseudomonadota bacterium. Lineage (GTDB taxonomy): Bacteria > Pseudomonadota > Gammaproteobacteria > Steroidobacterales > Steroidobacteraceae > CAIOHZ01. The sequence goes on from CAIOHZ010000089.1 coordinate 80, forward strand.
CCGAGCGTGCGCTCTTGGTCGAAGCCTACCCAGGCGGTGGCCACGAGGTCGGCGTTGAAGCCGGAGAACCAGGTGTCGCGCTTGTCGTTGGTGGTTCCCGTCTTCCCTGCGAGATCGGTGCGGTTCAGCGCTAGCGCCCGCATGGCGGTACCGCGACGGATGACGTCACGCATCATGTCCGTCATCAAGTAGGCGTTGGCCGCATCGAGTACCCGTGGTGCTTGCTGGTCTGCATCGATTCGTGCGCCGGTAGCACCCACCTCTGCCACACGGGTGACGCCCGGGCCGTCTTCCATGGTGCGCAAAGGCGTTGTAGCAGAAAGCTCGGTGGGTGCCGTGCCAGCGCAATCGCGGCAGACCACTCGCGGGCGGGCTTGCTGGAGCAGTTTGCCGTCTGGGCCCTCCACGCGTTCGATGAGGTAGGGGTCTATCTTGTAGCCGCCATTAGCGAAGACAGCGAAGCCCGTGGCAACGCGGAGGGGCGCTATTTGCGCCGTGCCTAGTGCCATCGTCAGGTTCTGCGGCATTTCTTCGCGGGTGAAGCCAAAGCGCGTGATGGCCTCGGTAGCCGGCCCGATACCCAACGAGCGCAGGATGCGGATGCTCACTAGATTCCGGGAGCGCACCAGGGCTTCGCGCAAGCGCGTCGGACCACTGAACTCGCCGTTGTCGTTTTCCGGACGCCAGTCGGGGATGTCGCCACCGCCCTCATAGACCACCGGAGCGTCGAGGATGACACTGGCTGGCGTGAACCCTTGGTCCAGCGCTGCGGAATAGAGAAAGGGTTTGAAGGACGAGCCCACTTGACGCCGCGACTGCACGGCACGATTGAACTTGCTGGCGGTGTAGTCGAAGCCGCCGCTCAGGGCGATGACGGCGCCATCTTCCGGATCGAGTGCGACAAAAGCGCCCTGTACGGCGGGTACCTGGACGAGCAGTGCGCGGCCCTCTCCGGCGGGCAGCGTGTAGACGATGTCGCCACGGCGGACAATCTCGCCAGCAGTCTTCGGCGAAGGACCGACACCTGCTCGAACACCCGGCTTGCGGGCCCACAACAGGCCCTGCTCCCAGTCGATCTGGCGGTGTTCGCCATCTTTCGTGTAAACCGCCACAGTTCGCGCGGCGACGCCCGTGACTATCGACGGCACGAGCCCGCCAGTACGCGGAACATCCACTAAGGCCTCGCGCCAGCCGTCTTCATCGCTGGCCTTCACACCACGCGCCACGGGTCCGCGCCAGCCATGACGCCGGTCATACTCGAGCAGCGTGGAGCGCAGGGCGACATCTGCGGCACGCTGCAGTCGCGCATCCACGGTAGTCGTAACGCGGTATCCGTCGGTGTATAGCGCCTCGCCGAACTGCTCGAACAACGCAGTGCGGACCATTTCCGCGACGTAGGGAGCATCTACTCCCGCGCCTGCACTGTGTGAGCGCGACTGCATGGGCGCTTCCAGGGCGGTGTTGTATTCCTCTTCGGTGATGTGGCTCTTGGCATACATGCGCCGCAGTACATACGCCCGCCGATGGCGCATTGCTTCAGGGTTTGCCACCGGGTTTACGCGCGCTGGGCGCTGCGGCAGTCCGCCCAGCGTGGCGGCTTCAGCGATGGTGAGGTCGTCTAGGGTCTTGCCGAAATAGGCTTCAGCGGCCGCAGCGACCCCGTAGGCCTTTTCGCCCAGATAAATCTTGTTCAAGTAGAGGGTGAGGATTTCCTGCTTGGAGAATTCGGACTCGAGGCGGAACGACAGGAAGATTTCGCGGAGTTTCCGTTTGAGTTCTTTTTCTCGGCCAATGGGGAAGACATTGCGCGCCAGCTGCTGCGTGATCGTGCTGCCACCTTGCGACAATTCACCACGCAGCACGGCCAGCAGCAGCGACCGGGTAAGACCCATGACGTCGATACCGCCATGTTCAAAGAAGCGGTCGTCTTCCGCATCAATGAACGCTTGCACAACATGCGGGGGAATTTCGGCGAACTTCACGGGCACGCGGCGCTGGTCGCCGATTTGCGCGAGCAGCTGGCCGTCGCGGCTGTAGACGCGTAGGGGCAGTTGCAGGCGCGTGTCCCGGAGCGCTTCGACATCCGGCAGTCCGGGGGCCAAGTAGTAGTAGGTGCCTACGCCCAGCAGTAACACCGAGGCGATGCCACCGACAGCAAGACTGGCCGCCCAAGAGAGCAGGCGAATGTGGACGGGTTTCAAAGAAATGACATCCGGACGTTGCAGCGAGGGGGACGATTATGCATAGTTCAGCCCAATCTGCGCCAAACTGGATGAAATTTCCGGGTCGTTTGTTATATAGTTGCGCAGGAAACCTCGAAATTCCGGTCGCCGGCGCTTATAAGCGATTGATGCCAAAGGAAATATGAACCGCTTTCTGTCGGCTTTCGCGTTCACCAAGCGCCCGCCCCTCATCGGGTTGGACATCACTACCTCGTCCATCAAATTGGTGGAGTTGTCGCTGTCCGGTGGCCAGTACCGGGTGGAGTCCTACGCCGCCGAGGCGACGCCGCATAGCGCCATCAGCGAAAAGAACATCGTCGATGCGAATGCCGTCGGCGACGTCATCCGTCGTGCCATCAAGCGTTCTGGTGCCCGCGTAAGCGATGTGGCGGTAGCCATATCCGGTGACGCGGCCATCACCAAAGTCATTCAGATGCCGCGCTCCTTGTCCGAGCAGGATCTCGAAGCGCAGGTGGAGCTGCAGGCGGACCAATACATCCCCTTCCCCATGGAAGATGTCGCGTACGATTTCGAGGTCATCGGGCCTTCTGCCAAAGATCCGGAAATGAACGACATTCTCCTCGTGGCCACCCGCAACGAGAATGTCGAGCAGCGCATGGCTGCCGTTGCCGCTGCGGGCCTCAACTGCAAGCTGATAGATGTGGAAGCCTTCGCGCTGGAAAACGCCTGCCGTCTGCTCACCCATCACATGCCGGATGGTGGCCTCGGCCGCACGGTGGCGGTGGTGGACTTCGGCGCCAGCACCACCACCTTCAGTGTCCTTCACGACCTCAAGGTGGTCTACACCCGCGACTTTGCGTTCGGCGGCCAGCAGCTCACCGAAGAAATCATGCGCACCTACGGGCTGAGCATGGAAGAAGCGGGCCGCGCCAAGAAAGAAGGCGGGTTGCCATCGAACTATCAGCCCGAAGTGCTGGACCCCTTCATCGATGACATGACGCAGCAGGTGAGTCGCAGTCTGCAGTTTTATCTGGCGTCCGGCAGTGGCCGCGAACAGCCGGAGCAAATTCTGGTGTGTGGTGGTTGTGCCAACATTCCGGGCGTAGCCGACGTTATCGCCAGTCGCGTCGGCATTCCAGCCGAACGTGGCGACCCACTGGGCCAGATGAAGGTTTCGGGCAAGGCCAAGTCGCAGGGCGTACGCAAGGACGCTACGGCGCTGCTCACCGCCTGCGGGCTCGCACTGCGGAGCTTCGACTGATGCCACGCATTAACCTCCTTCCCTGGCGTTCCGAAGAACGTCAGCGCCGCAAGCGCCAGTTCCAGTTGGCAGTGGTAGCCGCAGTGTCTGCCGGTTTCCTCGTGGCCTTTCTGGGGAGTCTCGTCGTCGGCGGCATGATCAGCAGCCAGCGCGAGCGCAACGCCTTCCTGCGCGCGCAAATCGCCGCATTGGACGGTGACATTAACGAAATCCGCGGGCTGCAGGCGCAGAAACAGCGGTTGCTGGCCCGTATGGCCATCATCGAACGTTTGCAGCGCAGCCGTCCGGAGATCGTCCACGTTTTCGACCAGTTGATGCACACCTTGCCCGATGGTGTTTACCTCACCTCAGTTCACCAGACCGGCCGCAAGTTGGAAGTGAAGGGCATCGCGCAATCCAGTACGCGCGTGTCCACGTTCATGCGCAATATCGAGAGCTCCGAGTGGATTGGTTCACCCGAATTGCAACTCATTGAAACCAAAAGCGGCACGGGCGCTGGTGGTGCTGAGTTCGTGCTCACCGCGATGCAGAAGGGGCTTGAGCCGGAGACCGATAGCCTGCCGGGCGCCCGCAAGCGTCGCCCGGGACCACGGACGGAGGTGGCGCCGTGAACCTCATTGAACAGTTTCAGGCACTAGACTGGCGCGATCCGGGTCGCTGGCCGCTAGGCATACGCATCATGGTTGCCTCGTTCGTGTTCGTCGTGGCGTCGTTCCTGTTCAGCATGGTCCTCATCTACAACACGCAGATGGACGAGTATGAACAGGTGCAGACCGAGCAGGACCAGCTCTGGGCTGAATTCGAGCAGAAGCAGCATCAGGCCGCCAACTTCGCCGCTTACCGTGCCCAGTTGAAGGACATGGAGCGCTCCTTCGGTGCCATGTTGCGCCAGTTGCCCGGCCGCACCGAGGTGCCGAACTTGCTGGTGGATATTTCCCAGACAGGCAACGGCGCCGGCCTCGACGAAAAGCTTTTCCAGCCGGGTGCAGAGCTGAAGCAGGACTTCTACGCCGAGCTTCCCATCAAGATTCGTCTCACTGGCTCGTACCACGAATTTGGCAATTTCGTCAGTGGCATCGCGGCGCTACCGCGTATCGTCACGTTGCACGACATCCAGATTCAGCCGGAATTGCCGAAGTCCGTAGGCAGCGACCAGTTGGTACTGGATCTCACCGCCAAGACGTACCGTTATCTTGAAGATGACGAAATGTCCACAGACAGCAAGAAGGGCGCGCGCAAGGGAGCAACCCCATGAAGCGCCTGCTGTTGCTGGCTGCTTTCGCCACGTTCTTGTCTGCCTGCGGCGGCGGTAACGCCGAGATGCAGGAGCGGGTCGCCGAAATCAAGAAGCGTCCGGGTGGGCGTATCGAGCCACTGCCCGAGATAAAGCCTTACGAAACTTATAACTACGATCCGGCCGGGATTCGCTCGCCGTTCGAGCCGGGTGATTCCGGTGCCGGGTCTACTGGCGGAATTCGGCCGGATTCCTCGCGGACGCGCGAGTTCCTCGAGCAGTACTCGCTGGATACGCTGCGCATGGTGGGAACCCTGCGGCAGGGTGGACGCGTCTTCGGTCTGGTGCAGACCAAAGATGGCTTGGTCCATCGCGTAGCGGTAGGTAACTATCTGGGCCAAGCGGACGGCCGCATTTTGGCCATTGCGGAAGCGAAGATCTCACTCACCGAGATCGTGCCTGACGGGCTTGGCGGGTTCATTGAACGCCCCGCCAGCGTCGGGCTGTCGAACTGAATGCTGGAGAGGCAACGTCATGAAGCGCAACACTGAAAGCAGGGGATGGAGCACGGGCCGGCAGGCCGGTAGCTGGCTACGCTCCACGCTAACCGCCTTGACGTTGGTCCTTTTCGGCGCGCTCGTCGTGCCGGCCAACGCCCAGGACACGGCAACGCCGGCCGCCAACCGACTTGAGGCCATAGATTTTCAGGCGCTGGGTGGGCAGCAGATGCAGTTCCGCCTGCGGACCAGTGGCCCGGCGCCGCAACCGCTCGCGTTTACCATCGACAAGCCGGCACGCATTTCGTTGGACTTGCCGGGGGTGTCTTTGGCGCTGCCCTCGCGTCGCGTTGACGTCAAGGCTGGCGGCATCGACAGCTTGGTGGCTGGCGAAGCGGGTGGTCGTACGCGCGTGGTGTTGAATCTAGACGCGCTCGTCCCCTACGAAACCAGCGTCGATGGCAACAGCATCGTGTTGACTGTGGGAGCCGCCGCCAGCAGCGGTGGGGTCGCCGCGTCGGCGCCCGCAGCCGCAGTCGCCGGCAACAGCATTGGCAGCGCCGCCACCGGTCGGCGCCTCGAGAACATCGATTTCCGCCGTGGGCTGGAGGGGTCTGGCCGCGTCATTGTGCGCTTGTCAGATTCCCATACGCCTGTGAATGTTCGCCAGGAAGGCGGTCAGATAGTGGTCGACTTCATCGGGGCCGAGTTGCCCGATGCGCTGGCGCGCCGCTATGACGTCACGGACTTTGCCACGCCTGTCACCTATATCGACGCCTTGCGCGCCGAAGGCAAGGCACGCGTAGTCATCGCTGCTGGCGCCGACTTCGAACACCTCGCTTACCAGAGCGACGACCAGTACGTCGTCGAAGTGAAGCCGCCGACGAAGGCGAAGGTCGCTGCGGATGAGCGCAAGGAATACACCGGTGAGCGTCTCACCCTGAATTTCCAGGACATCGAAGTGCGCGCGGTGCTGCAGCTGTTGGCGGACACCAGCGGCCAGAATATCGTCGTCAGCGATTCGGTGAATGGCAATGTGACGCTGCGCTTGCAGAACGTCCCTTGGGACCAAGCGCTCGATATCGTCATGCGCGCGAAGGGTCTCGACATGCGCAAGCAGGACAACGTCATTCTGGTGGGTCCAGCCGAAGAGCTGGCTGCCCGCGAGAAGGCCGACTTGCAGGCCCGCAAGGAAGTGCAGGAACTGGCTCCCTTGCGCGGTGAATACCTGCAGGTGAATTACGCCAAGGCAATCGACTTGGCTGCACTCATCAAGTCCGGCAGTAGCGGCAACGGCAACTCTTTGTTGTCCGCACGGGGCAGCGTGGCGGTGGATGAGCGCACCAATACCTTGTTGTTGCAGGACACGCCGGACCGGCTGGCGGACATTCGTCGCATGGTCTCGACGCTGGATATCCCAGTGCGGCAGGTGCTCATCGAGTCGCGTATCGTTATCGTCAACGACGACTTCTCGCGCGACCTCGGCGTGCGTTTGGGTGCCAACTACTTCGAAGCCCGCGGCCCTGCAGACTCCGGTCTGTTTACGGTGGGTGGCGCGGCTTCGGCAGCCAATACGGCCATCGCCAGTGCCATCGACAATCTGGCCGCGGGCGGCACTGTCAGGCCCGTCGCTGTGCCTACTGGCAACTCCAACTTCACGGACCGTTACAACGTGAACCTCCCGGTCTCGAACCCGGCCGGCCGCGTGTCGCTCGCTCTGCTCGACTTCCCCTGGCTCCTCGACCTCGAGTTGTCGGCAGCGCAAGCGGAGGGCCGTGGTGAAATCCAGTCCTCGCCGCGCGTTATCACCGCGAACCAGCGCGAAGCCAGCATCGAACAAGGTGTGGAAATTCCTTATCAAGAGTCCTCGTCCTCGGGCGCCACTTCGACGCAGTTCAAGAAGGCGGTGCTGTCGCTACGCGTCAAGCCGCAAATCACGCCAGACAATCGCATCATTCTCGATCTGACGGTCAGCAAGGACAGCGTCGGTCAGCTCGTGGCGAGTGCCACGGGGGGCAACGTGCCGTCCATCGACACGCGCGTCATCAACACGCAAGTGCTGGTGAACGACGGCCAGACGGTGGTACTCGGCGGCATCATGGAGACCGAGCAGCGCGAATCTGAGCGTAAGGTGCCGTTCCTTGGTGATGTTCCCGCCGTCGGTCGTTTGTTCAAAACAACTACGCGTGTGAACAACAAGAAAGAACTGCTCATCTTCGTGACGCCGAAGATTCTGCGTGAGGGTGCTAGCCTCTACTGACCATGCGCAACCTGTTCCTTGTCGGACCCATGGGGTCCGGAAAAACAGCGGTCGGCAAGTCGGTCGCCCGCCTGTTGCGCCTGCAGTTCGTCGACAGTGATGCCGAAATCGAGCGCCGTACCGGTGTCGACATCACTTACATCTTCGAACGCGAAGGCGAGGCGGGTTTCCGGCAACGCGAACGCGAAATCATCGCGGAACTCACCCAGCGCAATCGCTGCCTGCTGTCTACCGGTGGTGGTGCGGTCATCGCCGAGCCCAACCGCTCCGTGTTACGCGACCGCGGTTTTGTCGTTTATCTGCATACCTCGGTGGAAGAGCAGGCAGAGCGTACTGCCCATGGGAGCCATCGCCCCTTGTTGGCGAATGTTGCCAACCCTGCACAGCGTTTGGCGGAACTCATGGCCGTCCGTGAACCGCTCTATCGTGGCGTGGCCCATGCCGTGGTGAACACCGACCGTCGCAAGGTACAGGCGGTGGCTGAGGATGTCGCGGCAGCTTACCGGGCGGCAGTGTTCGATGCCGTAAACTGCACGGCTGGAGAACCCGCCGTGAACCCGCAACGCCTTGATGTCGTGCTCCCGGGTACGACCTACCCCATTCATATCGGACCCGGCATGCTGGATGATGCCGCTGCCTGGTGCAGCCAGATACCGTCCGGTCCGTTGCTCGTGGTCACTAACCCGACCGTGGCACCGCTGTATCTCGACCGTCTGCTGGCGGCACTGCAGACTGCAGTGCCGGGCCGTCGCGTCCACACCTGTATGGTTCCGGACGGTGAGCAGCACAAGTCGCTGGACACCCTGTCTCAAGTGTTCGACGCACTGGTGGAACATCGCATTCCGCGCGATGGCGGCTTGGTGGCGTTGGGCGGCGGTGTCATTGGCGACCTCACTGGCTTTGCGGCTGCCACGTGGCAGCGCGGTGTGGCCTGTGTTCAGATACCCACGACACTGTTGGCTCAGGTGGACAGTTCCGTCGGCGGCAAGACCGCCGTGAACCATCCGGGTGGTAAGAATCTCATCGGTGCATTCCATCAGCCTTCGGCGGTCATTGCGGATACGGCCACTCTGGCGACTCTGCCCCCCCGCGAGTATGCGGCCGGCCTTGCAGAAGTCGCGAAGTACGGTTTCATCATGGATGCCGCCTTCATCGACTGGATGGAGACCAATGCTGTGCAATTGCGTGAGCGCGACCCGGTGGCGCTGGCTTATGCCATTCGCCGGAGTTGCGAATGCAAAGCGCATCTCGTGGCTATCGATGAGCGTGAACAAGGCCCGCGGGCATTGCTGAACTTGGGCCATACCTTCGGTCACGCCATCGAGACTGGTGCCGGCTATGGCGAATATCTGCATGGCGAGGCGGTGGCTATCGGCACGGTATTGGCGGCCGGGCTCTCGCAGCGTCTGGGCTGGCTATCGGCCGCCGACATACAGCGCGTGCGCAATCTCTTGGAGGCTTTGGGCTTGCCAGTGGTGGCCCCAAAGCTCGGCGTGCAGCGCACGCTGGAACTGATGCGGCTCGACAAGAAGGTATTGAAGGGCCAGTTACGGCTGGTGTTATTACGCCGCCTCGGTGAAGGCGTCATTACTGCCGACTATCCAGAAGAAGCCTTGTTGGCGGAACTGCAGGCGGCGGTGGCATGAGCGAGCCGTTGCGCCCCGACCCGGATGCCGGTCTTGCGCCCTACGCGCAGCATGAGGCGGGCAGTCACGGACGTTTGCACAGCGAAACGCCGGCGCGCCTCCGTGGTGAATATCAGCGTGACCGCGATCGCATTGTTCACAGCAGTGCCTTCCGACGGTTGGTCTACAAGACGCAGGTGTTCGTGAACCACGAGGGTGACCTCTACCGCACGCGCTTGACGCATTCGCTGGAGGTGGCGCAGGTGGCCCGTTCCATTGCGCGAGTGCTTCGTCTAAACGAGGCGCTGTGCGAAGCCATTTCGCTGGCACATGACCTGGGACATACGCCCTTTGGGCATGCCGGCCAGGACGCCCTGAACGATTGCATGCGCGACTATGGTGGCTTCGAGCACAACTTGCAGAGCTTGCGTGTGGTCGACGAACTGGAAGAAAAATACGCGGCTTTTTCTGGCTTGAATCTCACCTTCGAGTCCCGCGAGGGAATTCTGAAGCATTGCAGTGCACGTAATGCGGCAGCGCTTGGTGAACTTGGGCGCCGCTTCCTGGACCGGCAGCAACCTTCGCTTGAGGCGCAGTTGGCGAATGTGGCTGACGAAGTCGCCTACAACCATCACGACGTGGACGACGGCTTACGCGCCGGCCTGGTTGGGCTTGACGAACTGGACCAACTCGCGCTGTTCCGCCGCCACCATTCCGCGGTGCGTGCAGCCCATGCGGGCTTGAGCGAACGGCGGCTCATCCACGAAGTAGTGCGACGTATGATTAACGAGGTCATCACTGACCTCACCCATGCCACCTTGCAACGGATTGAAGCTTCGGGGGTTGGTTCGGCCGCTGAGGTTCGGGCTGCCGGACGCCAACTCGTCGGGTTTAGCGACGATATTGCCGCTGACCATCTCGCCTTGAAACAATTTCTCCGCGAGCGCGTCTATCGGCACTTCCGCGTGGTGCGCATGACGACCAAGGCGCAGCGAACCTTGAAGGATTTGTTTCGCGCCTATTTCGAAGATGTACGCTTGTTACCGGGTGAGCATCGCGATGCGGCAGGGCGTATGGAATCTGCCGAAGGCGAGGCGGGCCGCGCTCGCGCGGTGGCTGACTATATCGCTGGCATGACCGACCGCTTCGCCATCAGCGAACACTCCCGCCTCTACGATCCGGCCGTCTGACGGGGCGTTTCAGCCCCACACTGTCCACTCTGCACCGCCATCCAACTCCAGCACCTTGCCGGTCATCCACCGGCTCGCTGGCGCTGCCAAATACAAGGCTGCTGCCGCAATGTCTTCCGGTTCCCCAAGGCGCTGCAGAGGGGTCTTGCGCGTCATGGAAGCACGTACCTCATCCGTGAGGTAAGGCGCGAGCGCTGCAGTTAGTACCGGTCCTGGCGCGATGGCGTTAACACGTACCAGTGGCGCGAAGTCTTGCGCATGATTTCGCGTTAACTGGGTGAGGGCCGCCTTCGCGGCGCCATAAGCGCTGAAATACGGCTGCGACAGCCTCGCCGCTGCAGAGGTGATATTAATGATGGCGCCGCCGCCTGCCGCGCGCATGTGCGGCACCACAAGCCCGGCCAAGACGAACGGCTGCGTTACATTACGCGCCAGCACTGCGTTGAACTCATCGGCGCTAGTCGCTAACGCATCGTTGGGGCCACTGCCACCGGCGTTGTTCACCAGTAAATGGATAGTGCCGTAAGTGGTCACGGCAGTCGCCACCAGTCGCTCGCGGTCTGCCGCCTGCTCCACATCGCAGGCTACGGCAGTGGCGTAACCGCCTCGTGCACGAATTTCCTCCACCACCACTTCCAGATCTGCCAGCGTGCGGGCTGCCAGCACCATGTTCGCACCAGCCTCCGCAAAGACCAGTGAAATGGCGCGGCCAATACCCTTCGAGGCACCGGTGACTATGGCTACTTGACCATCGAGACGGAACATAGAAGAGAGTGTATTCATGCAATGCTCTGTCTTTCTTTTAGCGCTGGCCCCAGCAGCAGTGGGTAAGCCACGGCCGGCATGGCAGCCAACACGAAGGTCACCCACAAGAGCGCATCCGGCCCAGCGTGTTGCAGCAGGCGTCCCGCGATAGGCGGTGCAATCATGGAACTGGCGGCGAACGCCGCCGGCACGAGTACGACGAGCCGCTGGCTACCGTCGAAGCGCGCGATGGTAGCGGTCTGCAAAATGCAGCCCACGGTAAAGAAGAACTCCCAGATCCATGCACCCGAGGCGAAGCCGAGGAAGCCGGTAGTTGCTGCACTGTGAAGCAGCAGCAAGCCCACGCTCACTCCGACCAGCGCGGTCCATTGTCCTCGCAGCAGGCCAAGCCGGCTGCCAACAATAGCCACGGTGGCAGCAGCCACGCCTCCGAGCACCTTCAGTACGGCGAATGCCAAGCCCGACTGTGCCGGGGACATGGCAGCGTGTTCCGCATAAGTGCCGAGAAAGGCCCACAGTCCGATATTTCCGGCGAGATAGATGAAGAAAAATAACAGCACCACCCACGCTAGACGCGACTCCTGCCAACCCGGCAACAAGCGCCTATGGGTGGTGGGGATATCCGGGCCGCGTGGCAGGGCAAACGCGCTCAGGCCCAGCAGTAGCGCCATGCCACCCAAAGCCAGTGCCAAGCCGGGGTAGCCGAAGGGGGCAATTACCAATGGTGGCAAGGCGAACAGCACGGCCGCGGTGAGCCACAGTTCCGTGGACTGGCGGAAGCCGAAAGCCTGTTCTTTGTTGGGCAACTGCGCCAACACGCGTAAGCCGAGCGCCGTCATCAGCGCGGCAAAAAGACCGAGCAGTGCGAGTGCACCAGACAGTGCAACGCCTTGGGCCACGCCGGAAAAAGCATAAGCAACGGCAGTGCCCACCGCTGCAGCTCCGGTGACCCATCGCCAGTCGAGCCGGTCGATGAACACCAAGGCGAGCAGTGTGCCGACGAAATAGCCTGCAAACAAAGTGCCGGCGAGGTCTCCCAAGGCGGTGGCCGACAGCCCGAGCGTGCCGCCCAGCGTGCCCAAGACCACGGGCAATGTGTTGAACGGGACGCCACCGATGGTGGAGGCGAGGCTGGCAGAAAGCACCAGTGGAAAACGCTGCATTCCAGCCATTTAAAACGCATCCTTGAGCAGATGAAGGCTAATGTATATTCGGTGCGTAATCTGGGCAACCCAGATTTACGCATGTCATACCCGTCGCGCGCCACTCTATTGGTGGTGCCGCGCCGCTGCGCAGCAGTAGTGGAGTCACTCGCACATGAACACAGATGCCGTTTCCCCCGCGCTGTTGGCGCGGATTGATCGTCTGGAATCGCTGGATGAGATTCGCCAGCTTGCTGCGAAGTATTCGCTCGCTCTGGACATGCGCAACCTCGATGCGATGGCTGGGCTGTTTCCGGCAGATATCCGCGTAGGCAAAGGCCAGCAGGGGCGCGAAGCCTTACGGCGTTGGCTAGACGACACCATGCGCCACCAGTTCACCGGCACCGCGCATCACATTGGCAACCACATCATCGAATTCAGTGATGCCGACCATGCGCATGGCGTGGTGTATTCCAAGAACGAGCACGAAACTGGCGACGAATGGGTCATCATGCAGATGATGTACATCGATGACTATGAGCGCGTGGATGGACAGTGGTTTTTCCGGCGCCGGCTGCCGTTGTATTGGTACGCAGTCGACTTGAACAAGCCGCCCATTGGCGAGAACAAGCTGCGCTGGCCAGGGCGCGAGCCGTATGCCGGCGGTTACCATGACTACTTTCCGAGCTGGAAAGAGTTCTGGGCGCGGGGTGGTGACGGCGACGAGCCAGTACCGGCGCCTGCTCCGGTGGGAGAGTTCCTGCAACGCATGCGTGGCTCGGCTCAAGCGCCGAGCGTGCGGGTGCGCTGACGCCAAGCGGGAGTGCTCTTGCCAAAGCGCGCCGCCATCGACTTCCGCCACGGTGCGCCGCGCTGTGCACCGTACTGGCTGCCGTACTGGCTGCTTCAGCCCATGCGCGCCAGTTGCCTGCGAAAGTGCGGCAAGCCCCACACGACCAGTGCGACAGCGAGCGCTTCGAACACCACCGTGATGGTGGCCAGTGACAAGTTGATGCGGTTCGGGTGGCCGAATACGTAGTCGGTGACCGCCCCCGCCAGCGGTATACCGGCGAATGCCACCAGGTTCACAATGAGATAAAGCACCGCCGCAGCGCGCGCCCGAAGAGCGGTGGGTGTCATCACTTGTACGGCTGCAGAAATGGGTCCTAGCCCCATGCCGGCGAAGAACATGGCGGCCCATAGGCAGGGCAAGGCGCTCCACATGGTGGGCATGAACTGTCCGGCTACTGCGAAGGGCCCGAGCCCCAGTGCCGCGACCAGCAATACCCGTAGCTTACCGTCCACGCGGCCTTTGCGGTCCCAGCGGTCTGCCAGCCAACCACCGCCCAGCGTGCCGGTAATGCCGAACAGAATATAGCCGATACCCATCCACATGCCTGCCGTGGGCGAGGGCACGGCATACAGACGTTCGTAAGCGGTGGGGGTCCAGAAAGCAATGCAGACCAATGGCAAAACCATGAGCGTATAACCTAGGTAACACGGCAGATAGCCGCGCCACTCACCGGCGATATACCTAAAGAAGGACAGCATTTCTGGTAAGAACGCCGCATTGCTGGAAGCGGCGCGGCGTGGTGGCTCCCGCGCGGCCAGCAACAACAGCAATGGAATGATGCCGAGCAAGGCTAGGCCGAAGAACACGCCCCGCCAGGGTTCCAGTGGCTGTTCATACCAGACGAAGCCCGCGAATACGACGGGAGACAAAGCCAGAAATACTTTGGTGAGCACCGCTGCCAAGGTATTGCCGAGCGAGCTGCCGATGGCGAAGACACTCAGTGGCCGGCTTAGGGCATTCGCCGCAAAAGCGTCGGACAGCATAGCGTTGCCGGAAGGGCTCAGTGCCGCGTCAAACACCGCCACCGCCACGCGAGCCAAGAATAGCGACCAGAACCCCACGGCCAGTCCGCACAGCGCGGTCATGAAGCTCCACAGCACCAAAGCGATGCAGATGAGGTTGCGACGATTGAGTCGGTCCGCATAGTGCGCGATGGGCAGGCCCGCCAGTGCATAGAACAAGCCGAGTACCAGTCCGCCAATGAGGCCGGTGTCGGTGTCGCTGAGGCCAAGCGACTGCTGCATTGGCGTTACCAACACAGTCATTGCCATGCGGTCGACGGTGGCTATGACGTTGCATACGGTGAGTGCAAAAACCAGATACCACGCCTGACGATTCGGCAGGGTTCCGACGCTTTCGGGGCTCTCGCCCATGGCGCTGACGGTAGTGCTCACAGGAAGTACGAGCCGCCGTTCACTGTCAGCGCGCTACCCGTGATGTAGGAAGACTCATCGCTGGCCAGATACGCCACCGCGGAAGCCACTTCATCGGGGCGCCCGAGGCGCCCGAGTGGAATGGCCTTTTCCAGGCTCGCAATCCATTCATCGGGAATACTGCGCATCAATGGCGTATCGGTCGGGCCCGGTACCACGGCATTGACGCGAATGCCGCGGGCGGCCACTTCGCGCGCCAAGCCGCGCGTCAGGCCGATGAGCGCCGCTTTGCTCGTGACGTAGTGCACGGGGCCTTCGCCCGACTGTGCAGCAGTAGAAGAAATATTGATGAGCGAACCGCCATGGCCATCTTGTGCCATGAGGCGAATGGCGGCGCGGCAACCCCAGAAGGCACCGTCGAGGTTCACGCTCATGACCGCGCGCCAGCCTTCATCTTGCATGTGCAGGGTTTGGTCGACGAAAGTCGTAGCCGGACCACCGGCGGCGAGTTCGGCGTTGCGCTGCGCCATGGCGCCATACATCTCGGCGCTGCCATCGTTCGGCCCGGTGCCAGTGCCGGCGTTATTCACCAGTATGTGCAGGCCGCCCAGCGCGGCATGCACTTGCGCGAAGGCGGCGTTGATGGCGGCGCTATCGGCGACATTGCAGGCCAGCGCGAGGTGCTGTGCGGGGTTTGGCAGCAAAGCCACCGTGGCGGCGGCATCTTCCTGGCGCAGGTCTAGTACGCCCACCCGCGCTCCTTCTGCTGCAAGACGCAGAGCGAAGGCGCGGCCCATACCGCGGCCGGCGCCGGTGACGATGGCAACCTTGTTGGTCAGGCGCATGGGAACTCCGGATGAATGAATGCTGGAATAAGCAGGGACTGCGCTAGCGACGCAGCGTTTCTAGGGATTGGGAACGTGCAGTGCCACGGACTTGCCGCCGTCGATGGCGATACAGGTGCCAGTAACGTACGAGGCTTCATCAGAAGCCAGAAACAGTGCCAGCGCTGCCACTTCCGCCGGTTCGCCGAAGCGGCCCATGGGCACGGCGGCGGCAATCTTCTCGCCCCAAGCGGCATAAGGCCCCGCGAACCCGGCAGTGGTGGCTGGCGTATTGATGACGCCGGGGGCGATGGCGTTCGCGCGGACGCCGCGGCCCGCAGCCTCCACGGCAACTTGGCGTGTGAAGTGCACCAGTGCGGCCTTGGCAGCGCCGTACGCGGCCATGTTACCGAGCGCGAGCAAGGCATTCACCGAAGCGATATTGATGATGCTGCCACTGCCCTGCGCATACATGGTCGGCAGTGCTTCCCGCGTGGTGACGAATGTCGAATCGACATTGACGTGGAAGTCGCGTCGGAACGCCGCGACATCCATGTCGGTCAAGGCCGCGTAGGTGACGCTAGGAGCATTGTTCACCACCACATCCAAGCGCCCATGGGTGGCGATGGTGCTTTGCACGAACGCCGCCAAGGCAGCATGGTCACCGACATCGAGGGCGGTAGCACTGGCCCGCCCCCCGGCGGCACGAATTTCTGCGGCCACGGCGTCGACTGCCGCGGCGGTGCGCGCGCAGAGCGCCACCTGCGCCCCTTCCGCTGCGAAACGAGCAGCGATGGCAGCGCCGATGCCCTTGCTTGCACCCGTGACGATGGCCACTTTTCCGGCCAGTCTGCCTATAGACATTCGAGACCCCCTCGATGCGCTGTTCGCGGCTTTGCGCCGACTGTATCAATGCGTATTGATGATGCCCCAGAATTACGCATTCAGGCAATGGTTTGGATAAAAACCGCCGAATACGTTGCGCGGGGGGCTGTTGCCTGCTTACACTGGTGGCTACTCACTTGCCATGGAAACGGGCCAACAGTGCTCGCCAACCTTACCGCTCCCGGGGCTCCTTTCGAGCTTGTCGATGCCACCGTGCGTGGCACCCGCTGTCGCGTGTTCAAGTTGGCTCCGCAGTCTTTGGCGGAACTCTACCCGGCGGCGCGCGTGCACGACAGCAAAGTGCTGGCCGTGCTGGGCGAGGAACGGGTCACCTATGGGGAAATATTCGCTCGGGCCGCAGGGTTGGCCGAGCATCTGCGTGTTGTAGAAGGCTTGCAGGCTGGCGAATTCGTCGGGCTGGTACTCGCCAATAGCCCAGACTGGCTGGTCGCGTTCGTCGCGGTCTCGGCGCTGGGCGCCGTCCCAGTATTGGTGAATAGCCGCGGCGCGCCGGACGAGATGGACCATGGCTTGGCCAGTACGCACTGTCGGCTGGTGGTAGCGGACGCACGCCGTGCTTTGCGTCTGGGTGCCGTGCACGAGCGCCTACCCGGTGTGCGGGGTGTGGCCATTGAAGATGCGGCGGACGCGTTACCTGCCGGCTGGACGCGTTGCGACACCAAGGCTGCGCTTGGCGAACAGCCGCCCGCACCAGTAGCGGACCGTCTGCCTTGTGTGTCGGCGGAGCCTGATGCACCCGCCATGGTGTTGTTCACCAGTGGCACCACCGGCCGCGCGAAGGGCGCAGTGCTAAGCCACCGCGCCGTCATGACGGCGCTATGGGCAAACCAATTGTCCGCCACCATGGTCGGCATGCGCATGGCAGCGCGCTATGGCATGGACTTAGCGACGCTGGCGGCCCGTTCGCCACAGGCCTGCACTTTGCTGGTTTACCCGCTGTTCCACACCAGTGGCTGCCATTCGGTTTTCCTTACCAACCTGTTGCGTGGTGGGCGGGTGGTGTTCATGCCGCGCTGGTCGGCCGAAGACGCCTTGCGGCTGATTGCGCGCGAGAAGGTCACCTCGCTGCCGGGTGTTCCCACCATGCTGTGGGACTTGCTGCATTCGCCGGCCCTAGCGGCTGCCGAGACCAGTTCGCTGAACAATGTGAGTACGGGTGGGCAAGGGCTGCCGGCCAACCTGGTCGCCGCAGTGCAGGCGGCCTTTCCGAACGTGGTGATGGGTACGGGCTACGGCCTGACCGAAACCAGCGGCATGGTCACCCTCACGGTTGGCGAAGAGTTTCTGGAAAACCGCCACACCGTGGGCAAGCCGGTCCCTACGGTGGAGATGCGCTTGGTGGACGAGGCGGGCCAGGCAGTGGCCGCCGGTGAACCGGGTGAGGTTTGTGTGCGCGGCGCTAGCTTGTTCTTGGGTTACTGCGATGGCACGGACGTCGATCCTTCATTGGACGCCGGTGGCTGGTTCCGCACGGGAGATGTCGGCATCCTCGACGCCGGTGGGTTCTTGTCCATCGTCGACCGTCGCAAAGACATGGTCATTTCCGCTGGCGAAAATATCTATTGCGCCGAAGTGGAACGGGCGCTGTCCATGCACCCGGACGTGGTCGAAGTGGCTGCGCTCGGCGTGCCCGACGAACGCCTGGGGGAGCGCTTGGTGGCCGTGGTGGTGCCGCGTGCCGGCAGTGCGCTCGCCGCCGGCGATTTGGCAGGTATGCTCGGGCCGCATGTGGCCGCGCAGTTGGCGGACTACAAAGTGCCCCGCGAGTTCCGGGCGATGGCGGAAACGCTGCCTCGCAACGTCATGGGCAAGGTGTTGAAGGCGCAGCTGCGCCAGCGGTTGTTCGGGGGAGCAGGCTAATGCCAATGCCAAAGGGAATTCCAGTAGTGGACTTGATGATGGGCATTCCCGTCAGCGAGACCAACACCGAGTGGTATGAGTCCTTCAAGCCCTTGCTGATGGACGAGGAGAGCCGGCAGCAGTTCAAGATGCCGGCGCAGTACATGTTCAAGGATATTCCGGTGCTGCCCGGCACGGATGACTACGTGCAGTTTCTCGTCAGCCAGATGGACCATTACGGTATCGACGTGGCGATGGTTGGCTACTTCGAAGGCTCCGCGGCCGCGGTGTCCGCGAAGCGCCAGTATCCGCATCGTTTCATCTTCGATTACCCGGCCAACCCGAATCTCGGTATGGACGAGGTGCGCAACATCCGCCGTATCCATCGCGACTTTGGCATCAGTGCCGTCAGTGTGTTTCCGTGCGGTGCGAACCCGCAGGTGCCCATCAACGACAAGAAGATGTACCTGCTCTACGCGGTATGCACCGACCTCGATATTCCCATCTGCATCAATGTGGGCATTCCCGGTCCGCGTGTGCCGTTCTTTGCGCAGAAGATGGAGCATGTGGATGAGGTGTGCTGGTTCTTCCCTGAGCTGAAGGTCGTGATGCGTCATGGCTGCGAGCCGTGGGAGGACTTGGCCGTGAAACTGATGCTGAAGTATCCCAACCTCTACTACAGCACCAGTGCCTTCGCGCCGCGCCACTATCCGGAAGCCATCATTCGCTACGCGAATTCCCGCGGTGCGGACAAGGTGATGTACGCCGGCTACTACCCCATGGGACTGTCGCTGGAGCGTATCTTCGGCGACCTCGAAAACGTCCCCTTCAAGGACGATGTCTGGCCGAAGTTCCTCGGTGGCAATGCGCGTCGCGTGTTCAAGATTGGCAAGCAGGCCTGATACGGCCGCAATCATGCCGCCAGAACTAAAGAGCCGAGCAAAGCACCAGAGTAGGGTGCAAGGAGTCACCCGATGAGCAGTAACGACACCCAACGCCCGGCGCCCGTCGCCACCCGCGAATTCCTCGAAAACCTCAAGGGCGAAGAACTCGTACGCTGGCGCACGGCTGAAGTGCCGAACCGCCGCTCCATGGCCGAGCGCAGCATCGACCTGCCGATGCCCTTCGGCTGGTTTGCCATGTGCTATTCGGATGAATTGGCCGTAGGACAGGTAAAGCCCTTGCGTTACTTCGGGCGCGATCTCGTGGCCTGGCGCGGCGAAGACGGGCAGGCGCGCGTGCTAGATGCTTACTGTGCACATCTCGGTGCGCACATGGGCTATGGCGGCCGGGTGAATGGTAATCGGCTGGAATGCCCGTTTCATTCATGGCGCTATGATGGCGATGGCAAAGTAGGCGACATTCCCTACGCGAAGATCATTCCGCCGCAGGCGAAGCGTGGCTGCGTCAAGGGCTGGCCGACCGCGGAAGCCAATCGTTTCGTCTGGGCCTGGTACCACCCCGAGGGCATCGCGCCGCTGTGGGAAGTTGAGCCCTTCCCAGAAACCTCCGACCCGGAGTGGACCGACTACGAGCGGCACGAGTGGAACGTGTATTGCCCGCTGCAGACCATTGCCGAGAACGGCGTAGATGTGGCGCATTTCCGTTACATCCATGGCACGGCCAGCTACCCGGACTGGGAAGTCACCATGAAGGGCCATTGCCGCAGCGCGCAGGTGAACGCCAAGATGGATACGCCGCGCGGACAGGTAGACGGCACCATCAGCTATGGCGTGGTGGGTCCCGGCCAGCCGTGGACGCGCTTTACCGGCATTTGCGAAACACTGCTCGTCACTGGAGCGACGCCTGTCGACCAGGACCACGTGCATATTCGTTTTGCGTTCACGCAGAAGAAGAGCAGCGCGGAAGGGTCGCAGGGGCGGGTGGCGAAGGCCTTGATCGCTGACATCTGCCGCCAGCTCGATCAGGACAAGGTGGTGTGGGACCGCCAGCGCCACATGGAAAAGCCGCTGTTGTGCGACGGCGACGGCCCCATCATGGCCTTCCGCGATTTCTACCAGCAGTTCTACCCGGGCAAGAGTCTGAACCCGGATGTGGAGCGCACCCTCGCCCGCAAGGGTGGCGGTCGCGGCTGATTCCTGCTGCCTCCACCGCTGGTGGAGGCGCAAGCTGATGTTGCCCGCTACGCGCCGGCGTTAAGGAACGCTGCCCCACGCTCCGCAATCATCACGGTAGCGGCGTGGGTGTTGCCTGAAACCAAGCGCGGCATTACTGACGCGTCGATGACGCGCAGGCCCTCCACCCCGCGCACGCGCAGTTGCGGGTCGACCACGGAATCCGCATCGCTACCCATGCGGCAAGTGCCTACCGGATGGTGCAGCGTCAGGCCTACGCGTCGCGCGTAAGCCATCAGTTCATCGTCGGTACCGACCTCAGGCCCGGGGCTGCTCGGTCCTTCCATCCACTGTGCCAAGGGCGCGGCCGCGGCGAGGCGCTGCGCGTAGCGCATGGCAGCGAGCGTGAGTTCACGGTCTGCCGCCGTATCCAGATAGTTCAAGTGGATGTTTGGTGCTACACCAGTGTCGGGGCTGCCAATCCAGACTTCACCGCGAGAAGTGGGGCGCAAGGCACAAGGGCAGATGCTCAGGCCCGGGAACGGATCCACTTGCTGCTTCGCGTTGTCGACTTCCTTCTGTACATCGCCACTGAGTGGCAGCAAGTGGAACTGTACATCTGGGCGCGTAGCGCCAGGTGCGACGGCGGCAAAGGCGCCTACTTGCGCCAGTGGCAGCGCCATGATGCCGCGGTGCGTCGTGAAATAGCGCAGCACGGAACCCACCAGACCCAACCCGCCCAAGCGCGCATTGAAACTCGGTGCATCGCGATGCAGGCGCCACATCATCGGTACGCCGAAGTGGTCCTGCAGGTTCTTACCGACGGCCGGCCGGTCCGCTATCACGGGAATGCCGAGGCCTTGCAGTCGGCTGCCCGCACCCACGCCCGAGGCTTGCAGCAAGGCCGGAGACTGGAAAGCGCCGGCGGCGACGATGACCTCACGGGTAGCATGGGCCGTGAGCAGCCGCCCGCCTTGGCGGTATTCCACGCCAGTGGCTCGCCGCTGTCCGTCGAAGAGAATGCGAGTGGCGAGCGCATTCGTGGCGATGTGAACGTTTTTGCCAACGCCACCTTGGCTACGCAGGTAGCCGCGTGCCGCGGACCAGCGGCGCCCGTCGCGGATGTTGGCTTGGAAATAGCCAACGCCCAGTTGTTGTGCGCCGTTGAAGTCGTCGGTACGCGGCAAGCCAATGGCTTCACCGGCCGCGATGATGGCGTCGCTCAGTGGGTCGCGCAGGACGAGATCGGAGACATGTAGTGGGCCGCCCGTGCCGTGCCATTCGTCCGCACCGCGTTCTTGGTCTTCGGCCTTGCGGAACCATGGCAGCACATCCTGCCAACGCCAGTCGCCAAGGCCGTCGGCGGCCCAGTCGTCGTAGTCCTGGTGCTGCCCGCGGACATACAGCATGCCGTTGATGGCGGAAGAGCCGCCCAGCCGCTTGCCGCGCGGCAAGCGCACGCGGCGCCCGCCCAGCGCGGGCTCCGGAACGGAGTCGAACAGCCAGCTGAAGTTCGGATCGTGCGTGATAGCACCGAAGCCGTACGGCATGTCGATGAGGGGGTGGCGGTCACTGCCACCGGCTTCGAGCAGCAGCACTTTCGTGCCGGGACGTTCACCCAGCCGCCGCGCCAGCACGCAGCCGGCGGAACCTGCGCCGACAACGAGGTAATCGAAGGTGCCTGCCATAATTCCGTCCGTTTTCCGCGGTGGGTTCCACACTGTTGCCGTTGGCTCAGTTTCGCAAACTAGCGGCTAGAAAACTACGCATTTGCCACAATCAAAGTGCCGAAAGGCTATTTTCCCATTGTTTGGGTGGCATAGGATTACGATAATGTTAGCATCCAATAAACCTTCCCCGGCGCGTTCGGCGGGGGCTTTCGGCTGGCGACTGCCGGCAACTGAGGGGGCATATGGCCACGACTAAAGACTACGGTTTGGGTGAATTCACCTTCCCGCGCGGTTGGTTCATGGTGGCAGATGCTACCAAGGTGACCAGCACACCGTTGGCAGTGCGCTTCTTCGGACAAGACTTCGCGCTGTACCGCGGCAAAGAAAGTGGCAAGGTCATCCTGCTGGACGCCTATTGCCCTCACATGGGCACGCACCTGGCCAAGAACACCACTTCTTATGTCGTGCTCGATGGCCAAGTCGAAGGCGATTCCATTCGTTGTCCGTACCATGCCTGGCGCTTCGGCCCCGATGGCAAGTGCAACCACATTCCCTACTATGACGGCGCCATCCCGAAGGCAGCAGCTCTGCGCTCGTGGCCGGTGGTGGAGAAGATGGGTTGCGTCTACGTGTGGCATGACCCGGAAGGTGGTGAGCCTGACTACGACGTGCCCATGCACCCCGAGTGGGACGATCCGCAATGGGTGCGCTGGAACATCGACGATCTGGGCCAACTGAACCAGCACCCGCAGGAAGTCATCGACAACATCACGGACCTGCCGCACCTGGGACCTATCCATGGCTCCACGGTGGAGTATTTCGAAAACGAATTCCGCGGGCATCTTGCCATTCAACGGCAGGGCGGCGGGCATCGCACACTGGTGGCAGACGATGGCTCTTTGCTGCATACCGACACTTGGTACACCGGTCCGGGCATTCTGTATTCGAGCGTGCGTGGCATGGGCGACGCCATCATGTACATCTGCCATACGCCGGTAGACGATGGCTCCGTGCATGTCTGGCACGGCTTGCTGGTGAAAAGCCCCAGCGCCGTCGCTACGGCTGAAGATATCGCCAACGCGCGGGCTTACCAGGAAGCGAGTCGCCTCGCGTTCGCGCAGGACTTCGAGGTCTGGGGAGCGAAGAAGGCTTGCTTCAGCATTCTGCAGATTCCGACGGACGGCCCGTTCCACAAGGCGCGTGCCTGGTACAAACAGTTCTTCAACCCGCGCGCACGCGTCGCCGACCTGCAGAAGCCAGTGGATGGTGTTTACACCGTCAAGACCCATCCGTCGGCACCCGCTTCGGCGAAGGCCGGCCAGCGCTATTGACCCCGCATTCGAGACGCATCCCCCGCCATGCAGTTTGCCTTCACCGAAGAACAAGTTCTCATTCGCGATACTGCGCGTGAGTTCTTCAACGAACACGCCACCTCGGCCAAGGTGCGAGCCGCACTAGCAGCGCCCGGTGGCTACGACCGCGACCTGTGGTCCGAACTGCTGGCCATGGGTTGGGCTGGTATTGCCGTGGCTGAAGCCCATGGGGGTAGTGGCCTCGGTTGGGTGGAGCTGTGCTTGTTACAGGCGGAGCAGGGCCGGCGCTTGGTGCCTTCCCCGTTTTTCACCACCACTGCGCTCGCCGCGCCTTTGCTGGC
>CAIOHZ010000090.1 GCA_903858165.1 uncultured Pseudomonadota bacterium
CGGCGCCATCGTTGGCCGCGCGGGCTGCGGCCTCTGCACGGTCGGCGGCGGCCATGGCAGCCTCAGGCTGTTCCTGCAAACGCGCCGCACGGGCCAGCAGCAGTTCCGCTTCCACGTGCTGGTCAGCAGCGAGGCGCGGGTGAGCCAATGCTTGGCGCAGCCACGTGGTGGCAGTGGCGGCGTCGCGTGCATTCAGCGCTTCTTCGGCGCGGGACAGCGCCTCGGCCGAGGAAATGGCAGAGGACGCCAGCGTTGCCCCGTGCACGGGAGTGGCAACGCCGACCAACCAAAACAGACAGCAGCAGAGGCAGAGCAAACGCATGCAGGTATTGTAGGCGCTTGGAGGGCACTTACCGATGCGCATGAACTGGTGGAAGTGGCACAAGTGGCTGGCCTTGGTGGTGGGGCTGCAAGTACTGGCGTGGGCGAGCAGTGGCTTGTTCATGTCCGTGGTGCCCATCGAGAAAGTGCGCGGGGAACATCTCGTTCACGAAGCCGCCAAGGTGAACTTGCGCGCAGCGGCGGCGAGCACCGCCCCATTGGCAGTGGTGTTAGCTGCCGTGAACGGCCCCGTGGACGGGCTGGAACTGACCCAAGTGGATGGCCGCGCGGTCTGGCGTGTGCAGCAGGGCAAGGCCTTCACTCTCGTGGAAGCGGACAGTGGCGCGGTGCTTTCGCCGCTGGACGCCGCAGCAGCGCAACGCATTGCCGCCGCTGACTATGCCGGCACGGGTGACGTGCAAAGCGCAACGCTACTGACGGCCGAGCCGCCCATCGAATACCGCGGACCTTTGCCCGTCTGGCAGGTGCAATTCAACGATCCGGAAGGATTGCGGATGTACGTTTCGCCGACGACGGGCACAGTAGTGGCACGCCGCACCAACACTTGGCGCGTCTACGACTTTCTGTGGTCGCTACACATCATGGATTACCGCGAGCACGAAGACTTCAACCATCCACTGCTCATGGCGTTCGCGGCGGGCTTGCTGGTGCTTACCTTGACCGGAGTCGTCCTGCTTTACCGGCGCTTCAAACCTATCTCGCGCAATCGCTCGTCAAGATAATCACCGGCCGTCGTGGGCGGGTGCCGCAAGGGGCGCTCCGCCGTAACGCAAGACGGCAACGCCGCGAGAGATGTGGCGTTGGTGGGGTGCAGGAAGAACGGCATGGAATAGCGGCTGGCGTTAGCGATGTTCGCGAACTCTCCGCCCGGGTTCACCACGCGATGCGTGGTGGCCGGAATGACACCATTGGTGAGGCGCGCCAGCATATCGCCCGAATCCACGATGAGGTTCCGCGGCTCCGTTTCCACGGGCAGCCAGCTGCCATCGCGGTCCAGCAACTGCAGGCCACCACCGCGCGCCGCCACCAACAGCGTGAGCAAGTTGATGTCTTCGTGTGCGGCGCTGCGCACGGCACCAGACGCCACACCCGAGCCCACCGGCGGATAGTGGATAACGCGCAAAACCGAATTGCCGGCAACGCAGCGGGTGGCGAACCAGCCCGCGGGTAATTGCAACGCCGGCTCCAGCGCCGCCAGCAGCTGTTGGCCCGCGCCGTCGAGCGCGGAATAGAGCGAGGAAAACACTTCGCGCAGCGTTGCGGGCGC
>CAIOHZ010000091.1 GCA_903858165.1 uncultured Pseudomonadota bacterium
AGAAGGAAGCGCAGCTGCTTCGCCGTGAAATGGACAAGCTCACCAGGAGCATGGGTGGCATCAAGGAGATGCCGGCCCTGCCCGATGCCGTGTTCATCATCGACGTGGGCCACGAGAATATTGCTATTCAGGAAGCCCGCAAGCTCGGTATTCCGGTGGTGGCGGTGGTCGACACCAACTGCACGCCGGAAGGTGTGGACTACATCATCCCGGGCAACGACGACGCCATGCGCGCCGTCGGCCTGTACGCCGCTGCCATGGCGGATGCCTGCCTTGAAGGTCGCGAGGCTGGCCCAGCCGCGCCGGCTGGCGAAGACGAGTTCATCGAACTCGACGAGGAAGGCAAGCCCAAGGCGAGGCCGGCGCCCCGTCGTCCGGGTTCGGACCGTGGTCGTCGTCCGGGTGGTCGTCGCGTCGAAGCCTCCATCGCTCCGGAAGCGGGTGCCGAGGAAGGCACTGCCGATGGTACCCGTCCCCGTCCGGCGCCCGTTGGCCGTCGTCCGGCCGGTGGTGCCGGTGGTCGTGGCCGTCCTGGCGGTGGTGCCGGCGGTGGCCGTGGTCGTCCGGGTGGCGGTGCTGGTGGCGCAGGCCGCTAAGGCCCGCGAGCTCCCCCGCCGCCTCTGCGGTGGCCGGGCCGCTCTTTCCCGCCGGCGGGCGCCTCTCATCGGGGCGTCCGCCGGTCTGCATTCAAACCCTGTCAATTTGCGAAGGAATACCCCATGAATATCACTGCTGATGCCGTGAAGCAGCTGCGCGAGCGCACAGGCGCGGGCATGATGGAGTGCAAGAAGGCGCTGGTGGAAGCCGCAGGCGACCTCGACGCCGCTGCCGAAGCCATGCGCAAGTCCGGTCTCGCCAAGGCGGACAAGAAGGCCAGCCGCGTGGCTGCCGAAGGCACCATCGTCGTCGAAGTGTCCGCGGACAACCAGGCCGGCGTGCTCGTGGAAGTGAACTGCGAAACCGATTTCGTCGCCCGCGAAGTCGATTTCGTGGCTTTTGCCAAGGCCGTGGCCGCTACCGCGCTGGCCCAGCGTCTGGACACCGTCGAGGCCGTGCTGGCCGCGGATGGCGGCGCCCTCGACGAGCGTCGTCGCGTGCTCATCGCCAAGATTGGTGAAAACATCTCGGTACGTCGCTTCGAGCTGCTCACTGCCAATGGCCAGGTCGGTGCCTACTTGCACGGCTCGCGCATTGGCGCGTTGGTCGCGGTGGAAGGTGGCGATGCCACCCTCGCCAAGGACCTCGCCATGCACGTGGCTGCCTCGAGCCCACAGTACCTCGATGCCGCCGCCGTCCCGGGTGACGTCGTCGCCAAGGAACGCGAGATTCTGGTCGAGCAGGCGCGCAACGACGAAAAGAACAAGAACAAGCCGGAAGAAATTCTCGTCAAGATGACCGAGGGTCGCATCCGCAAGTTCCTCGGCGAAATCACCTTTGTCGGTCAGCCGTTCATCAAGGACCCGGACCAGACCATCGAGAAGCTGCTTGCCAGTGCCTCGGCCAAGGTCACCGGCTACGCTCGCATGGAAGTGGGCGCCGGCATCGAGAAGAAGCAGACCGACTTCGCCGCTGAAGTCGCGGCGCAAGTCGCGGCCTTCAAGGCCTGACCTCCGGGCCCGGGGGTCGGTATACTGGGCTTTCCGGCCCAGCCCGACCCCTAGGTAGCCCATGTCCGAACCTGTACCCAAGTCCCCGCGGTTCCCGCGAATCCTCCTCAAGCTGTCCGGCGAAGCCCTTATGGGCGAGGGCGACTACGGGATTGACCCCGCTGTCCTCAAGCGTATCGCCGGCGAAATACGCGAAGCCCTCGATCTGGGCACTCAGGTCGCCGTCGTTATCGGCGGTGGCAATATCTTCCGCGGTGCCGGTCTCGCTCGCTCCGGCATGGACCGGGTGACTGGCGACCACATGGGCATGCTCGCCACCGTCATGAACTGTCTGGCCATGCAAGACGCCCTTGAAGGTATGGGTATCCACGCCCGCGTGCAAAGTGCGCTGCGCATCAACGAAGTTTGCGAAGACTACATCCGCCGTCGCGCTGTGCGACATCTCGAGAAGGGGCGCGTGGTGTTGTTCGCTGCGGGTACTGGCAATCCGTTCTTCACCACCGACACCGCCGCCGCCTTGCGCGCTACCGAAATCGGTGCAGACCTGCTGCTGAAGGCTACCAAGGTCGATGGCGTCTACGACGCGGACCCGGTGAAAGTACCGACCGCAAAGCGCTACGACCGCCTCACCTACGACCGTGCGCTGGATGACCGGCTCGGGGTCATGGACGCCACAGCGCTCGTCATGTGCCGTGACAACAGCTTGCCACTGCGCGTGTTCAACCTGCATAACGGTGGTGACTTGCTGCGCATTCTCCATGGTGAGGATGTCGGCACGCTGGTAGCCAACGCTTAAGCTATTACTGCGGAGTGCATGGCACTCCTTGGGGGACGACGATGCTCGACGAACTAAAGAAAGATGGCGCAGAGCGCATGGCCAAGTGTGTGGTCTCGCTGCGCAACGAATACAAGCGTATGCGTACTGGCCGCGCTTCGACGGCGTTGCTCGAACATTTGCGTGTGGAGTTCTACGGTAGCGAATCGCCCATCTCGCAGGTAGCTAACGTCATCGTGGAAGACGCGCGCACGCTCGCGGTGACGCCGTGGGACAAGACCATGGTGGGGCCTATCGAGAAGGCCATTTACAAGTCGGACCTCGGTTTGACGCCGAACACCGCGGGCACCGTCATCCGTGTGTCCATTCCGCCGCTCACCGAAGAACGCCGTCGCGATCTCGTGAAGGTAGCGAAGGCGGAAGCCGAGAACGCGCGCGTAGCCGTGCGCGCCGTGCGCCGCGATGTCCTCGCGGACATCAAGGATCTCCTGAAGGAAAAGGAAATTTCTCAGGACGAGGAACGCAAGGCCGCGGAAGACGTGCAGAAGCTGACAGACAAGTACGTCGCCGAGGTCGAGGCGGTGTTCAGCGAAAAGGAAAAAGAAGTCCTGAAGGTCTAAGCGACAGTGTCTGCAACGCCTACCGCGGACGCCATGGCTGCAGGCGCCGTCCCGCGCCACGTGGTCATCGTCATGGATGGCAACGGGCGTTGGGCGCAGCGTCGCGGTTTGCCGCGCACCGCTGGCCACCAGGCTGGCGTGGCGCCGGTGCGTGCCACCGTGCAGCACTGCGCGCAGCGCGGCGTGGAGGTACTTACGCTGTTCGCTTTCTCCAGCGAGAATTTTCGCCGGCCTCCGCAGGAGGTCGGCCTGCTCATGAAATTGTTCCTCGATGCCTTGGGCCGCGAGGTCGCTGAACTCGGGGAGCAGGGGGTACGTCTGCGTTTCATCGGGGACCGCTCCGCGCTTGCCCCCGAAGTCATCGCCGCCATGAAAAAGGCTGAAAAACGCACGGTCAACAACACGCGCCTGCAATTGGTCATTGCCGTGGCTTATGGCGGCCAATGGGACATTGCCGCCGCTACCCGCCGCTTGGCAGCCGGTGCTGTGGCTGGCACCTTGGTGCCAGCGGACATAGGGCCAGAAGCACTAGCCCGTGAACTGGAACTGGGCCGACTCGGCTTGCCCGACGTCGATCTTTTCATCCGTACTGGCGGCGAGCGGCGCATCAGCAATTTTTTGCTGTGGAACCTGGCTTACGCAGAACTGTTTTTCACGGATGTGGCTTGGCCCGATTTCAACGAGCAAGCGCTGGACTTGGCGCTAGCGGATTTCGCCGGCCGCCAGCGCCGGCATGGACGCACTGGAGACCAGGTGGAGACCGAGTCATGCTGAAAACCCGAATCCTGACTGCCATCGTGCTCGTGGTGCTGCTGCTGGTGGTGCTGTTTTGGTTGCCCAAGGGGGCTGCCATTGGCTTCTTCGCCGCGCTGGTACTCGCCGGAGCGTGGGAATGGACTGCCTTCGCTGGTATTGAGGAGCAGCACTGGAAGCTCAGTTACGTCACGGTCATCGCGGCCTTATGCGCTTGGGGCTGGGACCACACGGGGCGTCTTGATGAAATCACGCTCTTCATGTCTGTCGCCAGTCTCTGGTGGCTGGTCGCACTGGGTTGGTTGATGTTCGCGCCCAAGCGAGTGAACCGCGTGATGGCGGCACTCGTAGGTGTGGTGGTGCTGGTGCCTGCGTACGCTGGCCTGTCGCGCATGTATGACAAACTCGACCGTGGTGCGGAGCAGGTACTGTTCCTGTTGATCCTGGTGTGGGCAGCCGATGTCGGCGCGTTCTTCGCTGGGCGCCAGTGGGGCCGACACAAACTGGCGCCGCAGGTCAGCCCAGGTAAGACCTGGGAAGGCGTTGCTGGTGGCATGGTCTTTGGGTTGTTGGCCGCCGCCGCCGGTGCGTGGTGGTTTGGGCGGCCTATGGCTGCTTTTCTGTCCTTGGGCGCCGCGGTGGTTGCCATCTCGGTGGTCGGCGACCTCACCGAAAGCATGTTCAAGCGCTTTGCCGGTTTGAAGGACAGCGGCCACGTGTTGCCGGGCCATGGCGGCGTTTTGGACCGTATCGATAGCATTACGGCCGCGGTGCCCGTGTTCGTGCTGGGGCTCACCTGGTTGGACCTGTGGCGCTAACCTTGCGCCCAGCCACCGTGGCCACTTCCTCCCGCGGAGCTTCGGCCTCGCTCGGGCTGGTAGTGCTCGGCAGCACTGGGAGCATCGGCCGCAGCACCCTCGATGTCGTGCAGCGCCATCCTGCACGTTTTACGGTGCTGGCGCTCACGGCCAACCGCGACTGGGCCCGTTTACTGGAGCAGGTGCGGGCGTTCCGCCCGCGGCATGCGGTACTGGTAGACCATGCCGCAGCTGCGCAACTGGCTGCTGCTGTGCGCGCCGAAGGTTTACCTACCGAAGTGCATGCCGGTGCCGCGGCGTTGGCGGCAGTGGCCGCCTTGCCCGAGGCCGAAGCCGTCATGGCGGCCATTGTTGGCGCTGCGGGTTTGTTGCCTACCTTGGCCGCAGCACGGGCCGGCAAGCGGGTGCTGTTGGCCAACAAAGAAGCCTTGGTCATGTCGGGCCGCTTGCTCATGGAAGCCGTGGTCACGCATGGCGCCACGCTGCTGCCCATCGACAGCGAACACAACGCCATCTTCCAGTGCCTGCCGCCGGGCGGCGTGGGTGGGCCGGCAGTGGGGCGTGAAGCGCCCGGCTTGCGGCGTTTGCTGCTGACGGCCTCCGGCGGCCCGTTCTTGCGACGCGCTGCCAGTTCGCTGGAAGCAGTAACGCCAGAAGAGGCCTGCAAACACCCGAAGTGGTCCATGGGTCGCAAGATTTCCGTGGACTCGGCCACGTTGATGAACAAGGGCCTCGAACTCATCGAGGCGCATTGGTTGTTCGGGTTGCCGCCCGCCCGCATCGACATCGTGGTGCATCCCGAGAGCATCGTGCATTCGCTGGTGGAATACGTCGACGGCTCGGTGCTGGCGCAGTTGGGTGCCCCGGATATGCGCACGCCCATTGCTCAGGCGCTGGCTTGGCCCGAGCGCATTGAATCCGGCGTCGCCTCCCTCGATCTCACTGCCATCGCCCGTCTGAACTTCGAGCAGCCCGATGCAGCGCGCTTTCCTGCGTTGCGTTTGGCGCGTGCCGCTGCTGAGGCTGGGGGCACTGCACCGGCCATGCTGAATGCGGCGAATGAAGTGGCCGTGGCCGCATTCCTCGGCGGTGCATTGAACTTCCCGGGCATTCCCGGGGTCATTGAGGACACACTCGCTGCGCTGGCGGTGACGCCGGCAGTCACCTTGGAACAAGTGTTGGCAGCAGATGCCGCCGCGCGTCGCGTGGCGGTGGAACAAGTCGTGGCCCGCACCGGTATGGCGCGTCAGGCCCTGGAGGAGTTGGTCGCATGCTGACATTCGTGCCGGTCACGGTCATCGCTTTCCTGCTGGCCATAGGCTCGCTAATCGCCATCCACGAGTACGGGCACTTCCGTGTGGCGCGGGCGCTGGGTTTCCGCGTCCTCACTTTCTCCATCGGCTTCGGTAAAACTTTGTGGAGCCGCGTGGGCAAAGACGGCGTCGAGTACCGTCTGGGCTTGCTCCCCTTAGGTGGCTACGTGCGCCTGTTGGACGCTCGGGAAGGCGATGTGCCGGCCGCCGAACACGCGGTGTCTTACCAAGGACGTCCGCCCTGGGCGCGCATTCTCATGTTGCTGGCCGGGCCGGGTGCCAATTTCCTCTTCGCCATCGCGGCCTTCTGGCTACTGTTTCAGATGGGCGTGCCGGGCCTGCGGCCCGTGGTGGGGGAGGTGCGTCCAGAGACTCCAGCCGCCGCGGCAGGGCTGCAGACGGGCGACGAACTGCTGTCAGTCGCCGGTGAGGTGGTGCAAACCCGCGAGAATGCTGTGCTGGGGTTGGTTTCCGGCGTGGTCGATGCCGGGACGGTATCGCTCCGGGTTCGTGACGCACGGGGCGGCGAACGCAGTCTGGAATTGACCGTGCCGGCGGCGCGCCGCTTGGCCGCGACGGAGCCGGGCGGTTGGGGCCAAGCGCTGGGTTTCTCGTTCAGCCGCCCCCTGTTGCCCCCGGTCTTGGGTGAAGTGGTGGCGGGCAAGCCCGCCGCCTTGGCGGGGCTACGCACGGGGGACCGTTTGCTGCGCGTCGGCGACGTGTCCGTGACCGATTTTGCTGATGTGGTCGCGCAGGTGGAGCCGCGCGCCGGGCAGCGGCTGGCGTTCGAGTTCGAGCGTGAGGGTGCCCGGCAGACGGTCTTTGTGACGGTGGCCTTGGCGCTGGAAGATGGTGTCACGGTGGGGCGTATTGGCGTCGCCCCTGGGGTGTTCGGCGGGTGGCCGCCAGGCATGGAAACCATTGAAAAACATGGGTTCTTCGCTGCCCTTCGGCCGGCTTTGGCGGAGACTTGGAGCAAGTCCGTGCTTACCGTGAAGTTCATGGCGCGCATGCTCACTGGCGACGTTTCGGTGAAGAACATTTCGGGTCCGCTGAGCATCGCTACGGCGGCAGGTGTGACGCTACTCGAGGGACCCGGGTACTATCTGCAGTTCCTGGCGGTCATCAGCCTGAGCCTCGCCGTGCTCAATCTGCTGCCTGTCCCGGTACTGGATGGGGGCCAGGTGGTGTTCCAGCTGGCGGAATGGATTAAGGGGAGTCCGCTCCCTGAGCGGGTGCAGCAGCTTACGCAGCAGGCAGGTATGCTCCTGCTCGCCGTGCTGATGGGCCTGGCGTTCTATAATGACATTGCGCGGCACTTCGGTTAGCCGCGGGAGAAACTGGACATCATGCGTTTGCCTCCGCTGACTGCCAGCCGCGCCCCGCGCGGCCTTCGCCACGCCGTGGCGCTGGCCCTGCTCGCCGGTTCCGGTGCCCCTCTCTGGTCCACGGGGGCCGCTGCCCAAGACGCCATCTCCGCGGATGCAGAATTCACTGTCGCCGACCTCAAAGTAGAGGGTCTGCAACGCATTGCCGAAGGCACCGTGTTCAACTACCTGCCGGTCGCCATCGGGGACCGCCTCACGCGGGCGAAGACGGATGAAGCCCTGCGTGCTCTGTATGCCACGGGCTTCTTCCGCAATGTGGAACTGCGCCGTGAAGGTGACGCGCTGGTGGTGGTGGTGCAGGAGCGCCCGTCCATCGAAAGCTTCACCATCGATGGCAACAAGGACATCAAGACGGAAGACTTGCAGAAGAGCCTGCGCAATGTGGGCTTGGCCACCGGCAAGACCTTCGACCGCTCGGTGCTGGAAGATGTGACCGGCTACCTCACGGACCAGTACTTCGGCCGCGGCAAGTACGCGGTGAAGGTGGATGTGAAGGTCGACGATGTCCCCGGCAACAAAGTGAAGATCGCGATCAAGATCAAGGAAGGCAAGCGCGCACGCATTCGCCAGATCAACATCGTCGGTAACGCCGCGTTCACGGACGAGGAAATCCGCGAGGCCTTCGAGCTGAAGACCCCGAACTGGCTGAGTTGGTACAAGCAGGACGACCGCTACTCGAAGGAAACCCTCACGGGCGACATCGAGAAGCTGCGTTCGTTCTACATGGACCGCGGTTACGCAAACTTCCAAGTCGATTCGACTCAGGTGTCCATTGCGCCGGCCAAGGACGACATCTTCATCACGATGAACGTGTCGGAAGGCGAGGTGTATAAGGTCGCCGAAGTGAAGATTGCCGGCAATCTGCCGGTGGCTGAAGCGGAACTGCGCAACTTCCTGTTGGTGCAGAAAGGCCAGACTTTCAACCGCAAGCTGATGACGCAGACGCAGGAACTGCTGAACCTGCGCCTTGGCGCGGACGGCTATGCCTTCGCCAAGATTGAACCGGTGCCGACGCCCGACCCGGACAAGAAGACGGTGAACGTCACCTTCTTCGTGGAAGCGGGCAACCGCGTCTATGTACGCCACGTGAACTTTCTCGGCACCGAAAGCATCAACGACGTCACCATGCGTCGCGAAATGCGTCAGCTCGAAGGCGCATGGCTGTCGAACTCGGCGGTGGAGCGTTCCAAGGAGCGCTTGCAGCGCTTGCCCTTCGTCGAGAAGGTCGAGTTCAAGAACGAACCAGTCCAAGGCACTCCGGACCTCGTCGACGTGAACTTCACGCTGAAGGAAGGTCTGCCGGGGCAGTTCGGTGGTGGCCTCGGCTACTCCGCTTCGCAGAGCCTCATCCTCAACGGCAACTTCACCCACTCGAACTTCCTCGGCACCGGTCAGCGCGTGCAGGCGGAAATCAATGCCGGCAAGTACTCCAAGGTGTATAGCTTCGCCCACACCGACCCCTACACCACCATCGATGGCATTGCGCGTACGGTGTCTTTGGTCTACCGCGACGTCACGCAGTTCGTGTCGGCGGCCTCCGACTTCTCCACCAAGACTGCCACCGCCGCGCTGGAATACGGTTACCCCATCAGCGAGTACCAGTCCTTCCGCTTCGGCATGGCCTTGCAGCGCTCGGAACTGCTCACCAGCAGCAACGGCAGCGCGCAGCAGGCCGTCGACTGGGTACGCCAGAACGGTAAGCCCTACGAGCGCGTGGAGGATTTCGGCGGCGGCTTCGGTTCGGTTCGCTTCTACGGCAACCAGTTCAACAGCTACGAGCTCACCGCTGGCTGGGCCTACGACACGCGTAACCGTTCCATTTTCGCAGACCGTGGCATGCGCCACTCCATGCAGTTGGGCTATGCGCTGCCGGGCAGCGACGTGCAGTACGCCAACTTGAACTACGACTACCTGCAGTTCGTGCCGCTGTTCGGTCGCTTCACGCTCGCGCTGTCCACCGAGCTAGGCTACGGCCAGGCTTTGGGTGGTACCACTGCGATGCCGCCCTACAAGAACTTCTTCGGCGGCGGCCCCGACAGTGTGCGCGGCTTCCGCGAAAGCCGGTTGGGCCCGAAGGATAGCTTCGGTAACCCGTACGGTGGCAACCTGAAGCTGGTGAGCCGCGTCGAACTGCTCATGCCTACGCCCGAGAAGTTCAAGACTAGCGTGCGCGTCAGCCTGTTCT
Source organism: uncultured Pseudomonadota bacterium (assembly GCA_903858165.1). GTDB lineage: Bacteria > Pseudomonadota > Gammaproteobacteria > Steroidobacterales > Steroidobacteraceae > CAIOHZ01. The sequence continues at coordinate 9,460 of CAIOHZ010000091.1, forward strand.
ACGATATCGGCAACATCTTCTCGACGGGCGGGGTCAACTTCGTTGGTCGCGACGGCGTGACGCCGGTCGACTACGGCTTCAGCTTTGGTAAACTCAGACAATCGGCGGGCATCGCCGCCCAGTGGCTGGCGCCACTCGGCGTGTTCCGCTTCAGTCTGGCCATGCCGCTGAATGCCGAAGTCGGCTCTGGCGTCCTGTTCCCGGATGAGAAGGAAACTTTCCAGTTCTCCATCGGCAACGCGTTCTAGCCGGTGGCTGCCGCGGCCCGCGCCGCGGTGGTTGGCCGCTGAACATTTTATTTCCCAAACCAGTAATGGAACCTGCCATGACCCGCGCCAAGCTTTCCCTCGCCACTCCCTTCGCTGCCCTGTTGGCTGTTTCGGCCATGGCCGCTGCCCCTGCCTTCGCCGCAGACCTCAAGGTCGGCGTCGTCGACCCGGCCCGCCTCGTGCAGGAATCGCCGCAGGCCAAGACCGCCATCGCCGCGCTGGAAGCGGAGTTCGGCCCCAAGCAGCGCCAGCTCGAGCAGGCTGCCAAGGACCTCAAGGCCCGCAAGGACAAGGCTGCCACGCAGGCTGCCACCATGAGCGAAGCCGAGAAGGGCAAGCTCGACCGCGACCTGCGTGACGCCGAGCGTGACCTCACCCGTCGCGCTAACGAGTTCCAGGAGGACGTGAATGTCCGCCGCAACGAAGAACTGTCGCGCGTGCAGCGCGTGGTGCTGCAGGAAGTGGGCAACTACGCCAAGGCCAATGGTTACGACCTCGTGCTGGCGGACGGCGTGCTTTATGCCACCCAGGCGCTTGATGTGACCGGCCCCGTGCTGCAGGCGCTGCAGGCTTCCAAGGCGGTCGCTCCGGCTGCTGCTCCGGCGAAGCCGGCGGCCAAGGCCAACTAAGGTCAACTCTGGCCTGCCTCGGTCGAAGCGGATGCCCACTCTCGGCGAACTGGCTGTCCGCTTCGGCCTTGAACTGCGCGGGGACCCCACCCTCGAGGTGAATGCGGTCGCCACGCTGCAGGACGCGCGCCCCGGCACGCTGTCCTTCCTCGCGAACCCCAAATACCGTAAGTTCCTCGCTACCACCGGCGCCACCGCCGTCGTGGTGGATGCACGTTCTGCGGCCAACGCGCCGTGTGCGGTTTTGGTTGCGCCCAACCCCTATGTGGCGTACGCGCGCATGGCGCAGGTGCTGCATCCCGTACCGG
>CAIOHZ010000092.1 GCA_903858165.1 uncultured Pseudomonadota bacterium
CTCACCGAGGCCAGTTACACCCGCCAGTATGAGTAGCGCATCCGCGCTGGCACAGATGACCACGATGGGCACCACGTGCTCTTGACGTAGACCCTGCCGCAGCACGAAGGCGTTTTGTGACCCGATAGCAACGATGAGCGAACCGCCAGTGGCAAACCCGGCTAACGCCGCCATGGCCATTGGGGTCAGGTCGCGGGGTCTAGGTGCGGGAGAGCAGCCAAGTACTGCAGTATCTCTGCCAAACCACGAACCTCTGCGTACTTCGCCTGAAGGTCGAACAGGTTTGCTTCATGTGGGCCGGACGCTCGGTCGCCGACGGCTTCGCGTACGACCACCGGGATAAAGCCGTGCTGGCAACAATCGACGGCGCTGGCACGAACGCAGCCACTGGTGGAGACGCCGGCGATGAGTACGGTATCTATACGTAGCGACGTGAGGGTGGAGGCCAGCGAGGTCCCGAAGAAAGCACTGGCATATTGCTTGGTGATCAACGTTTCACCAGGCAAGGGCTCTAGCCCGTCGGCAAATGCGGCGAGCTCCGGATGGGCACCAGTCTCGAAGGACTTGAGCGCGGGTACCTTGCGGAAGAACACACCACCATTGCGCCCACCGGGCTGGTACTCCACATTCGTGTGCACCACGGGGATGCCGGCGGTGCGTGCGGCCTGCAGCAGACGCACGGCCGCCGCATGCGCGGCATCCACCCCGGCATACAGTGGGGAACCGGGAACGAGATACGCTTTCACGAAATCGATGACCAGCAATGCCGGACGCGGGCCCGGTTGCAGGTTCTGGTTGAAGCCACCGCGCGCGTAGTTAGCCGCCAAAGACTCGTCTACGGCAGCCGCTAGCACTATGGTAGGGGCCTGATTTTCGCTTACTGACATACTTCAGATGACCTTGCTGGCCTGAAGAGCAGCGAAGCGTTCCGCGTCCACGCCTAGCAGGCCGCGGTAAACCTCGTCGTTGTGCTGTCCCATCTCCGGCGCCGCGGACCGGATGCCACCTGGCGTCTTCGACAGTTTCGGCGCGACGTTCTGCATCTTCAGCTTGCCGAAGTGTGGATGGTCAGTCTCCACGATGGCCTCACGGGCCTGGAAGTGCGGGTCTTCCAGCATGTCGGGCGCCCGATAGATGAGGCCTGCCGGAACGCCATGCTGGTCCATCAGCTCCAGCACGGCCTTGGTGGTCAGGCCGCCGGTCCAATGGCCGACGAGCCCATCCAGTTGTTGCTGATGGGAACCGCGGGCCTGATGACTGAAGTACCGCGCATCCTTCGCGAGCTCTGGCTGCCCCATGGCTTCGCAAAGCCGACCGAAAACGGTGTCCTGGTTGGCTGCGATAAGCACGAGTCCATCGGCAGTGGGATAAACGTTCGACGGCGCCACGTTGGGCAGGATGGCGCCTGTACGCTCGCGGATATAGCCAGTCTTGTCGTATTCCGTGATGAGCGATTCCATCATGTTGAGCACGGCTTCATACAACGCTGAGTCCACGACTTGACCTTCGCCGGTCTTTTCCCGGTAGTGCAAGGCCGAGAGCGCGCCGAGGCAGGCGAACGTCGCTGCCAGTTCGTCGCCGATGGAAATACCCATGCGCGAGGGGGGAGTGGAGGGGTCACCGACCACATAGCGCAGTCCGCCCATAGCCTCGCCGATGGCACCGAAGCCGGCACGGTGAGAATAAGGTCCCGTCTGGCCGTAGCCGGAGACGCGAATCATGATGAGGCGCGGATTGATCTGGCGCAGCTCCTCCCAGCCGCAATGCCACTTTTCCATGGTGCCAGGGCGGAAGTTCTCCAAAACAAAATCCGTGTGGATGACCATTTCCTTGAACAAGGCCTGACCTTCAGGTTGCCGCATGTCCAAGGTGACGGCCTTCTTGTTCCGGCCGACGACCGGCCACCACAAGGAGGGTTCGCCTGCAGCCTGACGGCCCCAGGCGCGCATCGGGTCACCCTGGCCAGGGGGTTCAATTTTGATCACTTCGGCACCCATATCCCCCAGCAACTGGCCGCAGAACGGTCCTGCCAGCAGGGTGCCCAACTCCAGCACGCGCAGGTCGGACAGGGGACCATTCTTGAAGGCATCGACGGACATCGGGAATCTCCGGAAATTAGGGGCTGGTAGCAGCCGAGGTTCAGCGTCTCGTCTGTATACAATCCCTTTGCAAGTCTCGTCAAGGAAAGGATAAGCGCAAATTTCGCACCGGAAAACGTCCAAAAGCGTGACTACGCCCCGAGAGGTATGTATACAATCGGGGTGAACCGCTACGAGGCCGTCAGCGTTGCCCTCTGCGTTGATCGGCCAAGCCTCTCGCTTGAAGGAAGCATTCCAGTGAGCCGTACCATCGAAATCGTCGAAGTCGGGCCGCGCGACGGCTTGCAGAACGAACCTACACTGGTGTCGACGCAGGACAAGGTCGCGCTCATCGAGCGCGCCATTGCAGCGGGTATTCGCCGCGTAGAGGTCACCAGCTTCGTGAACCCGAAGCGTGTGCCACAGATGGCGGACGCCGAAGCCGTACTGCAGGCCCTGATGACCAACCGCCACCCGGATGTGCGCTACGTCGGTTTGGTGCTGAACCAGAAGGGCTTCGAGCGCGCCCTTGCAGCAGGTTGCAATGAGGTCGGCATGGCGGTAGTGGCCAGCAATACGTTCAACCTGCGCAATCAGGGCGTGTCGACCGAAGAGTCAGTCGAGGCTTGGTTGCAGATGGCACGGGCGGCACGCGCGGCCGGTATTCGTGCCCAGGTCACCGTCTCGGCGGCTTTCGGTTGCCCGTTCGAGGGCGAGGTTGCGGTGGCGCGCGTGGTCGAAGTCGTCAAGCGCGTTGCTGCAGCCGATCCCTTCGAGATTGCGCTCGCCGATACCATCGGCGTCGGTGTTCCCAGCCAAGTGACCGAGCTTGTCTCCCGGGTGCGCGAGGCAGTCCCCGGTGTCAGTCTGCGCTGCCACTTCCACAACACCCGCAACACGGGTTTGGCCAATGCCTATGCCGCCGTCGAAGCGGGCGTCTCCACGCTGGATGCCAGCATCGGCGGCGTGGGTGGTTGCCCGTTCGCCCCGGCGGCCACCGGCAATATCCCCACCGAGGACTTGCTCTACATGCTCGGCCGCATGGGCGTACGGACTGGCGTCGATCTCGACGCGGTCATCGCCACCGGCCGCTGGTTGCAGGACGTCCTCGGACGACCCGTGCCCGGCATGTTGATCAAGGCCGGCAACTTTCCACAGGGTCTTGCGTCTTGATGCCATTGCACCAACGCCGCAGAGGTCCTACTCTCATCCCCTTCCTGTTCCTTCCTTAATGACCCACCCGTAGGTGTACGCATGAGTTATCGTTTGGGTGTTGACGTCGGTGGTACTTTCACCGACCTGCTCCTCGTCAACGAGAAATCTGGCCAGACTTGGAAGGCTAAGGTGTCCAGCACACCGGCCGACCAATCCATTGGTGTATTGCATGGCATTGAAAGGGTGTGCGGCCTCGCCGGCATCCAGCCCTCGGATATCCGAGATGTCATGCACGGCACCACGGTCGCCACTAATACCGTGTTGACTGCCACCGGCGCTCGCGTCGGCCTGGTCACCACGAAGGGCTACCGCCAGGTGCTGCAGATTGCTCGCTCCTTCGTGCCGGGCGGCCTCGGCGGCTGGGTCATCTACAACAAATCGCTGCCCATGGCACCGCTCTCGCTCACCATCGAAGCGGATGAGCGCGTTGGCACCAAGGGCGATGTCGTGGATGTCTTGAACGAGGACAAACTCCGCACCGATCTCGTGGCGCTCGGCGCCAAGGGCATCGAGGCGCTCACCGTCTCGCTCATCAACTCTTTTGCGAACGACACGCACGAGAAGCGCATCCGCGCTATCGCCGCGGACGTGCTGCCGGGCATCCCGGTGTCGCTGTCGTCGGAAGTGGTGCCGGAGATGCAGGAATACGAGCGCACCGTCACCACGGTCGCGAATTCGTATGTGCGCCCGCGCGTGCAGCGCTATGTCGCCAACCTGCGCGACAAGCTCGCCAGCAAGGCCAAGGACGTCAACCTCCACATCCTACGTTCGGATGGCGGCTTGGCTTCCTCGCAGTCTGCGGCCGACTACCCCGTGAACCTGCTCATGTCCGGCCCTGCCGGCGGCGTAAGCGGTGCGCTTTGGGTGGCCGTGCAGGCCGGTTTCCCGAACCTGCTGACGGTTGACGTAGGTGGCACCTCCACCGACGTGGCGCTCATCATGAACGGCGAGCCGCGGCTGCGTCGCGAAACATCGGTCGGTGACGTCACCGTTCGCGCCTCTTCGGTTGATATCCGTACCGTGGGTGCAGGTGGCGGTTCCATTGCGCACGTGCCCGATCTGACCGGCGCTTTGAGCGTAGGTCCGCAGTCGGCCGGTGCCGACCCGGGCCCGGCTGCTTATGGCAAGGGCGGCACCGAGCCTACGGTAACCGACGCCAATGTGGTTCTCGGCTACCTGCCAGCCATGCAGAAGCTTGGCGGCGACATGGAACTGAAGCGCGACCTGTCTCAGGAAGCGGTCAAGAAAGTCGCTGAAAAGCTGGGCATGCGCGTCAAGGACGCGGCCCTCGGCATCTACAACATCGTCAACGAAAACATGATTGGTGCGCTGCGCCTCGTGTCGGTGGAGCAGGGCCATGACCCGCGCGACTACGCACTCATCGCTTTCGGTGGCGCCGGTCCGCTGCACGCCAACGCGCTGTCGCGTTTGCTGGGCTCCTGGCCGAGCATCATCCCGCCGGGTCCCGGCGTGTTGTGCGCGCTTGGCGATGCCACCACCGCGGTGCGTGACGAGAGCTCGCGGACCTTCATCCGCAAGTTCGCCGACACCAGCAAGAAGGACATTATCAAGGATTTGAAGGCGCTGGCCGCGCACGCTGCCAAGACTTTGGCGGCCGAGAAGGTGCCTGCCAAGGACTTGCAGTTCGGCTACCAGGTAGACGTGCGTTATCACGGTCAGGGCCTGCGCCTCACCGTGAACGTGGACCTGAAGCGCCTCGAGAAGGAAGGTCTGGACGCCATCTCCAAGCCGTTCGACGAGGAGCACACCCGTCTGTTCACGTTCGCGCTGCCGCTTGAGCACGAGTTCGTGAGCTTGCGCGCTGTGGTCCATGGCAAGGGCGTGAATATCACGCGCCAGAAGAGCGCCATGGGTAAGTCGGATCCGTCCGGTGCGGCCGTGGGCAAGCAGAAGGTGTTCATGGAAGGCCGTGATTACACGGCCATCGTGTACGACCGTGCGAAGCTGAAGGCTGGTGCCAGGATTGCGGGTCCCGCCATCGTCATGGAGATGGACTCCACCTCCGTCATCCTGCCGAAGCACACGGGTTTGGTGGACGCTTACGCGAACATCCTCATCTACCCGGACAGCCACGCGGCAGTGAAGGGCAAGGGCGCAGCCAAGGCCGTACCCCTTAAGCCCAAGGCGGCGCCAGCTAAGCCCAAGGCGAAGTCAGCGGCCAAGGCTAAAGCCACGCCCGTAAAGGCGAAGGTCAAGTCGAAGGCAGCAGCCAAGGGCAAGACCAAGGCTTCGGCCAAGCGCGCCCGCTAAACCCGGCGCGTATCCACCCCTTATTGATCCAGGCACAGGACAGGAAAAACACCCATGCCGGCCACGATTCTGCAGACGAACAAGAAGTCGCTCAAGAAGGTGAAGGTTGATACCGTCACCATCGACATCATCGAGAGCGCGCTCCGCAATGCCCGTTTCGAAATGGACACCGTGCTGTTCCGCACGGCCATGTCCCCGGGCATCCGTGAACAGCACGACGAATTCCCCATGATTGCCAACTCCGACGGCAAGATGGTCGTCGGTCAGTTCGGCTCCTTCATTTGGGGCTTTATGGATGGCTATCACGGCACCGTGGAAGAGGGCGACATCTTCCTTACCAACGACCCTTACTCGGTCAATGGCGCCATCAGCCATATCAACGACTGGCTCATGCTCATGCCCGTCTACCGTGGCGGCCGACTCATCGCCTGGTCGGCGATGTTCGGCCACATGACGGACGTTGGCGGCAAGGTCCCAGGCTCACTGCCCACGGACGCGCGCACCATCTTCGAGGAAGGCATCGTCGTGCCGCCGGTGAAGATCATCCAGAAGGGGGTCCTCCAGAAGGACTTGCTGGATGTGGTGCTGCACAACTGCCGCCTTCCCACTTGGAACTTCTCGGACTTCAACGCCATCGTGGCCGCGTTGCGCACGGCTTCGCTGCGTTGCGTGGAAATCTCCGAGCGCTTCGGCGACGATGTTTTCTACAGCGCCATGGACAGCATGTTGGAGCGCAACAAGCGCGCCATGCGTGAACTGATCAGCCGCACGGTACCCACGAAGAAGCAGTACTTCGAGGACTACATCTGCGACGATGGTCTGAACATGGGCCCGTACAAGATCGCCTGCACCATGTGGCGCGAGGGTGACAAGTGCATCTTCGACTTCAAGGGCACCGACCCGCAGTCCATTTCGTCGATCAACTTCCTGTTGAACGAAGAGATGTTCAAGATGTTCGCGGGCATCTACATGATCATGGTGTTCGACCCGCAGATTCTCTTCAATGACGGTTTCTATGACCTCATGGAAGTGCGCATTCCGCAGGGCACTATGCTGAAGCCTCTGAAGCCGGCGGCCCTGTCGTGCCGCACTCACGCGCTTGGCCGCATTTTCGACATCCTCGGCGGCCTGCTCGGCCAGGGCAACCCGGCGTTCATGTGCGCCGCCGGTTTCTCGGACAGCCCGCACTTCATGTACTCGGGCTACGACAAGAACGGCAAGTGGTACCAGCTCTACCAGATCACGTTCGGTGGTATCCCGGGCAAGCCGTTCGGCGACGGTCCGGACGGTCATTCGCTGTGGCCGGCCTTCACGAACGTGCCCAACGAGTTCCTCGAGAGCTACTTCCCGCTGCGTATCGACATCTATGAAACCATCACCGACACCGGCGGTGCCGGCAAGAACCGCGGTGGCAATGGTCTGCGTATCGGCTACCGCTTTCTGGAGCCCGGCGATATCTCCATCCATGACGACCGCTGGCTGACCTACCCCTGGGGTGTCAACGGCGGCGAGCCGGGTGCGCGCAGCAAGAAGACGCTCATCCGTGCCGACGGCACCACCGAGAACCTGCCGTCCAAGAAGGACCACATTAAGGTGGAAGCCGGCGACTTGTTGCTGGCAGACACCTGGGGCGGCGGCGGCTGCGGCGACCCGTTCGACCGTGAGGTTGAAAAGGTGGCGTTCGACGTGGACGCCGGCCTCGTGTCGCGCGAGGGCGCCAAGCGCTATGGGGTCGTCATCAAGGCGGACGGTACGGCGGACCTCGCTGCTACCGAGAAGCTGCGTACCAAGCTCCGTGCTGCGCGCAAGGAAGTGAAGCTGTTCGACCGCGGGTTCGACACCGTGGAAGAACTGAAGGCGCGCTGTGAGGCGGAGACCGGCCACAAGCCGCCGCAGCAGCCCGTGTTCACCAATTGGGCACAGAAGCGCATCGCCAACGACGAGGCTGCCGCCAAGGCTGCCGCCAAGGCGTCGGCCTTGGCAGCAGCTAAAGGCAAGGCGAAAGGCAAGGCGAAGGCCTGAGCCCGAACGCAGTCGAGGGGGGAGGGCGCCATCAGGGCGCCCTTCCTTTTTGCGGGAGACGTTCGTCAAACTTTGTGGAGCATTGCCAAGTGAGTGACGCCAACTATTCCAAAGCCGGCTACGGTTCGGTCCCCATCGGGCGAGGCACCCGTCCCGCCATTCTGGTCGTGGATTTCCAGACGGCCTTCACGGACCCGCAGTACACCATCGGTGGTTTGCCGATGATTCACGCCGCTGTAGACCGGACAGCCGCCTTATTGAACCTAGCGCGGCCGCTCGGTATTCCGGTAGCCAAGTGCTATACGGCCTATGGCAGCCAGGCCGATATGCCGCGCTGGAAGGTCAAGACCGTGCGCGAGGAGTTCATTTACGGTCACCCGTGCACCGCCATGGAGCCCAAGGTGGATCATCCGTCGGACTACAACTTCTGCAAAAACGCACCTTCCATTTTTTTCCACACTCCGCTCATTACCTTTCTGGCGAAGCACCAAGTGGATACGGTAATCATTGCCGGCTGCACCACTAGCGGGTGTGTTCGAGCTTCGGTGGTGGACGCCTTCTCGTATGGCTTCCGAGTGCTCGTCGCCGAGGATTGCTGTGGCGACGCCGATCAGGGCCCGCACAACGACAATTTGCGCGATATGGAGCGCCGCTACGCGGATATCCTTACAGCTGACGAAATTGAGGCTTGGCTGAGTACATTGCCGCCTTTCGTTAGCAGGGCGGCGGACTAATTTTCTTTATAAACTGGTTTCATGTTGCTTTATAACAACATAACGCGTCGCAAAAAAACCGTCACGCTTGTTTTTTTCCTAATCGTGGATTATCTTCGCCTTTGGTCGACTAAAGCGGTTTTACCGTTGCGGTCAACAACCGAGCATAGTGGGCGCTGCCTGCTGCGCCCACACCACATTTGAGGGGAACCGATGACTTCTCGTATCCACCACCGCATCCATCTCCGTCAGGCTATTGCCCTGGCCCTTGCTGCCGCAGCGCTCGCGCCGGCCGTGCAGGCTCAGGAGTCCGAAGGACTCGAGGAAGTCACCGTGACGGCCACCCGCCGTACCGACACCAACCTCCAGACCACGCCCGTCTCCGTGTCGGCCGTGACGGCCTCGGACATTGAGCGCTCGGTTTCCAAGGACATCTCCGGCCTTGCGGCATCGGTTCCGGGCTTCTCCGCTGCCCGCGTCACTGCGTTCAACGCTGCCTCGTTCGCCATGCGTGGCGTCGGCCTGACGGACATCATCGTTTACCAGGACGCCCCGGTTGGTGTGCAGGTCGACGACTTCGTCATGCCCAGCGTGCAGACCCAGTTGCTGGACACCTTCGACATCGCCAGCGCCGAAGTCCTGCGCGGCCCACAGGGCACGCTGTTCGGCAAGAACACCACCGGCGGTGCGGTCAACATCAAGAGCAAGCGCCCGGACATGCAGAATAGCGGCGGCACCTTCCGCCTCGGCGTTGCCAAGTTCGGCGAGCGTTCGGTTCAGGCGGCCCTCGACCTGCCCGTCGTCTCCGACGTCTTCGCCATGCGGCTCGTGGCGTCCAGCGTCAAGACGGACGGCTTCTATCGCTTGGGTGCGTGCTACGGCCCCATCAACAGCCTCGGCGCCACGGTTCCCGGCATTACCGGCACCAGTGGCTGCGGTACGGGTGAGAGTGCGGGCGGTCAGGACGTCAAGAACGGTCGCTTGAAGGCGCTGTGGAAGCCCAACGATGACATTACCGTGTACGCCCAGTACGAGTACATGCGCGACCGCTCGGGCGCCGTTCCTTCGTTTAACGACACGCCCGTGGGCGGCCCGTACGTCTGGAACTTCCTGAACATCACCCGTCCGTCGGGCGACCCGCTGAACAACATGGCCTCCAGCCAGCGTACCGACCAGCTCATCCGCATGGACAAGGGCCAGGAAGTCGATGTGGACGGTGCTTACGTCAACGTGGACTGGAAGCTGAACGACTCGTTCACCGTCTATTCCAACACGGGTTTCCGCAAGCAGACCGAACATCTGCCTAACACGTACACCGGCGCTGCACCGATCTTCACGTCGGGCCCGAATATCGGCAAGCCGTTCTCGTTGTTCGACGCCTCTCGCGATACGAATCGCAACACCTTCCAGCAGGAAGTGCGCGTCGCCTCCACGCTGGATGGCCCGGTGAATTTCGTCGCCGGTGGCTTCTACCAGCGTAACGACGCCGCGTTCTGCGTGGTGCAGTACGTGGGTCTCGTCGATACCTTCATCGGTGGCACGTTCTTCAACGACACGCCGCAGCTCCTGTGCAACAAGCAGAAGAGCAAGTCGGTCGCGGGCTTCATCGACGGTACTTGGGATGTGAACGACAAGTTCCAGCTCGGCGCCGGCTTCCGCATGACGAAGGACGAAAAGGAGTGGACCGGCCGTCCGAAGGTGTTCTATCCCGCTCTGGGCACGAACGTTCAGCTGTCTGACCTGCAGAACCCGTTGGACGCGGCCGACTTTGCCAAGTACCCGAACGGTGTCATCGACAAGAACTCGCCGGGCTACGGCAACCTGTCGAGCACTTGGAAGGAGCCCAGCTACCGTTTGACCGGTTCGTACAAGTTTAACGACGACATGTTCCTGTACGGCACCGTGTCGCGCGGCTACAAGGCCGGCGGTTACAACGACCAGACGGGTTCGAGCGGTGGCATTTCGCCGCTCATCACCCGTCCGGTGGACCCGGAGTTCGCAACGAACATCGAAGTGGGCCTGAAGACGCAGTGGCTCAACAACCGCGTGCGCTTCAACCCGACCGTGTATCAGGTGAAGTACAGCGACGCCCAGCGCGCCGCCAACGTCAACGCCGTTACGCAGGGCGTTACCACTGAAGAAACGGTGTTCTATAACGCCGCCAAGCTGACCGTGCGCGGCATCGAGCTGGAACTGCAGGCCCTCATCACGGATAACTTCCTGGTGCGCGCTGCCGGTTCCATCATGGACGCCAAGTACGACACGTTCATCATCGACCAGCCGCAGATCGGCAACCCCACGGCACCGGGCGGTAGTGGCATTCTTGCCACCCGTCTCGACCTGACGGGTCTGCCGGTGCCGCGTTCGCCGAAGCAGAGCGGCAGCGTGCAGGGCACCTACACCGTCGACCTCGCGTCTGGCGGCAAGGTGGAGCTGTCGGGTGAGGTGTACTACGAGGCTGCAAACCTCTACTACATCTCGGCTGTAGCACCGCCTGCGGGCTTCACGGTGAAGAACTCGCCCTACAACGCAACGCTGGACGGCAAGACGCTGCTCAGCGCGGCGGTGGTGTGGCGCTCGGCGGACGACAAGTACTTCGCCCGTGCCTACGGCAAGAACCTGAGCGACAAGCGTTACCGCGTGGCCAGTCAGTCGGTTGCCAACCTGTGGACTCATACGCAGTGGGGCGAGCCGCGTAACTTTGGTGTGCAGTTCGGCGTGAACTTCGGCCAGAAGTAAGCGCCATCGGTCAGGGCGGTTCCACCGCCCAGACTGACGGATGAAAGCGGGTCGGCATTTTGCCGGCCCGTTTTTTATGGTGGACTCTGCACGCTTGCAGGGTTACTACAGCGGGAGAAAGGTCATGGGTAAGCTTGAAGGCAAGGTCGCTATCATCACCGGCGCGGCGAGCGGCATTGGCGAAGCCATCGCCAAACTGTATTTGGCGGAGGGCGCGCGTGTCGTCCTCACCGACTTACCGGGTCATGGCCTTGAGGCCATGTTCAGCGGGCCAAACGTGCATTGTCTCGAACTCGATGTCACTGCCGATGATAGTGCCGAGGCTGTGGTTGCCGCAGCCAACGCTAAGTTCGGCGGGTTGGATATTCTGGTGAACAATGCGGGCATTGCGCTTGGCAAGCAATTCGAAGACACCACCGACGAGGATTTCGACCGCATCATGGCGGTTAACGTACGCTCGGTGTTCCGTACCTCGCGAGCGGCCGTGCCATCACTGAAGGCGCGCGGCGCCGGGCGCATCATCAACCTCGGCTCCATCATGTCGGGCACTGGCGGCCCGCTGCTGGCCGCGTATGGGTGTTCCAAGCATGCGGTAGCCGGGTTGAGCAAAGGCATGGCTTGCGACCTGGGCCAGTACGGTATCACCGTGAACTACCTGCAGCCCGGTAGCATATGGACTGGCATGTCGAAGCCGTTCATGGAGGACGCCGGGTTCCGCCAGTACTGGGAGACCAAGGCACCCATGGGCCGCATCGGGGACCCGCACGATGTAGCCGTAGCCGCCTTGTTTTTGGCCACGGACGAGGCGAGTTTCATCTCGGGCGCTGGCTTGGCCGTTGACGGCGGTGCCGCTATTCGGTTCTGACCGAAAGCCAACCGCGGCGCACCAGTGGTAACCGCGTTGCGGGGGTAGAGCGCCCCCGCAATCGCCTCTGCAATTGCCTCGGTTCAGTGTTTGCCGAGGAACCCGAACAGCGCCTCGCAGAAACGGGTCTTTTGATCCTTGCCTGCCACCACGTGGGCTACGTCGTGCATCGTGAAGCCCACAGCACCGGGAATGGCTTCCTCAATGGGCTTGGTGTAAGTCGGGCTCGTCACGTAGTCGAGCGCGGCATGGATGATGAGCGAGGGGCACCGCACTTGGTGCAGACGGCTGCGGGACTCGAATGACACGCACGCGTCAATCAGGCGGCTGTGCGCTACATAGCGCCCATTGAGTTCTTTCCAGCCACCATTGGGCCCGACCAACTTCGACTTGTTGGCGTTGTAATAGTCCCCGGTAAACGACAGCAACGTGACTGCCTTTTGGAACGCCGCAAAACCGATGTCGCGGTGGAGCCAGCGGAACATTTCCAGTTGATCGCGGAGGAAGTCGTCAACCTCACACCACGCCCCCATGTTGACCATGCTGCGCGCGAGGTCCGGACGGCGAATGGCGATTTCCTGGCAGATGCAGGCGCCCATGCCGACGAGGCCGACCAAGTGCACGTTCTTCAAGCCCAAGTGGTCCAATAGGGCAATGGCATCGCCAGCGTGTAGTGCCATGGTGGAGGGCACCGTGAGGTCGTCTCCACTGTCGCGGATGCCGCGATAGTCGAACACGATGACCTGATAGCGATCCGTGAGCCCGCGGGCGAGATGGCTGTGGTTCTCATGGCAGAAAGTGCCCCATCCCCCCATGCAGAGCACCGGCTCACCCTCGCCAAGCACTTCGTAATACATCTCGTGACCGTTCAGGTGTGCAATGGGCATGGAAACTCCTCGCAGCGGGTGGCGGCAGCGCGCCGCACCCCAGAAAGGAGCCTGCGCAAATGTCCGGACATCCACATTGTTCCATACCGGCATGGCGCGAGCCAATCCCCGATGGTTACACTGTCCGCTACCGGGGAGAGTTCAGCCCATGCGCGCAGTCGATCAGGCTTATCAGACCGTACGTGACGGCATCATTAGCGGGCGTTACCCGCCCGCGAGTCGTATCACCGAGCAAGAGATCGCCGAGGCGGCCGGCGTCAGTCGTACGCCCGTACGTGAAGCGCTGCGCCGCCTGCATGGCGAGGGGCTAGTGGAGTTCCAGGCCAACCACGGCGCGGTGGTCACCGATTGGTCCGACACGGACGCCAACGAGGTCTTCGAACTGCGCGCCATGCTGGAGTCGCACGGCGCCGCACGTGCCGCCGTGAAGGCCACCCCGGCGCAGCGTCAGGAACTGCGGGAACTGGCCGAGGAGCAGCACCGGCACAGTCTGGAGCGCGGGGAGGGGCACTTGGAGCGAATCGGGGAACTGAACTCGCGCTTTCACCGTCGCCTGCAGGAAGCGGCCAACAGTCCGCGCCTCGCCCGCGCGCTGGCGGCGCTGCTGGAGGCACCGCTGATCATGAAAACATTTCTGAAATATCGCCCGCAAGACCTTGAAAGAAGTGCAGTTCATCATCTCGAACTAGTGCGTGCCATCGAGTCTGGCGACCCCGACTGGGCTGCCTCGGTCATGCGTTCGCACATCCTGGCTGCTCGCGGCGCCCTGCGGAGCTGAAGCTCGCCGGTTTGCACCGCACTGCACAACTGGGTGGGGGTGCAGGTAACATAGCGGGATGTCACCCTCCAAGCCCCCACGCAAGCGCACCCCGCCGGCCGTTGCCGCGGCAGCGCCGAGTGCCAAGCCCAAGCCCGCCACTCCTCGGCCCAAGGTGCCGGTGGTTGCGGCGCCCAAACCCAAGACGATGGTTCCTGCGAGCGTGGCTCCAGTGCCCACTGTTGAGCAATGGGACCTGCTAGTCCGCGACGTCCGCGTGGTTCGCCCCGGCAAGTCCGGTGCCGCGCTGGCGGACATCGCCGTGCGGGGCGGCAAGATTGTGCGCGTGGGCCGTGGCCTGCCGGCGGAGCACGCCAAGCGTGTTCATGACGGGCAAGGCATGCTGGCCTTCCCCGGCTTGGTAGATGCGAACGTCCATCTTGGCGTGTACGCCACGCTAGAAGAAGACGCCGCCAGCGAGAGCCGCGCCATGGCGCAGGGGGGTATCACCACCTCGCTGTGCTACGTACGCGACGGGCAGCCATCGCTCGAATCCAGTATTCCCTATGCCACCGCCGTGCCCGCTCTGCTGTCGAGTGTGAAGGGGCGGTTCCACACCGACTACGCCTTCCATCTCGGGCCGCTGGACCGACGTCACTTGGACGAATTGGAATCCGTGGTTGGCAACCTTGGCATCACCTCCTTTCAGGGATTCGCCTCGGGCGCGGGTTCCGCGCTGCCAGGAGCACCCGCCGAGCCGCGTCAGTGGCGCGAAGGCAAGCTGGATCTCGCTTACCTGGAATCGGTCATGCGGGCCTTGCGTCGGGTCGCGGAGCGCTTCCCGGAGCGCCGCGGCGATCTGTCGCTCGGGTTGCATTGCGAGGCGGCAGAACTCGTTGCTTCCTATGCCCGCGCCTTACCCAAAGACCACAAAGCCACCGGGTTACGCTCACATGCCTCGGCTCACCCTGCGCATGCAGAGGCCGTGGCTATCGCCGCAGCGCTCCAACTCGCCCATGAGACGGAGTGCCCGGCGGTGAACCTGCTGCAGCTCTCCACGCGTCGGGGTCTTTCGGCGGCACTGGCGCTATCGCGCGCTTACCCGCAACTGGATGTACGTCGCGAGGTGGATATCGCGCATCTTTGCCTCGACCAAGATGCCCCGGTAGGGGCCTTGGCCAAGGTGAACCCGCCCTTGCGCACGCGTGAGGACGTCGAGGCCCTGTGGCAGGCGCTCATCGACGGACAGTTGCATTGGGTATCTAGCGCGCATACCTGCTGCCGACACGAGTTGAAACTGGACCCGCAGCGCCCGATGGATGTGCTTTCGGCCCGTAGTGGATTTGGCTGTGCCGAATACCTTCTGCCAGCACTGGTCTCGGAAGGGCGCCGCCGCGGCATGGACTGGGCGCGAATTGCCGAAGTGACCTCGTGGAACCCGGCACGGCGCTTTGGGTTGCATGCCAAGGGCGACTTGGCGCCAGGTTTCGATGCTGACATCGTCTTGGTAGACCCGGACCGCAATTGGACCATCCATGGCGTCGACTCCGAGTCCACCCAGGGCTATACGCCGTTCGAAGGTCTCTCGATGACCGCCAAGGTCATCACCACTTTCCTGCGGGGGCAGGTGGTCTGGGATAAAGGGCGGATCGTGGGCGCACCGCGCGGTCGGTTCCTGGCAAGGCCTTACAAGGGTTGAGGCCGTGGTGCGCGGGCTTTGAATCGGGTCCGCACCACTCCACGAACGCTGCGTATTCGGGCAGAATGTTTGCTAATCGATTTATCCGGCAGCCCGCCGCGTTGGCGGGCGGCTAACCACTTCCAAGGAGCCGAACATGACGATTCAAGTTGGTGACCGCATCCCCGCAGGTAACTTCACGACCATGACCGCGGATGGCCCTGCCAAGCTCAGCACCGAGGAGCTGCTGACCGGCAAGACTGTGGTCCTGGTATCGGTACCGGGCGCCTTCACACCCACCTGCAGTGCGCGCCACCTGCCGGGCTTTGTGGACCATATCGACGCCATCAAGGCGAAGGGCGTGGATACGGTGGCCTTCATGGCCGTGAACGATGTGTTTGTCATGAGCGAGTGGGGCAAGGCGAAGCATGCTGATGGCAAGATCACCATGCTCGCCGATGGCAACGGCGAAGTGACCAGCGCACTGGGTCTTGAAATGGATGCCTCGGCCTGGGGCATGGGCAAGCGCGGTCAGCGCTTCGCGCTCGTCGTGAAGGATGGCGTCGTCACCCACGTCAACGTTGAGTCGGGCGGCGAATTCCGCGTCAGCGCCGCTGACTACGTGCTCGGCCAACTGTAACCGCCGACCTGAAGTGAAAAAGGGCGCCGTCAGGCGCCCTTTTTTGTAAAGCCCAACAAGTCAAAGGGCGCCGTCAGGCGCCCTTTTTCTTTGGGGGCTATTAAGCAGCCCCCTTCTTGCCTGCCTGCTGGCTGGCTTCAGCCCGCCTTGAGCGCGGCCTGCAGTTCCGGCACGGCCACGAACAAGTCGGCTACCAAGGCGATGTCAGCCACCTCGAAGATGGGGGCCTCCGGGTCCTTGTTGATAGCGACGATGGTCTTGGCGTCCTTAATTCCCGTGAGGTGCTGAATGGCACCCGAGATACCCACGGCGAGGTACAGTTCCGGCGCAATGATCTTGCCCGTCTGGCCGACCTGCAGTTCGTTCGGAGCATAGCCCGCATCCACCGCAGCGCGCGAAGCGCCCACGGCTGCGCCCATCTGGTCGGCCAAGCCGAAGACGAGACTGAATTGTTCCTTGCTACCGAGCGCGCGGCCACCAGAGACAACCTTCGCGGCGCTTTGCAGGTCCGGACGGTCGCTCTTGGCCGACTGCACGCCAACGAAACGCGTGTGCGAGGGCAGGGCGGCCGAGGTGGACACCGCTTCGATGGCAGCACTGCCGCCGGTGGCAGCCGCTTCAAACGAAGCCGTACGCACGGTGACAACCACCTTCTGGTCGGCAGGAGCCTCGACCGTGATGATGGCATTACCCGCGTAGATGGGACGCTTGAAGGTGTGTGTGCCTTCGACCGACATCAGGTCCGAGACTTGGCCGACGCCCAGCAGCGCAGCGACGCGCGGCATGAGGTCCTTGCCGAAGCTGCTCGACGGGCCGAAGACGTGGGTGTAACCCGCCGCAATCTCCACCACCTGCGGCGCCAGCACGGCAGCCATCAAGTGGGTGTTCTCGGCGCGGTTGGCCACCAGCACCTTGGACACGCCGATGAGTTCCGCTGCGGCCGCTGCAACGGCAGCGCCATCTGCTGCCAACACCAGTACATGCACTTCGGCGCCCGGCACAGTAGACGCGGCCTTCACCGCGCGTGCCGTACCTGCATTCAGCTTGCTGCCGTCATGGTCGGCAACCACCAAAACCTTGCTGGACATCAGACGAGCCCCTTCTTCTTCAGCGCGTCAACGAGTTCCGCGACATCCTTGACCACAATGCCCTTGCTGCGCGTTGCCGGCGCCGCGTAGTGCGTCGCCTGCAAACGTAGCGTAGGAGCCACGCCGTAATCGGCAAACGACTTGATGTCGAGCGGCTTCTTCTTGGCCTTCATGATGTCCGGCAACTTCACGTAGCGCGGTTCGTTCAGGCGCAAGTCGACGGTGATGACCGCCGGCAGGTCGACTTCGAGGGTCTCTAGACCGGCGTCCACTTCGCGCGTCACGCGCAGCATGTCGCCGATGATCTCGACCTTGGAAGCGAAGGTGGCCTGGGGACGATCCCACAAGGCGGCCAGCATCTGGCCAGTCTGGTTGGCGTCGTCGTCGATGGCCTGCTTGCCCACGATAACCATGCGAGCGTCTTCCGCTTTCGCAATGGCCGTAAATACCTGAGCTGCGGTCAAAGGGTCCACGGCTGCGTCGGACTTGACCAGCAAGGCGCGATCCGCGCCCATGGCTAGCGCCGTGCGCAACTGCTGTTGGGCCTCTTCCGTCCCGATAGAGATGACTACCACCTCATCCGCTTCGCCACGCTCCTTGATGCGCAGGGCTTCTTCGAGAGCAATCTCGTCGAAGGGGTTGATGCTCATTTTTACGCCATCGAGCGCCACGCCCGTGCCGTCTGGCTTTACGCGGACGCGGACGGAATAGTCCACTACGCGCTTTATGCCCACCAGAATTCTACGCATTCGGTTCTCCTCGACAGGGCCACGAAGCGGTGCTCGGGCACTGGTGTCTACAAATGGTTTTTGCGCTGCGAAAAATAGGCTATTTGACCCCTTAAAGTCAATTCATCAGGGCGTCCTGTTCTTGCCATTTCGCGACCGGCAATGATAGTTTCGGAACGCGCCAGCGCATTTTACTGAGGCAGGCGCCAAACAGGGAGAAATCTCGTCGCTGGAAAGAACGCGCGGCAGGGTTCAGGGGGGCTTGCCGCTTGGGTAGTTTGGCGGCTGGCAGTCATCCCTTTTACCGCGTTTGCGGCCTGCGGTTTGTGCTTCCTGTTGCTGCATCTTATCCCCGGCAGCCCCTTCGCCACCGAGCAACTGACCGACCCGCTGGCGCAGAAGCATCTCGCCGAGGCCTACGGGCTCAATCAGCCATGGTGGGTGCAGTGGGCCGAGTGGACCCGGCAAGCCCTGAGTGGCTCCTTCGGGTTCTCTTTTCAGCGCCGCGACCTTCCGGTGGCGTCCCTGTTGTCACAGGCTTGGCCGACCAGTCTTTTGCTCGGCCTGCTGGCGTTGCTGGTGGGCAGCGCATTAGCGCTCCCTAGCGCCATCAGCGTCGTACGCAACCCCAAAACACGCCTGTCCGTTGGCCTTAGCCTGTTCATGGATAGTTTGCTGTGCGTGCCCACCTTCGTGTCTGCGCCGTTGTTACTGCTGCTGGTCGCCAGCAACCCGTTGGGTCTCCTCGCCGACCCCTCGGCTGGCCGGGTCATGGAGTACGGGTTGGCAGTATTGGCGCTTTCACTGCCAGTGACGGCCGTGGTCTTTCGTTGGACTTCTGTCGCGCTACAAGGCGCCGTCGGGGCTCATTGGTGGCCTGCCGTAGCAGTCCGGCATTTGCCGGAGCAACGGCGCTGGTGGCGCTATGCACTCGGGTCTTGCGTTCCCGAACTGACGGGTAGTTTGACCCCCCTGGCCGCGGACGTGCTGACGGGTGCCATGGCGGTAGAGACCGTGTTCGCCTTACCGGGCCTTGGGCAGTTGCTCGCCAGCGCCGCCCGGCATCGGGATACCCCGGTACTGCTGGGCGCGATCGTCTGCGTCGTTGTCACCGTCATGGCGGTCCAGTTGCTTGCGGACGTTCTGTCAGTCGTCAGCGCGCGTCGGCGGGGCGTGGAGAGCGCCACGTGACCCGAATACTGGCGCTGTTACTCGTGGTGCTGGCCGTGGTGGGCCCCTTCGGCTCTAGCGGTGACGGTTATGCGGTGGACTGGCGAGCACTGAACAGCGCTCACGGGACAGTCCACGGTTTAGGCGGCGGTCATTGGCTGGGGACAGACGAGCTCGGGCGCGACCTTTGGGTTCGCCTGTGCCTCGGGCTGCGCGGCTCCATTGCAGTCGGCGTGCTTTCCCTTCTGGTAGCAGCGGTCCTCGGCACGGGTCTCGGGGCGGTGATGGGAGCCGTGCGCGGGGTCTCGAGCTCCCTCGTTACCCGTACCGCCGATATCCTGGCTGCCCTCCCAGTGACCTTGCTGGCGCTCGTGGTCATCTCCACCAGTGGCCGTGGCCTGTGGCCAGTGGCCATGACGCTGGGGGTCTTGGGAGCGGTGCCGGTTGCCCGTGCCGTCCGGGTTGCGCTGGTGGCCGCTAGTAACTCATCACCTCTTGCCGTAGCACGCATTCATGGGGCCGGCTTTGGGGAGCTAGCACGTTGGACTTACGCGCCGGCGGCAGGCGGCGCCTGCGGTACCGCCTGTGGCTTGTTACTCCCGCAACTGCTTATCGCTGAAGGCTTGTTGGGCTTTCTGGGTCTTTCGATTCCGGAGCCCGGTATTACCCTAGGCAGCCTGCTTGCCGAGGGCTCGGGGCGGTTGTCGCACGCTCCTTTAGCGGTCGCGTTACCGGCGGGCGCCGTTTTCTTGCTGCTGCTGGCGACCCGGAGCAAGCCTTAGCCATGCGCCCATTGCTGGAATGGCACGAGTTAGGGGTTCGTCTGCGGGGCGAGGAGAGCATGCCGCCCATTGTCAGTGGCTTGACTCTGGAGTTGCAGCGCGGCGAGTGCGTGGCGCTGACCGGGCGCTCCGGGTGCGGCAAGACCAGCGCCGCTCTGGCTGCCTTTGGCCTGCTGCCCGCGCAACTGGAATTGACCGGCGTCGCCCGATTCGCCGGAAACCCTGCCGGGAATCCAATCGCCCAAAGCGTTGGTGAGCGCGTTGCTTTCGTGCTTCAAGAGCCTGCCAGTAACTTCGCTCCGCACTTGAATATACAATCGCAAATAATTGATTTAAATGACAATATTGGCGTACTGGATATCCACCAATGGTGCACCGAACTGGGCCTGGTGGACAGCGAGCGGCTGCTTCGCCAGTACCCGAACCAGTGCTCTGGCGGTGAACTGCAGCGTTTGGCACTGGTCGCCGCGCTAGCCCAAGAACCTGCCTTGTTGGTGGCGGATGAGCCGACCGCAGCACTGGATTCTGCCAGCCGCGACGCTTGGTGTCGGCTGGTTCGCCAACGCTGCGAGCACGGTCTGGCGGTGCTGCTGGTCACCCACGATCCGGCGGTGCTCGCGGGCGTTGCCCACCGACAAATTCCGGTCGGCGATGCGCAGGTGACGGAAGCGCCTCCGCCATACGTCGCCCCCGAACGCCTCATCGCTGACCCGAACTTGCTGCTCTCAGTGCAGATGGAGTACCCCGGTGGTGCGCCGTCGGCAACTGGGGGCGAGGGCTTTGGACTCCAGCTCGGCGTCGGGCAAGCTCTTTGCGTCACCGGACCCTCTGGCGCCGGTAAGTCGAGCCTCCTGCGGCTGGTGCTGGGCCTGCCAAGCCCGTGGAGAGGTGAAGTGACATGGCGCGGGCTGCGCCTGCAGCCGTGGCCCCACGCTTCGCGCCAGCAGATGGCTGGTGCCATGGGCGCTGTACTGCAGGAAGCCCGGGGCAGCCTGAACCCGCACCGGGAGGTGCTTGACGGGGTGAGCGCGGGTTTCAGGCGTAGCGGACACACGTGGCGGGTGTCCCGGCAACGCGCGGCGGAGGAATTGGCGGTTTTGGGGGTACCTGCGGACTGCTGGTCTCGATCACCGTCCGCACTTTCGGTCGGCCAGGCCCAACGGGTAGCGCTGGCGCAGGCTCTGGCACAGCCCCGGGTGCAGACCCGGGTGCAGACCCGGGTGCAGACCCGGGCGCAGGCAAGCGCCGGCAGCCTAGCGTTATTAGTTCTGGATGAGCCCACCAGCGCTCAGGACCTAGCTCACCGCCAACGAGTCGCCGACCGACTCTTGGTGGCGCAATACCAGCACGGTACGGCGCTCCTCATCGCTAGCCATGACCCCGGACTGGTGCGATTACTGGGCTGTACAACGCTGCCGCTCTTCCCCGTTGGCGCGGCACCCAAGGGCTGACTACGGCGAGGGCTGCTATGCTGCGAGAACCTCGCTAACGAGCGTCGCCAGCCGAGAATTCGATGTCCATCCCCGTCATCCGTGCCAGCCAAAGCCTGAACAACGTCCGCTACGAGATTCGCGGCAAACTCGCGCGTCGAGCCCACGAGATGGAGCGGCTGGGCTACGAGATCATTTCGCTGAATATTGGTAACCCCGGTGCCTTCGGTTTCCGTACCCCGGAAACCATGCGCTTGGCAATGATCGAGAATCTGGCATCTGCGGAGGGCTACTGCCACCAGAAGGGCATCTTCCCGGCGCGGGAGGCGGTGGTGATGCAACAGCAAAACCGCGGGGTGCGCGAGGTCACCGCCGAGGACGTCTTTATCGGCAATGGCGTTAGCGAACTGATCGACCTGTGCCTGCGCGGCCTGCTCAACGATGGTGATGAAGTTCTGGTGCCGAGCCCCGACTACCCACTGTGGTCAGCAGCCGTCACCCTTAATGGCGGTCGCGCCGTGTACTACGCCTGCCGGCCAGAAAATGGCTTCGTGCCAGACCCGGCGGAGATGGCGGCGCTGGTCACTCCGCGCACCCGTGCCATTGTTCTCATCAACCCGAACAACCCGACGGGTGCGGTTTATCCGCGGGAGACGCTGTTGGCTATCGCGCGTCTGGCCGAGCAACACAAACTGGTGGTGTTCTCTGACGAGATTTACGACGAGATGACCTATGACGGCGCCGAATCCATACCAATGGCGACTTTAGTGCACGACACGCTGTGCTGCACGCTATCGGGATTGTCCAAGATCTGGCGAGCTTGCGGCTATCGCGTTGGCTGGGCGGTCTTCAGTGGGCGCCGCGAAGGTGCTGGCGAATACCTGCAGGCCATCGAGTTGCTGTCCTCCCTGCGCCTTTGCGCCAACGTGCCGGGACAGTGGGCAGTGCAAACCGCTATCGGCGGCTACCAGAGCATCAAGGACTTGGTGCGTCCGGGTGGACGGTTGCATGCTTCTCGCGCAGCCATTATTGCTGGCGTGGCGCGCAGCAAATACCTGCAACTGACGCCGGCACCGCAGGGTGCCATGTATTCATTCATCGGGGTGCGTCCAGACGTAGTGCCCCACTTCGATGATCAGTCGTTCGCCATGGACCTCTTGGAGAACCGCCATGTGCTGGTCGCGCCGGGCAGTTCCTTCAATGTCCCGTACCGCACCCACTTCCGCATTACGCATTTGCCCTTACCCGATATGCTGGACGAAGTATTCCGGCGACTTGAAGACCAATTGGACGCCCACGTGCAGGCCAGTCAGGGCGCAGTAGCGGGGTCCGCCGCACCCCTGACGCTCAAGGCCGTGCGCTGACGCCGAGTTCCACTTGAATGCGGTAGCGGCCTGCGGCGTCGGGCAGTCCGAACGTCATTAGCGCCTGCTGTACCACCGGCGCTGCAGAGGCATTGGCACGGGCTTCGCCATCCAAACGGAAACCACCACCAGGTTGCCGGAGCAGGGCGGCACGAAGGTCCACTGGGCCGCCAAGCGTAGAGATCCGGCCCTGATCGCTAGCGGATGGCCACTCCAAACGGAAATCCCCCAGCGCCTGTGTTACTGCCGGGCTGGAGAGGCGGAGGACGTCCACCCTGCCGCTGAAGCGCTCCGGTTTGCCGGCCACTAGCGTCAGGGATTTGAGACTGGCCAGCACTTGCCCATTCCAGGGCTGCGGCGAGGCCGGTTGCAGTAGCGCCAGCGGCAGCTCGCCATTCAACGCCGTGAGTTCACCGGTGCCGTCGAACCGAAGGCTGAACCGCCCTGCGAGTTTGGCGCCATCGCCAAGGACAACCGCGCTGCCATGGAGTTGCCCCACCAGCACGCGCCACGGCGACAATTGCCAGTGCACGGAACGGATTGGTATTCCGCCTGCGATCAAACCGCGCAGTTCCCCTTCCCAAACAGTACCCGCAGCGGCAAGACCGCCCGGGGAAGTGGCCCAAGGCGCTGGCAAGGGGCTTGGCAGAAAGCGCAGCAGCAAGGCCGCTGGCAATTGCAGCCATAGCGCCAGCAAGAAACCGATAACTGTCAAACCCACCAGTCCGAGGCGCGTGCCTCGCGAGAACCCCGGAACTGCCTGAGCAGCGCGACTCACTGCCGAGCCAGCACCAAAGTGGCCACGACAGTGCCAACAGCCGCGCGGTCGAAGGTGGCGCTTTGCACTTGAATTCCCTGCTCTTGTTGCAACGACGAAACCCACAGCACCAACGAATCAAAGCTGGCACCCTCAAACTTCACCCTGAGACTGTTATCACCCTCGGGCTGGTTTGACTTGAGCTGTTCACCGAGACCGGAGTCGTTTGCCGTACGTTCGACGATGCTCGCCAAGGGGCTACTCAAATCTGGTGAGGTGCCATTGGCTCCTTGCAGTTCGCCCAAGTGCGAAATGATGTAGGCCAAGTCATCCTGCTTGCGCACTACCGCCGCCTGAGCCTTGCTTACCGCCGCGTGGAGTTGCAGCAGACCGCCTACTAGCAACAGTGCTATAGCGGCCACTGCACCACGCGACACCAGAAACTGCTCACGGGCTTGCAAACCGCTGTACCACTGCTTCACCGGTTCCATGGCACTGGCGACGACGCGGGTCAACGAACTGGTCATAGAACCGACCCACGCAATCCTTGGGGCGTTCATGGGGTGGCTCCTTCACGGCTTAGGCGCATGCGCGCCGCCGCAGGGCCGCCTTCGATGCCGGGAACGACCTGAAGTTGGGCGGTGTAACCACGCGCAGCGAGGCCACTGCGCACCTGTTCCAGAGCCGTCGCGTCAGCAGCCTTGATCTGCAAGTCAGCGGTTCCATCGTAGTAAGTGACGTTGTCCAGCTCCATGGTCGGCGTCGTGTCGCGGGCAGCAGCGAGGGCCGCCAACGTGGCGGTGAGGCCATCCGCACCGCTCCGGCCCTTGGCCTGTGCCAACTTGGCTTCCACTTGGCGTCGTGGGTCGACCAGCTTGTGCACGTCCGGCATGGCTTGATGGGCTACATCGGCGATAAGGCCATCGAGCCGCTTCGCCTCCGACCGCGCATGCAACAAGTCCACGACTTGACCGCCCACGGCAAGGGCAGCGAGTGTGGCAGCCAGTGCCAAGGGCACGCGCCACCGCGCCAGCCGACCGGTGCTGGCGCCACGCGAGGCGTAGGCCCCTTGCAACAGCGTTAGCGGTGGTTCATGCAGGGCGCTGACAGCAAGCGCTGCCAAGGGCCCGTCCGTGAGCAATTGCATCCGCAATGAACCCACCTGGGCACCGACGGACTCCAGCACAACCGCGTGCGTTGTGTGCTCGGGTTCAGCCGCATAGACCAACAAGTGGGGTGGCACGGCCGCGCCAAGTACGCCGGCCAGTTCCAGCGCCGCTTCCAAGGGCTCAGCGTCCAGCAGCATGGGCCACTGCCCGGGTGGCCGGATGGTAACCATTCGCCCTTCGAGCCAAACCACGGTATGCCCGGGGTTGGCCGGCACCGCGAGAAAATCTGGCACCAGAGCCGCTGGGTTCAAACCCGCCACTTGCAGTACCTCTAGCCAGCGTTCCATGGCTGCGCGGGCGCAGACCACGAACGGTGTCTTGCCGCTGTCCTCTTGCTCGCCAACGGCGAAGTGCAACTGCTCGATATCGCCGGCAAGTTGTTCTTCGAGCGCGAACGGCGCGAGCTGCAGCGCCTTGGAGGCAGATCTGGCCGGAAGCTCGACGGCGGCCACGGAGACTTCCGTGGCCGGTACGAAGGCCACCACGCGGCGTCCCAGCGGCAGCCGTGATGTTGCAGTTTCAACCTCTACCGACGCTAACGCACCGTCGGAGGTATCCGGGGCAGGCAGCTGGGCCAAGCCGACATGGACGCCTTGGTCAAGACGCGCACCAGCATCATCCAGCAACACCCATTCGAGTGCGGCGCCGGGTTCGGCGCCCGGAGGGAGGCGGACAAAAAGAGTTTCGCTCATGAAATCAATCCGTACCAAAGGTTCGCAGGGTAGCGCGAGAACCGCCGACCCCATTACGTTCGAGCAGACTGTACAGGGTGACCTCGGTACCGCCAAGCGTCACGCGCGTCGATAAGCGGAACCATGCAGAACGTTGCTCGACATGCGAATTCACCTCCGCCCAGACCTCTGCCGTGAAAGCGGACGACAGATCGGCAACGGTCGGGAAACAGCCGCGCTGACGGTTCTTGGCCAACTGCACCGGATCGGCGGAAAACTCCCGGAACTTTGGTGAGAGAGTATCGATAACGACACCAGACGCGGTACAGACATTAAGCCGGGTACCGTGTGGCAATGCCGTGACATACGGCGCCAGCACCCGCAAGCGCTCCACGCCAAACCCCGGCAAGGCCAGCAGTTCGCTGGTACTGGTGAGGTAAGTATTGGCGGCGCGGTAAGCGGGTTGTGCCATGAGGTATTCGCCGTCCTCGGCCCCATCCGGGAAACTGCGCAGGGTGTCCGGGTCGAGCCAATCCACCAGCAACTGCGCCCACTTGGGCTCCAATTGCAACGCTTCCAGCAAGCGCTGCAAGTGCCCGATGGCGAAGAGGTTGGGTTGCCCGTCTGGGGTGACGAGATTGTTGAGATTGAAGCGGCCTTGCAAGTCTTCTAGATTGCCTTCGACCGTTCCGCCGTCGACTGGCAGCGCCGGTAGTGGCATCGCCCACGTCTCGACCAGCGTGTCTTCCTGCCCCTTCTGCGCATCCTCGCGGAGAATTTCACCGGCCCAGGCTTCGGCGCCTAAGGCAATCTGATACGCCTGTTCGCGCAGCATCAACGCGCTGGCTCGGCGTTGGTCGATAGCACCACGTGAGCCGATACGTGTCGCTAGCACCGTCGCCATGGCGACCAGCAAGACCGCCGTGATGAGTGCCACACCGCGCTGCCGAGACAAACTGAACCAGTGGCCGGCACGTGGGGTGGCTGAGGTTGCTCGCTTCATCCGGGAATCTCGACGACGCGGACAATGGCCCCGAAGTCTTCGGTGTCGAGAGTGAACTCCACGGCGAGTGGCCGAATGTGCGCTACTTGCTCAGGTGGGGCATCCACCGGTGGCCACACGTCTTGCCAGACGTGGCTGGCATTTAGGTAGCGCAGGGAAATGCTTTTCACACGTTTGAGCAGGTCGCGTCGCAGCAATGGCGTAGAACCCGTCGCGTCCACCACCGCCGACGACTGCCGTATCAGCGTACTGCCTTCGAGGACATAAGTGACACGCTGCAAAGTGCCACGCGGCAGCCCAGCGCCGTTGGGGTAGCCGCCGCGAGTGAGCTCCAGCACCTGACCGGCGGCACCCGAGCGCAGTGCCGGGCGATAGCCATCGCCTATGGTCTCGCGCGCTGGGCGCGGCACCAATTGCTGCAAGTCCATCACCATGGCCGCGACGGCTACTTGCAATTCGCGCGTGCGCGCTGCGGTGGACTCAAGCGCTTCCGACTGGACGTTGGCGTTGCGATAGGCACCGTACGACAGGGCGCTCATGATGGCCATCAGCACAATAGCCACGAGCAATTCGATGAGCGTGAAGCCGGGCTGACGAGAAATGACTGCGCTTGGCCGGAACATCAGAAAGGCTCCGGCGGCGGGGGGTTATCGGGACGGCGTTGCGGCGGCCCGCCAGCGTCACCAGGGTCCTTGACGCCAGGCTGCAGGACCTGTTGTGGCGCCGCCGCGTCACCGCCTGATCCCACGGTGACCACACCACTCCATCCGGCCGTGGAGGGCGGCGAAGCTTGCTGCGCCATACCAACGAACCCGCTGACGGTCAGGGTATAAGTATCCTCACCACCCGGGGAGGGGGCCGCATCTTTCGGGCCCACGCGAACATCGATGCGGCGGAGACCTTCCACTTGAGTCTGCGACACTACTTGCTCGTACCGCCACTTCGTGCCGGCGTAGTCGAGTTCGCCCGTGGTTCGCTCCACCGATGGAAACACGGTACCGAGGCGCACTTCGGCAATGCGGTTATTCGCTATCCAACTGGCAAAGGTGCGTTCGCGTAGGCTGCCAATATTGCTGGCGGTATTGGCCAAGACATTGAAGAGAGCGCCAAGGCCTAGGGCCACGATGGCAATGGCCACCACGACTTCGATGAGGGTGAAGCCCGACTCGGGACGGCGCCGCAGTGAACGACATGCCGTGACCGAGTAAATCATTGCGCGGCACCACTTCGCACAACGCTCAGTGTACCGTCCGGCTTGCCTTCAATAACGACGGTCCGCGCCGCCGCAGCGCCGGCTTTTGGACGCTCGAGGGTCCAACGGAAAGGCTGCCACTCGCCACCACCGAAGGCCATGACCTGAGGAGCATCCACGTCGACCAGTTTGGCCTGCGGCTTCAACAGAATAATGCGTCCTTCCACCTCGAGGCGTTGCACGAGCCCTTCTGGCACGGGGTGGGTCTCCAGCAAGCGGTCGTTGGGTACGGCACGCCAAACGCCTGTCCGTCCGTCGAACATCCGTACTTCCCAGCCTTCCTGAGAATAACGGAAACCGTAGTCGCGCCCTTCCAGCTGTGCTTGCTCCAGCGCCACTTCCGCGGCGCGGGTGAACTGCTCGGTCTCGGCATCGAGTTCGCGGTCTTGGCCAGCCACACCCACCGAAAGCACCACCATCGACACCATCACCCCGATGATGACGACGACAACGAGAATCTCGATGAGGGTGAAGCCCCGCGACCGGCGCAACTTACTTGGCTTCCCAGTTGCCGATATCAGCGTCTACGTCCTCACCGCCCGGCGCGCCATCGCGACCCAAGGAGTAGAGGTCGAAAGCCCCACCCCGGGTGCCGGGAGCGACGTACTGGTAGTCGGCGCCCCAGGGGTCCTTCATCAACTGCTTCACATAGCCCTCGGCGCGCCAGTTTTTGGCATCAGCCGGGCGGGTCACCAGAGCCTGCAGACCTTGGTCAGTGGTGGGGTAGCGGAAATTGTCGAGCCGGTAAATATCGAGCGCCGACTCGAAGGCGCGGATGTCTTGGCGCGCCTTGACGACACGGGCCTCGTCGATTTTCCCGAACACCTGGGGAGCAACCAAGGCCGCCAGAATGCCGATGATGACCACCACCACGAGAATTTCAATGAGGGTAAAACCGCCGGCCAGGCGCGGCAATGCGCGGTGGCGGGTCTGAAAACGAGAGGCGTGCATACTAAGGTCCTCGAAAATACGGGCAGGCCAAGAACGCGGCCCGTGGCCGGAAGAGTTGGAATATAGCAAAGGCAGGCTTCACGAAGATGTGTTCCATGCCGCTATACTGCGCGCCGCACAGTGGTCCGCCACCCGTTTGGAGTCTTGCCCATGCGTAACGTCCCCGCCGACCCGTCCCTGGCCTTGGTGTTTCCGGGGCAAGGCTCGCAGTCCGTCGGCATGCTGGCGGCGCTGGCAGCCGAGTTTCCGGTGGTTCAGGCGACCTTTGCCGAAGCCAGCGCGGTGCTGGGCTACGATCTTTGGGAACTGATTCAGCAAGGGCCCAAAGAACTTCTGGACGAGACCGAACGTACCCAACCGGCCATGCTCGCCGCTGGCGTTGCCACGTGGCGGGTCTGGTGCGCCGCCGGCGGCGCGATGCCCTCGCGCATGGCAGGGCACAGCCTTGGGGAAATTACTGCCCTGACTTGCGCAGGTGCCTTTGCCTTCACTGACGCGGTGCGGCTCGTCCAGTTCCGCGGCCGCGTCATGCAGGAAGCCGTACCGAAGGGCACTGGCGCCATGGCCGCCATCCTCGGGCTGGAAGACGAAAGCATCGAGGCGGCTTGCGCTGAAGCCGCCCAAGGCGAGGTAGTGGAGGCTGTCAACTACAACACCCCCGGGCAAGTGGTCATTGCCGGACATGCCACCGCAGTAGCCCGCGCCATGGAGGCCTGCAAGGTCCGTGGCGCCAAGCGTGCTGCTTTGCTCCCGGTCAGCGTGCCGGCGCATTCATCACTGATGCACGGTGCTGGTGAGCGCCTGCGTACCGAACTGGCAAGCATGGCGGTGCAGTCGCCGAGTTGCGAGGTGTACGCCATCGGTCTTGGGCGCCACACCACGCCGGATGCGGTGCGGGACAACGTGGTTCGCCAGCTTTACGGCGCGGTTCGGTGGACGGCCACCGTCCAGGACCTGCTGGCCAACGGCACCCGTCGACTGGTGGAGTGTGGCCCCGGCAAAGTGCTTACCTCCATGAACCGCCGGATCGACCGCAACAAGGACATCGCCATGGTGGCGGTGGAAGACCCAGCCTCCCTGCAGGACGCGCTGGGCGGTAACGCCTGAAGGACTTCGCCATGACCCACGACAGCCACCCGACCCAACCTCACGCGCAGGTGCCGCAAGTGCTTACCGGACAGGTAGCGCTGGTCACTGGTGCCACGCGGGGTATCGGCCGCGCTTGCCTGCTGGCCTTGGCCCGCGCAGGCGCGACGGTCGTTGGCACCGCCACCCGCCCCGAAGGCGTTGCTGATATCGAGGCGGCCCTGGCAGCGGAAGGGCTGACTGGTCGTGGCGCCGTACTGAATGTCGCGGACCCGGCCTCGGTCGAGGCCCTGCTGGCCGACGTGCAGTCCAGCGAGGGCCCCATCCTCATTCTGGTCAACAATGCCGGCATCACCCGCGACGGCTTGTTGCTGCGTATGAAGGCAGACGATTGGAACGCCATTCTGGACACCAACCTGAGCAGTGTGTTCCGCCTTTCCAAGGGCGTGCTCAAGGGCATGATGAAGGCCCGCCATGGCCGCATTATCAGCATCGCTTCAGTCGTGGGCCTGATGGGTAACGCCGGTCAATCCAACTACGCCGCCGCCAAAGCCGGCATCATCGGCTTCAGCAAGTCCATGGCCCGCGAGGTGGCCTCGCGCAACATCACGGTGAACGTGGTGGCACCGGGTTTCATTGACACCGACATGACGCGCGCGCTGAACGATGAGCAGCGCAAGGCCATGGCGGGCCAGATTCCGCTCGGACGCCTTGGCGATCCCGCGGATATTGCAGCAGCGGTGTTGTTCCTGGCGGGCCCGGGCGGTGGGTACATCACGGGTGAAACCCTGAATGTCAACGGCGGCATGCTGATGCCCTGAGGCTGCCAAAGCCTTGTTATGCATTGATTTTCACAAATTTTTCACTCAGAACCGCGTCTTTTGTTCCCCAAACGGTGCGGATGGTGGCGGCGGGCGAGGGGTTCCCTTAAACTAGCCGCGCTTTGACAGTCCGGGGCCTGCCTTAAGGGGGCGCCCGCTCTTGTTACCCATAGAGGACAAAAAGACGATGAGCAGCGTTGAAGAACGGGTCAAAAAGATCGTCGCGGAACAACTAGGCGTGAAGGAAGACGAGGTCACGATCGATGCGTCCTTCGTCGACGATCTCGGCGCAGACTCGCTCGACACGGTCGAACTGGTGATGGCGCTCGAAGAGGAATTCGAAACCGAAATCCCCGACGAGGATGCCGAGAAAATCACCACCGTGGCGCAAGCGGTGTCTTACATCGTCGAGCATCAGGCCAAGGGCTAATCCCGCCCGGCGTGCCGCTGCGGTCTCGGCCGCAGTGGTGTGCCAGCCTAGATGACAGGGCCCGGGTCTCCCGGGCCTTTTTCCATGGGCCTTGTTCGGCCCGCAGGTTTCCCGCAGGAAGGTTGCCGCAACCGGCCTGCCCGACACGCGGAGGTCTTCGTGTCTTATCCTTCGTCCAGACGCCGAGTCGTTGTCACTGGTCTCGGTATCGTCTCGCCCGTCGGTAGCCAGGTGGATACCGCCTGGGACAACGTAGTGAATGGTCGCAGCGGCATTGCCGCCATCAAGCGTTTCGACGCGGCCCATTTCCCCACGCGCTTCGCTGGTGAAGTGCAAGGGCTGAATCTCGACGACTACATGGCCGCCAAGGATGCACGCCGCATGGACGCGTTCATGCAGTACGGCATCGTCGCCGCCGCGCAGTCGCTACGCGACGCTGGTATCGAAAAGATGGAAGGCGAGGCCGCAGCGCGTTACGGCGTCATGATGGGTGGCGGTATCGGTGGGCTCGAGACTATCTCTGAGACCTATGAGAAATACGTGGGCGGTGGCAACTCGCCCAAGAAAATCTCGCCGTTCTTCGTGCCTGCCAGCATCATCAACATGATCTCGGGGCACGTCTCCATCAACTTCGGCCTCCGCGGCCCGAATCTGGCCGTCGTGTCCGCATGCACTACTTCGACGCATGCCATTGGCCTCGCTTACCGCACTATTCAGTACGGTGATGCCGATGTCATGGTGGCCGGTGGCGCCGAGATGGCCACCACGCCGCTGGCGCTGGGTGGTTTTGCGCAGGCCCGTGCGCTCTCCGAGCGCAACGACAACCCCGCCGCCGCGAGCCGCCCTTGGGATCGCGACCGTGACGGTTTCGTCATGGCGGACGGTGCCGGCGCCCTCGTGCTCGAGTCGCTGGAGCATGCGCAAGCGCGTGGCGCGAAGATTTACGCGGAGCTCGTGGGCTTCGGCATGAGCGCCGATGCGCACCACATCACCTCGCCCCCGGAAGACGGGGAGGGCGCGCGCCTGTCGATGGTCAACGCCCTGCGTGACGCCGGCGTGAACGGCAACGAACTGCACTATATCAACGCTCACGCCACCTCCACACCGCTGGGGGACAAGGCGGAGACGCTGGCCATCAAACGCGCACTCGGCGACCATGCCTATCGTGTGGCCATCAGTTCCACCAAGTCAGTCACCGGCCACCTGCTCGGTGCAGCGGGCGCCGTGGAAGCCTTGTTCTCAGTCTTGGCGTTACGCGATCAGGTCATCCCCGCGACGGCTAATCTGGAGAATCCGGACCCTGAATGCGATCTGGACTATGTCCCGCTCGTCTCACGCCAGGCAAAGCTCGAGGTGGCGTTGTCGAACTCGTTCGGCTTCGGTGGCACCAACGGCAGCTTGGTCTTCAAGCGCTACTGAGATCACCGCCGTGAAACAATCGGCGGTGGCACTGGAAGTCGCCGTTGCTGGAGACGCTCTGGACCTGCTCGCCTTACACGAGCAGTTTCCTGAGCGCTTCCCCGTTCTGCTGGAAACCGCGGCGCTTGCCATGGGCGAGGCGCCGCAGTACGACTGGTTGCTGTTTACAACCGGGGCGTCAGCGGAAACTGCCAGCGTCACGCTAAGGGTATCGGCTGCGGATGCAGCCAGTGGTCGCTTAGTGGGCGAGCGGTTTCTTTCACGCCTCGACGAAGCCTGCGCGGAAGCGCATTCCCGGCATGGCGAGATCGACAAAGGCGCACTGCCTTTTGTCGGTGGTTTTTTTCTTTACGCCGCCTATGAGTTAGCGGCGGAAGTAGAACCCGTCTTGCGCCTGCCACTATGCGAGGGCGACCTCGTGGCCGTGCTCCTGCCCATTGCGGGCGCGGTGGTGAAACATCATGCCTCGGGGCAAGTTCAAGTGGTCGCCTTGCCCTGCCATGCGGCCCTTGCTGAAGAAGTACGCTCTTTGGTGGAGGCGCGCGTCGTTGGCGCTATCTCTACCAGTAGCCCGCTCACTGCCACGACCAGCCCAACGGCTTCCCGCGAACTAGTGGAAGACCCCCCCGAGGACTTCCTCGCAGCAGTTCGCAGTGGCCTCGAAGCGATTGCCGCCGGCGACGTCTACCAAACCAATTTGTCGCGCGCTTGGCGCACGGAACTACGGGCCGGGGAAACCCCGGCAGCGCTGTACCGTCGGTTACGCACTGCC
>CAIOHZ010000093.1 GCA_903858165.1 uncultured Pseudomonadota bacterium
CCACACCACATAGCGCCAACACTTCAGTCATCGTCGGGCCGGTTTGCCCATGGCCAGGGGCGGCACGGGACGCAGCGTCTGCTTGCGCGAGCGTTTCTGCAAAGCGCTGCGCAAATGTGGCGTCGCGATAATCTTGAAGTAGCGCGACCATCGCCTCCGCTGCAGCAGCCGGCGCCAACTCAAAGCTAGTGCCGGGTATGCGCGCGCCGCCAGTTTGGCTTTGGCCACGCACACCCTCAGGCAGCTTCGCGCCGGCTGCGGAATTCACCGCAGCGAGTAGTGCAGCCAGGGCAGCAGCAAGAACGGCAAGCGAGCCGCTCGTAGGCGCGGCTGTCGGTGTGCTCAGTGGATTGCTCACCTCAAGCCGCTCAGCGCCGCTTCAGAACGCATCGCCCGGCACGCGCACCCAGCCTTCCATCAAGATTCGCGCGCTGCGGCTCATGATGGCTTTCTTCACCTGCCATTCGCCGTTCACCTGTGCCGCTTCCGCGCCCACGCGCAGCGTGCCCGAAGGGTGCCCGAAACGCACCGAGGTGCGGTCGCCACCACCGGCTGCCAGATTCACGAGGGTGCCCGGCACGGCAGCAGCCGTGCCGATGGCCACGGCGGCCGTGCCCATCATGGCGTGGTGCAGCTTGCCCATGGACAGCGCGCGCACCAGCAGGTCCACGTCCTTGGCTTCCACGGGTTTGCCACTGGAGGCCTGATAGTCCTGCGGCGGCGCCACGAAAGCGATCTTCGGCGTGTGCTGCCGCGTGGCAGCCTCGGCGGGGTCTTTGATGAGGCCCATGCGCAGCGCACCGGCCACGCGCATGGCTTCGAAGCGCTTCAGCGCCGCGGGGTCCGTGTTGATGGCTTCACGCAGTTCCTTGCCGGTGTAGCCAATGTCCGCAGCGTTGACGAACACGGTAGGAATGCCGGCATTGATCATGGTGGCCTTGAACGTGCCGACGCCGGGTACTTCGAGGTCATCCACCAGATTGCCGGTGGGGAACATCGCCCCGCCGTCGCCCTCTTCCGCCGGGTCCATGAACTCCACCACGATCTCGGCCGCGGGGAACGTCACACCATCCAGTTCGAAGTCACCCGTCTCCTGCACCTGCCCAGCCGTGATGGGCACATGCGCGATGATGGTCTTCTGAATGTTCGCCTGCCAGATGCGAATGACCGCGACGCCGTCTTGCGGGATACGCGCTGCGTCCACCAACCCCATGGCGATGGCGCATGGGCCCACGGCCGCGGACAAATTGCCGCAGTTGCCGCTCCAGTCCACGAACGACTTATCGATGGACACCTGCCCGTAAAGATAGTCCACGTCGTGTTCCGGGCGCGCGCTGGTGGCAAGAATGACGCACTTGGAAGTGGACGACGGAGCCCCGCCCATGCCGTCGATGTGTGCGGCATACGGGTCCGGGCTGCCGACCACGCGCTGGAACAGCCGGTCGCGCGCGGCGCCCGGCACCTGCGTGCTGGCAGGCAGGTCTTGCAAGCGGAAGAAAGTGCCCTTGCTGGTGCCCCCGCGCATATAGATGGCGGGAATGCGAATTTGCGGTGCGTTGGACATGGTGCTTAGCTCCGAAAGCGGGCCGAAAGCGAACCGGGGCGAACCCCGGCTCTCAGTGCTTCTTGCTGTGTTCGAGGAAGTCCTGTGCGAAGCGCTGCAGCACGCCGCCCGCTTCGTAGATGGACACCTCTTCCGCCGTGTCCAAACGACAG
>CAIOHZ010000094.1 GCA_903858165.1 uncultured Pseudomonadota bacterium
AGACCGATACGCGCCGCGCCACCGCTGGCAAATTTCAAATGCGAAAACACCGCGCCGCCCTTCTGGGCAAGACCTGTCATATCGAAAGCGCTGGTATCGAGTCCATCGAGGTGCGCCGCCATGGTCAACACCGCGCCGACCGTCACCACACCCGTGCCGCCAATACCGGTCACCAATACGGAAACGCCGTTGCTCCTGCGCGCAACGGCCGGCTCCGGCAACTGGTTCAACCATGCCTCGGGCAGCAATGTGGGTGCAGGCTTGCGCAGTTCGCCGCCGCGTACAGAAATGAAGCTCGGACAGAACCCCTTGGCACAGCTGTAATCTTTGTTGCAACTGTTCTGGTCGATGCGCCGCTTGCGCCCGAACTCCGTTTCTAGCGATTCGATGGACAAGCAATTAGCCTGAACCGAGCAGTCGCCGCAGCCTTCGCACACCAGTTCGTTGATGAGCACGCGACGGTCCGGGTCCGGGAAGGTGCCGCGCTTGCGACGGCGACGCTTCTCGGCGGCACAGGTTTGGTCGTAGATGATGGCGGTGACGCCAGCGACTTCACGAAGCTCGCGCTGTACCTGCTCCAAATCATCACGATGCCGAACCACCACACCCGCAGCGAAGACCGGCTTGCTGCCGTACTTGTCCGGTTCGTCTGTCACCACCACGACGCGCCCCACCCGCTCGGCGCGCAGCTGGTGCGAAATCTCTGCCACGGACAAGTGGCCTTCCACACGTTGCCCGCCGGTCATGGCCACGGCATCGTTGTAGAGAATCTTGTAAGTGATATTCACGCCGGCGTTCACGGCACCACGAACGGCCAGCAACCCGGAATGAAAGTACGTTCCATCGCCCAAGTTCTGGAACATATGTGGCAGGCCCGTAAACGGCGCAATGCCAGTCCAGTTCATACCCTCGCCACCCATCTGTGTGGGTGGCAAGGTATTGCGATCCATCAAGATGGCCAGCGTGTGGCAGCCTATGCCCGACATGGCCACTGAGCCCTCGGGTACCTTCGTCGACGTGTTGTGTGGACAGCCTGAGCAGAAATAGGGCGTACGAGCGATAGCGCTGCTCTTGCGACCACACGCCGCTTGGGATGCAGCACGCAACCGGGCAGCCCGGTCCAGCAGCGCAGTGTCCGCCTTGCCCAAGGCCTGCAGCCGCGAGGCAATAGCCAACGCTATATCCACCGGCTCCAGCATCTCGTCCGCCACCAACAGCGGGGCGCCTTGGGCGTCTTGCTTGCCGAGCAACTGCGGACGCTCAGCAGTTGGCAGGTGGTAGAGCAGGCTTGCCGCCTGTAGCTCCATGAACGCCGCCTTCTCTTCGACAAACAGCAGCTCAGCGCGCCCATTCGCGAAGGCCTTCAGTGCCTGTGGCTCCAGCGGCCAGATAAGTGCCGGCTTGTAGACCGCCACGCCTAGCCGCTCCAAGCGCCGGGCGTCCAGCTCAAGCTCTTGCAAGGCCTGCACGACGTCCAGCCAGGACTTGCCCGCCGCTACGATGCCGAGCGAGCCGGGCACGACTGTCTTGGCGCCATGCGTCACTCGATCGAGCCCATTTGCATAGGCGTACGCTTGCACGGCGGGCAGCTTGTGGCGCACCAAGCGCACTTCGTCCTTCAAGGGGTCGAACGCGATGCGGGCGTGCAGTCCGCCCGGTGGCAACGCCGCCAACGTCGGCAAGGTAATCTTCGGCAGTGCCGGGTCCAGCGTGACGGTGGCCGTGGCCTCCACCGTCTCATTCACCACCTTGAAGCCCACCCAGACACCCGCATGGCGCGACATGGCATAGCCGTGCAGCCCGAGTTCTATGAACTCTTGCACGGTCGCGGGATAAAGCACCGGCAGCCCGTTCGCCGCCACGGCCTGCTCGCTCTGATGCGAGATAGTGGAACTCTTTCCGGGATGATCGTCGCCGAATACTAGGAGCACGCCACCCTTGGCCGCCGTGCCCTGGCGGTTGCCGTGCTTGATAGGGTCGCCAGCGCGGTCCACACCGGGACCCTTGCCGTACCACAAGGCGAATACGCCATCGACCTGCGGCTGCGGCAGCAAGTGCAGCTGCTGCGTACCCCAAACCGCAGTAGCCGCCAAGTCTTCATTCACGCCAGGTTCGAAGCGAACATTGGCGGCTTGCAACCGCGCCCGCTCCTTCAGCATCTGTTGGTCCAGTCCGCCGAGAGGCGAGCCACGGTAGCCGCTCACAAAGCCCGCGGTATTCAAGCCGGCGGCAGCATCGCGCTCGCGCTGCAGCAGCAGCAAGCGCACCAGCGCCTGGTTGCCATTCAGTAGCACCCGCCCCCGCTCCGTGGTGTAGCGCGCCGCAAGCTCTGCGGGCAATTCGCTCGGGGGAGTCGGTTTGGCTTCCTGCATGGCCCCGATTATGCGCGGGTGGCATATTCTTGTCGCCGTCCCATCTTGCTACAGCGCGGAGCCCGCATGT
Source organism: uncultured Pseudomonadota bacterium (assembly GCA_903858165.1). GTDB lineage: Bacteria > Pseudomonadota > Gammaproteobacteria > Steroidobacterales > Steroidobacteraceae > CAIOHZ01. The sequence goes on from CAIOHZ010000094.1 coordinate 2,443, forward strand.
CCCAGCCCCTTGAAGGTATTCGTGTACTGGACTTGAGCCGCGTGCTGGCCGGGCCATGGTGCACCCAATTACTGGCGGATCTAGGTGCCGATGTCATCAAGGTGGAACGCCCGGGCGAGGGCGACGACACACGCCACTGGGGCCCACCTTGGGCCGGCGAGGCTGGCCATGAGGACCGTGTCGCGGCCTATTACCTGTGCGCGAACCGCGGCAAGCGGTCCATCGCCGTCGACCTCGCCACACCAGAAGGCTTAGCCACCGTGCGCGCGTTGGCCGCACGCGCCGATGTGCTCATCGAGAACTTCAAGACCGGCGCTCTCGTCAAATACGGCCTAGACCACGCCACGCTGCTCGCCAGCAACCCGCGGTTGGTCTACTGCTCCATCACGGGCTTTGGCCAAGATGGCCCGTATGCCGAACGTGCCGGCTATGACTTCGTCATTCAGGGCATGAGCGGCCTGATGAGCGTAACCGGCGACGTGGACGGCGAACCGGCCAAGGTGGGCGTTGCCATCACAGACCTGCTAACCGGCCTCTACGCCGCCAATGCCATTCAGGCTGCACTGCTGCATCGTCACACCACGGGGCATGGCCAACATATCGATATCGGCTTGTTCGATGTACAAGTAGCTGCCATGGCGAACCAGGCGCTGAATTTCCTGATGTCCGGCAAGAACCCGGCGCGCCATGGCAATGCCCACCCGAACATTGTGCCGTACGAAGCTTTCCCCACCGCCGATGGCGCCATCACCATTGCCGTAGGCAACGACAGCCTATTCGCGCGGCTATGCCAAGGCCTCGGTCTACCGGAAGTAGCGGCCGATACGCGCTTTCGCCGCAATG
>CAIOHZ010000095.1 GCA_903858165.1 uncultured Pseudomonadota bacterium
CATGGCCAGCGGTACGGCGTGGACGATGTCCGAAGCGATGAGCCGGGGCGGCGTGAGGCGCAGGGGGTAGAGGTACGCCAGAAACACCGCGCCCAAAGCCCCCGCGCCCACGCTGGTGAACGTGACCAGTAAGCCGATGATGGCGCCCGCCACCACGGTAGCCGGGCCTTGGGCTGCCTTGAATTTTTCGGATTGAGTGACGCGTAGGCGTCGACCGGCATCGTGCAGGCGGCGCTGCAGCAGAATACCCACGGCCGTGAACACCACGGCCCCGGCGATCACCAACTTCAGTGCATCCATGGATTCATTGTCCATGGGGTGGAAATGCAGCCAAACCAATGCCGCCGCAGAGGCGGGCAGGCTACCCGCCCACAAGCGGCGGACTACGCCCCAGTCGATGAGGCCGTGGTGGCTATGAATACGGGTGGCGGCTATCTTCGTTAGCGCCGCAAACCACAGGTCGGTGCCCACCGCTGTCATGGGCGCCGTACCGAACAGCAGCAACAGGAGCGGCGTCATGAGGGCACCACCACCCACGCCGGTGAGCCCGACCATGGTGCCAGTGACGAACCCCGCGACAATTTGCAGCGTTTGCATTCCGCCATAGTAACGGCGCGGGCATGACAGCGCGAAGAAGCAGTGGTTATCTAGCCCTCACCAAAGAGAGGCTCACCGCGCGCAGGCGGCACTCGTAAGGCAAGCAGCGGCAGCCACGGCTGCGGGGAGCTCGAACGGGCCGGTACCCGAGGCGGGCGCCAGGGGCACCCCCACCAGGAAAATAGTGGGCGGTGCGTTAGCCGCACGCGGCAGCAGCCAGTCGCGTACGGCGAAAAGCTTCGCCTTCACATCGCTGGCCGTAGTGTGCCCGGCAACGACGTACCAAGAATAGACGCGCCACGGCCGAAACCCGGTCTCAGTGCCAACGGAATCGCCGTTAGCCACCCCAGCAAAAGCACTAGGGGTGCCGGGCAGTTCGTCACCCAGGCGAATTTTCGGCCGCACATCGGTGTAGCGAACTGCCGCCCCGTTGGCCTTGGCAACCCCGCCGCCCACGCGGTTCCAGTCCCAACTGTAGGGCTGGTTGCTCTGGCTGACGAATTTGTGGCCGGGCCGGTCGCGCTCGTAACGAATGGCAGCGAGATAAACGGTTTGCTCGGCGCTGCGGTAAGCCGCCACGTCAATGCGGTCCGCACCGGCATATTCCAACGGCGTGGGGAATGTCGCCAAGCCGACATAAGTGTAGCGGTCGAGCTTTTCGGGAAAGCCGTAAGCCGGCAACTGCCCCTGAACGGAAGACATGGCCTGCGCGGCAGCAAGGTAAGCCAATGGCGCCCAAGCGAGCAGCAGCAGCGCAAGCAAGCTCGCCCGCAAAGTGGCCGCGGAATGGCTTTGCGGTGTGGTGCTTGCTGCCGCCGCGGGAAGGGACGCCGCGCCGGCGAGGCTAGCCGATTCCTGAAAAAAACTACCCACATAAAACAAAGCCACGATCACTACGCCGAAGAACAGCCAGCCGTAAACCAAATGGTCCAACCCGGCGGCGTATTGCAGGTCTGTGAAATGCGCAATCATGACCATGAGCCACGCGCGCAGGCCGTTGGCCAGCAACGGGGTAAGCACGGCGGCGAGCAGGAACCACAGCTTGCGGTTGCGGCTACGGTAGGTGAGGTGGGCAAACAGCAAGCCCAGCGTAACGGTAGCAATAAGGTAGCGAATGCCACTGCAGGCCTCGGCCACCACGAACTCGCCAGAAGCCATGGTCAGCTGCATACCATCGCGCAGCACGGGAATGCCGCACAAGCGAACCAGCGCCACCGTGATGGTGGCCGTTAGCTCCATGAGCGGCGGCACCAGAAACTCGCCGACTGGCGTGGCCAGCAAGCAGAACAGCAACGCAAAACGGTGACGCCTCGCCCAAGCATTGCCGTTCACTGTCCAAGCCAAAGCAGGAACTGCCGCGATGAGCGCGCCCTGCTCGAACACGGGAACGCTGAGCAGGCGCGCCATGAACCAAAGCATGGCAAGACTGAAGAGCACGCCGTGCGGGAGCCAAAGCACAAGACGGCTTTGCAAGGAAGCAACCACATTGGGCCGTGCGCCCAGAACTACGTCCGGCACTACCTCCGGCGCTGCGTCCATTCCCAAACGGATGCGTGCACGTTCTGCTTCCCACACCAGCCAAGCGGCCGCAGGAATGACAATAAGGCAGTGGTTGAACGTGCCACTGTCCCACCACTGCTGCCACAAAGCTGGCAGGCTAGGAGCGAAGCACAGCCCCACTACCAAAGCCGATAACGGCAGCCCCCAAAGGCGCAAAGTCACGAGCATGCTCGCGCCGAAATTCATCGGTTACCGCGCCCCGACTTCTTCTGCGAGCGTCTCGGCTGCACGACGGTCGTCGAACATATGGCCGCCACGCAAGGCTTCGGAAACGGCATCCCGTGCCGCAGAACGATTGCTGGTGACGAAGTACGCCAACGCCAGGTGGTAATGCACCTCTGGGTTGCGCGGAGCAATTTTTGCAGCACGCTCCAGATGGGGCAGCGCCTCCAGCGGCTTACCAACTGCCAAGAATAGTTCACCGTACGCGTTAAGCACCCCTACGTTGTCACGGTCTAGCTCCAACGCCCGCGCCATGGCCTTCTTCGCGCCTGCGAAATCGGTGACGGCGATAAGCGCAGCGTACTCAGCCAACGTCTCGGGTTTCTCACGCTTCGCAAGCTCAGCCTTCACCAATGCCAGCGCACCGGGGCGGTTGCCGTTATTCAGCAACACCATCACCTTCTGGTGGAGCAAGTGCACCTCGTAGGACACCACCTCGGGCGGTTGCCGCAACTCCAGCAGGCCTCCCCACGCCAACCACTGCGGATCTTGCTCCGCCCCGTTGAACTGCGATTGAACACGCTGAAATGCTTGCTCGGGGGCTATCGGGTGTTGCTTGAGCGCTTCCAGTGCCGCCAAAGCCAAAACATTCTCTGGAAGCTCGATGAGCGCATTGCGCAGATACATCTCCGCCTGCCCCGCCTGCCCGAGCGCGAGCAGGCTGATGCCGACGATGATCTTCGCCTGTGCCAAGTCCGGGTCTTTGAGCAACAGCTCTTCCAACGTATTGCGGGCCTCCATAAACTGACTATCTGACGCCAGCGCATAGCCATACAGGAACTGGTCTAGCAAGCTGGCACCAGAACCGCGGAGCAAGCCAGAGGCGACCTCAATCGCCAGCTTCGGCTGCTGCGCTAGCAATAGCGCTTGCACTTGATGTTCGCGTGCCTTCGCAGCCATCCCCGGATTCACTGTGGCCGCTTCCGCTGCTTTCGCAAACGCCGCGGCGGCCGCCGCGTACTGGCCACGCAGGAACGCCAGTACACCCTGCAAGTGGAATGTCTCTGGCGCACTAGCTGCCAGTTTGAACACTTCTGCCACGGTCTGCGTCGCTGCGGCATCGTCTCCGGCCTGTGTTTGCGCCACAGCCAAAGCCCGCAGCGCTACTAGCCATGCGGGCCGTTCCCGCAACGCCGACCGAATCTCCGCGATGGCGGCGACGGGGTGTTGTGCAGCCAACTGGGTAAACGCTGAATACAGGTGCAGCGATGCGCGTTCCACAGGGGTTTCACCTTGGGCCGCCGCACAACGTCCCATCGCTTCATCGAGCGTCATGGTAATTGCCGCCACACGGCACTCACTCACACGCAGCGCACTGCGTGGGGCACGTAGCCGGTCGGCCTCGCTCAACTCCCGGCGGCCCTCTTCCACGTTGCCACTGTCCAAGAGGGCCTCGGCCAACAAGGCGCGGGCCATACCGTCTTCAACATGCTTGGAAATATAGGGCTTGAGAAGATCAATCGCTTTCGCTGGAAACTGCTCCTCGAGCGCAGCACGAGCGTCTGCCAAGGTGTTTTCCGGCTGACCACCACAAGCCGTCAAAAGCGCCGCGAGCACACCCGCCCCCACCGCCAACCGACGGTTCGCGAACTTAAGCGCTGTTGCCGTTTGCTTGGAGTTCAGTAGATTCCCCACTACGGACTGGTTCATTGTTATGCCTCCGTGGCGTTGTTCAGCCCCAGTTTCTCCAGCATATCGTACAGAGTGGGGCGTGTAACGCCGAGAAGTTCCGCTGCGCGGGTAACGTTGCCTTCCGCCCGCGCCATGGCGCGCTGGACACACAAGCGCTCCACCCGCGAACGTGCAACGCGCAGGTTTAGCACATCCTCTTCGGGTACGTCTTCGGTCGCCGGAACCAACAGGTCTAGATCTTCAGCAGAGACCATGGCGCTGTCGCACATGATGACCGCGGAATTGATGCGATTTTGAAGTTCGCGAATATTGCCAGGCCAGCCATAGGAACGCAGTGCCGCCTGTGCTTCCTCGGTGAAGCCCTTGATGGCACGGCCATGCTGACTGGCGCACGAGGTAAGTACCGCGCGGGCAATGAGCAGCACGTCGTCGCCACGTTCACGGAGGGCAGGCAGGGTCACCGTCATCTCGGCAACACGGAAATAGAGGTCCTGTCGAAACAGGCCATCGGCAATCATTTTCTGAAGATCGCGATGGGTGGCGCACACCACCCGCACGTCTACGGGAATGGGTTCGCGGCCACCAACGCGCTCCACCACCCGTTCCTGCAGAAAGCGCAGCAGTTTGGCTTGCAGGGCCGCTGGCATGTCGCCGATTTCATCTAGGAACAAGGTGCCGCCATCAGCACTTTCCACCTTGCCGGGTGTCGTCTTGTGGGCACCGGTAAAGGCACCCTTCTCGTAGCCGAAGAGTTCGCTTTCGAGCAGATTTTCTGGAATGGCCGCACAGTTAATGGCGATGAACGGCTTGCCGGACCGCGGACTGAGATTGTGGAGCCCCCGGGCGACCAGCTCTTTACCCGTGCCGCTTTCGCCTAGCACGAGCGTGGAGGCACGCGTCGGCGCAAGGCGCTCAATCATTCGGCCCACCTTCAGAATGGACTCACAACTGCCAACCATGCCAGTCAATCCCGGCAACCCGCCGAGCGAACGGCGCAACGCCATCTCCAACTCCGCCATGTGGAAGGCGCGCTGGGTAATGAGGTCGAGTACCGCCACGTCGACAGGCTTCTGATAGAAATCGTAGGCGCCCTGGGCCACGGCTCGCAGAGCGTTGTCGCGCTGGCCGTTGCCGGTAACCACAATAACCTTCGTGTGCGGCGCGAGACGCAGGATGTCACGCAGGCACGCAAGCCCCTCCTCCACGCCTTCGGCATCCGGCGGTAGGCCGAGGTCTTGCAGTACCACCATCGGCTCGTGGCGACGCAATTGCACCAAGGCTTGTTCGCGGGTGCTAGCGGTCAGTACTTCGTATCCTTCAAAATGCCACTTCAGTTGGCGCAGCAAACCCGGGTCGTCTTCGACCACCAGGAGTTTCGGCTTATTTTTCAGATCGACGGACTTGGTATCCAAGGAGACATTCCTGAAACTGATGGGGCTTATGACAAGTCTACTGGCAGGCGTTTTCTTGCCATGTGGACTGGTTGGGATATTCGAACCGATAGGGTGTGAATTCGTCGTGCTTTTTCGCTAACGAACCGGCAGCGCCAACTCGCCGATATCGTCTGTGACGAGGGCTGGAATAGTGAGCGTGAAACGGGTGCCGACATTTCGCTGGCTCGTCACTTGCAGTTCACCGCCCAGTTCGCGTACGTACTCGCGTGCTTGGTAAGCGCCTACGCCCATGCCCATCACGCCCTTGGTGGACTCGAAGGGCTTGAACAGACGGTCGCGCATGAAATCTTCGGTCATGCCTTCGCCAGTATCGGCAATGATGACGGTGACCAAGCCTTCGGCATATTCGGCATGGAAGCTAACCTCGCCTTCAGTCGCCGTGGCATCTTGGGCATTGCGCAGCAAGTGAACCAGCGCGCTGCGCAAGCGGTCTGGGTCGCCACTGACACTAACCGCTGGCAGTTGCACAGCGACTGGCTTGGGGGTGCGGTCTGCCACTGAACGTAGCGCCTCGCGGCAGGCCTCGTCGAAGCGGAAGCGACGACGCTGCGGGGCGTCGGTGCCACCTTTCAGTTGTTCGATAAGGCGCGCCATGCGCTGCGTAGCGTTATCCACGGTAAGAATGGCATCGTCGAGAAATTCGGGGTTATTCCGAAATCGCGGAAAATTCTTGACCACCAACTGCTGTTGCGCCAATACATTCTTCAGGTCGTGCATCAGGAAGGCGACCAGCCGGTTGAAAGCCTCGAACTGCTGCATCTGGCCGATATCGTCCAGCGCACGCTGCAGCGCGAGCGAGCCCGCCGACTGCGTGGCTGCAGTACGTAGCAAGTCCAAATCTTCCCAAGTCAGCATGCGCTCGTTCGATAGCGGCGGCTCTAGGACCAGCAAACCCTCCATTCGGCCTGAGACACCTAACGGCACTACTAGCCACACTTGCGGGTTTTCGCGCAACCATTCGGGAATTTGTTCACGGTCCAGGCCTGGCGGCAACTGCCCGTCTATGTCCAGAATCCAGTTGTTCTGGGTAAGCAGTTCCACCCAATGGTTTTCGGTACGCGCATTGTCAAAAGTCGGGGCGTTGGCGCCGCATAAGCGTCCAGCCACTGGCACGAATTCATCATTTTCGTTATGAATCCAGAGTCCACCATCGGGGCTGCCCGTGATAGCAGCCATAGCCCGCAGTACGCGAACCCCGAGATCGTTTCGGTCTAGCGCCGGGCCATCACCGTCGATATTGCGCACGAACCGCAACCATTCCTCACGGTAATCGTATTTCTGCGCCACGAAGTACTTCTGGACAAAGACGCGAATGACGGCACGCGCTTCTGCCGACAAAGCAATGACTACTAGGAGTGCAACGCTGCCGCACAGCAGAGCCACCTCGAGCGCTCCACCCCAGGTGCCGCCGAAAGAACGCACGTATGCGCCCATGATGGCAACGACAAAGAGGTAGCAACCCACCAACAACATGATGGTGGTAAAAAACGTTCCACCTGCGCCAACGCGCTTCTCCACCGCCGACTTCCGCAACCGATTGATGCCGTAAGCCAGCGGTATGGTAACGATGGCATTCACCATTCCACGGCCCTGCCAGAGTGGCACTGGCACATCACCGAAGATGTAGGTGGCACTGAACATGACAATGTCGTAGCAGGCCATCAGCGCTACTGCTGTTAGCAGGTGCTTGATGGACCAGTAGGCAGCCGGCGAACGGTTGCGACCTGCTTGCTCGGCGGCTATGACGACCAGCACGGCACAGATGAGCCCACCCATGGCAAACAGCGCGCTGGGCCAGCGCTTCAACAAGCCAATATCGAGGGCTGCAGAGACTACAGCACCCGCAAGTACCAACACGGTGAATACAGCCACCATCAAACGCGGCAGGGCCTGCAGCCAAGGGTCTTCGCTGTTGCGAGGCAGGGCTACCCACATCAACAAGAGCCAACCCGCATAGCGGGCCATTTCCAGAAAGTAGTGGCCCGGAGGGCCTAACCAGCCGCTGCGGGAATCCCAGGCAAGGACGCAAGCCCAAATGGCGTTCAAGAACAAGGCTGGCACTAAAGCCGAGCCCAAGTCAGTGGAGAACTTCGCGCGAACGGTTAAGCCCAGCGCCAGCAGTAGCAGTACCGCGGCACAAAGAAACGAGATGATGGAGGTGAGGTCGTGGACGTACATGGCTCTAGCGTCCCCGGCCCCACAGCACCACTTCCACCGTCTGCATGAGAATCATCAAGTCGAAGATGAGGCTATGGTTCTTCACGTAGTAGAGGTCATATTCGAGCTTCTGTGCGGAGTCGTGGTCGGAAGCGCCATAGGGGTAGCACAACTGCGCCCAACCGGTAATGCCCGGCTTCATGCAGTGGCGCTCGCGATAGTAGGGAATCATCTCCGACAAGCGGTCCACGAACGGCGGACGTTCCGGGCGGGGGCCCACGAACGCCATATCGCCACGTAACACGTTGATGATTTGCGGCAGTTCGTCGATGCGGGTCATTCGGCAGAAATTTCCTACTCGAGTGACGCGCGGGTCGCTTTTTACTGCCCACTGGGCACCGGCCTTTTCGGCATCAGTACGCATGGAGCGCAGTTTCAGTACAGCGAAAGGCTTGCCGTTCAACCCAACACGGATTTGCCGATAGAACACCGGTGCCAACAAGCCATCTTCCAGCTTGATGGCCAACATAGCCAACAGCAGGATGGGCCAGGCGACGGCCAACAAAAACAAGCTGGCGGCAATATCCAACACGCGCTTGACTGCCAACTGCACGGGATGGTGGGCGAAACCTCCAGAGAAGATCATCCAACTGGGATTCACCACGTCCAGCCGCACCCGGCCCGTTTCGCGTTCCAGGAAATCGATGAGCTCGATGACGCCGATGCCGGCGAGACGGCAATCCAGCAGCTCTCCCACGGGGAACGAGGTACGGCGGTCGTCCATACCAACCACCACTTCGTCGATATCGTGTTGGCGGCAATACGCCAACAAGTTCGCGGGGGTCGCTAGCAATTCGTCGGCAGACACCGCCACGGCGTCGCCATTCATGGCGATGTAACCGTGGACGCGGTAGCCGCGTTGGTCCGAACGGCGACGCAGCCGGGCCAAACTCATGGCGCGGTTACCCGCACCAAGCACCAACACCGAGCTCTTGAAGCGCTCTTCATCTACCACGTGTTCGAACACGAACCTGGCAAAGCCGACCAGGACGCCCGACACCAGCCCGGCAGAGATCAGTACGCTGCGGGGAACTGCGGCGCCGGGCAACAAGTAGGAAACGAGACCGACCACCGCCGAGCCCGCCATGATGGCGACCCCAACGCGGACAAGCACGCCGATGAAGCGATTGCGCTGGCGGCGATGATAGAGGCCCGTGGCACCGATGGCGATGGAGTTCAACAGCGCATACGGCAGCAAGGGCCAACCGACCACCAGCTCCTCATACCAACCACCGCCCCACAGCAGGCGAGCGCCGAGAATGGGCGCGATGGCGAAGGCTGCCAGCTCGATGATGACGAGCAGCGCAAGCGGGGCATTGAAGTGATGGCGCAGGAAATTCACGGTAGACCGACCGAGGGAGCTTGGGGGACGGCATGTACCATAACGTAGCGCCCCCACCACTACCGTGAGGGGGTTCTCATCTGTGGGAGGGCGCTGGCTAGCGCCGAGCGTTCAGCCACCCCAGCACGGGCAGATTCGCCGGGGCCTCGCCGCCCACCGCAGGCGCCAAGCCTTCTGCCATCTTCTTGCCCAGCTCCACGCCCCACTGATCGAAGGGGTTCAGGTCCCAAAGGACCGACTGAACATAAACCTTGTGTTCGTACAGCGCCACCAGCTTTCCGAGCGTCGGTGCGTCCAGCTGCTGGAACGCCAGCACCGTCGTGGACCGCCCACCAGCATGCACCTTGTGGGGCGCCAAAGCGGCTACTTCAGCGTCACTGCGGCCACGGCCCAGCAGTTCAGCGGCCGCTTCAGCCTGCGTGTGGCCGCGAGCGAACGCTTCCACCTGCGCCATGGCGTTGCCGACCGCGTAGTCCGCGCTGCGCTGCAGGCCGGCACTGGAACGCGCCGGAACCAGCACGTCCAGCGCCGAAGGGGCATTGCCTTGGTGCAGCAACTGGAAGAACGAATGCTGCGCGTTGTTACCCGGCTCGCCCCACACCACGGGACAAGTACCCCAAGTGACCGGCATACCATTGCGGCGCACGCTCTTGCCATTGCTCTCCATCTCCAGTTGCTGCAAATAAGCGGCAAAGCGATGCAGACGGTCTTCATAGGGCAGCACGCCTAACGCGCCTATGTCGAGGAAGTTGCGGTTCCACGCCCCCACCAACCCGAGCAGCACGGGCAGGTTCTGCGCCAGCGGCGCGGTACGAAAGTGTTCATCCATGGCCTGGCCGCCGGCCAGAAACTGCTCCCAAGCAGGCGTATCCACGGCCAGTTCCACCGCCAAACCAATGGCAGACCACAGGCTATAGCGACCGCCCACCCAGTCCCACATATCGAAGCGCGCATCGGCGCCCACGCCAAAGGCGTCCATGGCCTTGGCATTCGTGGACACGGCGGCAAAGTGCTTGGGCACAGCCGCATCGCCCAGTTCCGCCGCCAGCCAGTCCCGCGCGAGACGGGCATTGGTGAGCGTTTCTAGGGTGGTAAAGGTCTTGGAGCAGATAATGACCAGCGTCGTGGTGGGGTCCAGTTCGCGCAGCAGGCCGGCCAGGCGCGTGCCGTCGATGTTCGACGCGAAGTGCGTGCGCAAGCGGCGGCCCGTACGGTCTTCCAACTGTTCACGCACTTGGCCCAGCGCTTCATAGGCCATGACCGGGCCGAGGTCTGAGCCACCGATGCCAATATTCAGCACGTCGGTAAACGGCTGCCCCGTATGCCCGCGCCTACGACCCGTGCGCACCTCCGCCACAAAGGCCCGCAGCTTCGCGCGCTCGGCAGCCACCAGTGCCAACTTGCCTGCGGGAATAGTGGTGGGCAGCGAACTGCCAGCACGCAACGCCACATGCAGCGCTGCGCGGTCTTCGGTGTGGTTCACGTTCACGCCGGCGAACAGGTCTTGCACCTGCTGCGGCAAGCCACACGCAGCCGCCCACTCCAGCAGGGCTTGCAGCGCGGCGGCATCCAAACGCTGACGGGTGAAATCGAGCAAGAGCCCCTCGCCCTCCACCGCTAGGCTCGCATAGCGGCCAGCAGCGTCGGCGAAAAGTTCAGCGGGGGCCGCGGCACCAAGGCGTGCGGCATGTGCGGACAGGCGCTGGGCCAGTTCCGCGGAGAGCGTAGCGGGCAAGTTCATGCCCGCTATTGTAAGGGAAGTAGTCCGGAAGAGTCGGGAGCAAGATTGCTCCCGGACTATCCGTCAGGCCTCTTCGGCCGCCTGACGCTTCACAGTCGCCTGCAGCCAGAAGCCTGCCACCACGGCCATGAACACCGGCAGGGTGTCCGGCGTGCGCCCGGTGAGCGTGGTTTGCGCCACTTCAGTGCACAACACCAAAACCGTGACGCC
>CAIOHZ010000096.1 GCA_903858165.1 uncultured Pseudomonadota bacterium
CACACTGCTAAGCGGCGAAGGCTTCGGCAGGAACGAACTCGTCGCACTAGCCGCTCTCGTGGCGGTGGCAATCGCCGTAGTGGTTTACCTCCGGCGCAGTAAGTCGAAATAACTGCGAAATAGCTGCTTTGGCACCCTGGTTGACCAGTCATGCCGCTTTAATGTCGGCGGTTCTCGTCCTGATGGTGTTTTTCACCGTTGCTATCTGGGAAACCTTTGCGCCAAATCACCCTCCTCGTCCGGGACAACACCGGAGGTGGATTCGCTCTGCCTCCTTCCATGTCATCGGGCTGCTCGTCAGCGGTCTTTGTGTCCCCATAGCTGCATCAACCGTGGTGGACTGGGCGCAACTACACCGAATTGGGTTGTTCAACCAACTGCAGTTGCCGACTGTTCTAGCGGCTTTGTTGGGCGTCGTGCTACTGGACTTTGGCGATTACGTCACGCACCGGGCCATGCACGCAGTGCCAGTGCTATGGCGGTTTCACCGGGTTCACCATTCGGATCTCGACGTCGACTGCGCCACCGATCTGCTACACCATCCCGTAGAGATTCTCATCGGCATCGCCCTCTATTTCGCGCAACTGCTGCTCTGGGGGCTGCCCTATGAGTCCGTACTGGTTTTCGCTCTATTAGGAATTCTTTCCAGTCCTTGGCAGCACGGCAACTTGAAGTTACCAGTGGGCATTCAGCGATATCTTCGGTGGGTACTGGTCACGCCAGAGATGCACAGGGTTCACCATTCTTCCGCGGCCATCGATGGCAACCGAAATTTCTCCGCCATTTTCCCGTGGTGGGATAGTTGGTTCGGAACCTACGCAAAAGCACCTATTGATGGTTGGTCCGCGCTGCGTTTTGGACTTGCCGAGCGGCAGAATGCTGGCGATGTCACTTTCTTCAAACTGCTGTTTGAGCCGTTAGGCGTGATGCCATGGCTGCGTTTCGACCGGCGATTCTTCCGAAGATAACGGCATTGGCGATGGACGCGCCTCCAGCGGCATAACACTGCCCGAACATTCCGCCGGTAGCTTCACCCGCAGCGAAAAGTCCGGGAATGGGCACATCGGCTGGGCCCACCACGTGTGCCTCGCGATCGATTCGCAGACCGGTTCCCGTCCAACAAACAACCGCCGGCATGATTGGCGCTGCGTAAAACGGCGCCTGACGGATAGCCTGCATCCATTCCGCACCCTTGAAAAAGCGGGTGTCCGTGCCTGCCTGGCAATCGGCGTTGTAGTGCGCCACCATCGTTTCGAGGGTCGCAGCGTGAACGCCAAGCGCCTCGGCAAGCTCGTGCAAAGAGTTGCGAACCGTCAGTTTCCCTTTACCCGCAAACTCGGCCAAGCGATCTGCTGACCAGTTGGGTCCCGCAGGCTTGTGGGACTTCGCGCGACTCGCCTCGTCGAAGATAGCGAAGCACTCGCCAGCAGGCTGCTCCTTTAGTACCTCTGCCAACACCGAATACTCAGTACGCTCGTTGACGAAACGCCTGCCGTGGCGATTCACGAAAACCAGCCAGCCAGGCAGGTATGGCTCCAACTCTTGGTTGAACCCAGACGTGAGCAGCAGCAATCCGCGGTTATACCCAGCGAGCTCTGCGCCTACCTGCTGCCCTAGGTCAATGCCGTCACCCCGGGAATGTTGACTACCGATGTACCACGCGATTCCCGGATGGCGGGTCGCGTCTGGGTAGTACTGCGCCAGCTTCTCCGCATCGTTGCCGAAGCCACCTGTGGCCACCACTACCGCTCCTGCGCGAACAACACCCTCGTCGGTAACGACGCCAGTGACCCTGCCCGACTCTTGTAGCAACTTGAGAATACGAGTGTTCAGCGCCACATCGACGGTCTTGCCCACTAGCGAAGCCTCGAGCGCTGCGGCGATAGCCGCGCCATGCCCCGCGGCGCGGTGCCCGCGGGCCACGCCATCTACGCCTGCTACGTAGAGATCTTCTACCCGGAACTCCACGCCAAGCCACATCAACCAATCGAGCGTCGGCGCACTGTCCTCGCAAAGCCGGTGAACCAATGATGGCTCCAGCTTGTGCTGGTTCACATTCATGTAATAACGGAACTGCTCCGCAGCGCTGTCCACTATGCCGGCAGACCGTTGAACCTGGGTGCCGGCCGCGTAGAACACACCGCCCGACAGCGCCGTACTCCCCCCAAGTTTCCGGTCAGCATCGACGAGCAACACGCGGGCGCCCGCCTCCGCCGCCGCATTGGCCGCCGCCATCCCGGCCCCGCCGCCACCCAACACAATGACGTCATAGTCGACTTCAGTGGAGTGCATCAGGAGTTCCTTGGCCGCCGAGTAAGCCGCCTCTCAGCTGTCATGGAAGGATAACAGCGCCCTTCACGGTCTATTACTGGTATCGCAAGGCTTCGATAGGCTGCAGCGAAGCGGCTCGCCTTGCCGGATAAAACCCGAAGAACACGCCGATGGCAGCTGCTACACCAAAGCCGAGCATCACAGAACCTGCAGTTACCACCGGCTTCAGTTCTGTAGCGTTGGCCACGGCACGTGCGCCCCCTACTCCTACCAGCACACCGATGAGGCAGCCGACCAAGGAGAGAACGATGGACTCCAGCAGGAACTGCCAGAGGACGTCACGGCGTCGCGCGCCGATGGCCATGCGGATGCCAATTTCGCGGGTTCGCTCCGTCACACTGACCAACATGATATTCATGATGCCAATGCCACCAACGATGAGCGAAATAGAGGCGATGGCGCCAAGTAGCAGCTTCATCGCGGCAGTGGTACTAGCCGCAGCATTCATGATGGAGGTCATGTTGCGGACCGAGAAATCGTCTTCCTGACCCACACGGATACGATGCCTATCTCGCAGCAGCGTTTCCATATCTCCCTGCAACCGCTCCATGACTTCCGGGCCTTCGGCCTTCACTTGGACGAAGCGCACGGAACCGATGACCTGCGTGCCAAACACTTGGCGTTGCGCTGTGGTGACCGGAATGATGACCACGTCGTCCTGGTCACGACCATCAATGGACTGGCCACGTGGCTCCGTCACACCGATGACCGTAAACGGGCTTTGGTTGACCCGAATGGTCCGACCGATGGGGCTGTCGCCACCAAACAGGTTCTCCGCCAACGAAGGGCCAATGACCGCTACGCGAGTCGCCCCACGAACATCGGATTCATCAAACGGTTGCCCTTCGCCGAACTTCACCTCAGCGACCGTGAAATAGCCTGGCGTGGTGCCGGTGACACTGGTAGACCAATTGGTCGGGCCAACCACCACCTGCGCGCCACCCGGAGAAGACGGCGCAACTGCCACCACGCCAGGGAGGTCCATCAGCGCCTCCGCATCGTCGAGGGTCAGCGTGGGCGCACTTCCCGACCCCATGCGGATGCCGCCACTTTGAGGCGCACCGGATACCACCATGAACAAATTACTGCCCAT
This sequence comes from uncultured Pseudomonadota bacterium, assembly GCA_903858165.1. Taxonomy (GTDB): domain Bacteria; phylum Pseudomonadota; class Gammaproteobacteria; order Steroidobacterales; family Steroidobacteraceae; genus CAIOHZ01. Next base: position 3,425 of record CAIOHZ010000096.1, read on the forward strand.
GGACGCGATGGACGCTCTGACGCTGTCTTCCACGCCCTTGCCAATGGCTAGCATCATGATGACTGCGCCGACGCCAATGACCATCCCAAGCATAGTCAATGCCGAACGCATGCGGTTCGCGGCCATGGCGCGTAGCGCCTCGCCGATTAGCGGACCAATCATTCGTTTCTCCTGAACTCTGGCGGAATCGGCCCGTCGTACTGGATGAGCCCGTCCTTCAGCAAGACGAGACGCTTGGCCCACGCCGCAATGTCCTGCTCGTGAGTCACCACGATCAGCGTGACGCCCTCTTCGCGGTTCAGGCGTTCGAACAGCTTCATAATCTCTGCGCTAGTAGTCGAGTCGAGATTGCCAGTGGGCTCGTCCGCCAACACGACGGCCGGCTGGCCTACCAAGGCACGGGCAATGGCCACGCGCTGTTGCTGTCCACCCGAAATGCGGTTCGGCAGACTGCGCGCATAGCCCTCCAGCCCTACCTTGGCCAGCATGTCGCGAGCCCGTTGGTTGCGATCGGCACGGGAGACGCCGGCATAAACCAGCGGCAGCGCGACGTTGTCCTCAAGGCTACTGCGCGCCATGAGATTGAACCCCTGAAACACGAAGCCCAAGGTACGGTTCCGGAGCCCCGCTAGTGCGGAATCGTCGAGTTCGCCCACGCTAGAACCAGCGAGTCGATAAACACCATCCGTGGGTACATCGAGGCAACCGAGAATATTCATCAGCGTCGATTTGCCGGAACCACTGGGCCCCATGATCGCCACAAACTCGCCGGCCTCAATTTTAAGATCGATGCCTTTCAACACGTGCAGCGTTTCTGCTTCCGTCGTGTAGTCCTTCAAAACGCCGGTGAGTTCAATGACGGCCATTTCAGAACATCCGCATGCGTGGGCCACGGCCGGCATCGCCGGAGGTGCCTGTGACCACTAAATCGCCCGCCTTGAGCGTGCCGGGCAAAATTTCCACGAAACGCTTGTCGGTGGTGGCGGTACGCACCATCACGCGTTCCAATTCCTTGCCGCGCAGCACGTACAACGGGCGTAGACGCCCCTCCTTGTCGCGCGCAGCGCCTTCCGGACGCTGACCATTCATGCCGCCCCCCATACGACGCTTGCCCTCACCATCGCTTTTACCCTTGGCCTTGTCCGCAGCTTCGCCCGGCTTGCTAGGCGGCTTGAACCTGAAGGCCGCCGCAGGAACACGCAGTACCCCCTTGCGCTCGGATAGCAGCACATTCACATAGGCAGTCATGCCTGGCAGCAGCTTGAAGTCAGGGTTATCGACGCTGACGACCACATCGTAATTGACAACATTCTGGACGGTCTTTGGCTGCAGCCGCACTTCCCGGATGGCACCTGAGAAGGTGCGGTCCGGATAGGCATCCACAGTAAAATTGACCGCAAGGCCGGGGGCTAGACGACCAATATCAGCTTCGGCAAAGCTGCCGTTAATCTGCATCTTGGACAAGTCTTGGGCAATCTTGAACAGCGTGGGCGTCTGGAAGCTGGCCGCTACCGTCTGGCCAATATCCACTTCCCGCGACACCACCACGCCGGACACTGGCGACCGAATGACCGTATAGCCCAGATTGGCGCGTTCGCGGTCGAGCTGGGCAGCCACCACATCACGTTGTGCGGCGGCACTGGTGGCGAGTTGGCGCAGTTGCTCCACGTCTTGTTGCGAGATGACGCCTTTGGCAAAGACCGCCTCACCGCGCTTGAGGTTGCCAGCAGCCAGTTCGGCCTGGGCCGTGGCGCTACGCAAATTGGCCGTCAACTGCCGAACGGTGGCGGCATAGATGCGGTCGTCCAATACCAGCAATACTTGGCCGGCGCGAACCCGTTCGTTGAAGTCGGTCAGCAGCTGACGCACCGTGCCAGAGACCTGGGTACCCACATTGACTAGCGTCACGGGGTTCAAGGTGCCGTTAGCGGAAACGGTCTCGGTCAGGTCGCCCAGCACGACCGCTTCCGTCTCGTACGCTACCTCCTCCTTCTTGCCCCCCTGGCTACACTTCCAGTAGCCACCGGCGATGACCACCACCGCCAAGGTCCAGCCCACCCAACGACGCCATGAACGCGCCACGCCATTGCTTGCCAAGATTCTTCCCCTTCAACGTCCACCGCGGGTTACATACCCGCGGCCCGAAGCATAAGCCACCGCTGCCATTAAACCAGCCACTGCCGTGGCCACCATCGCCATGGGTGCAAGCCCCATCCCTGCCGTCGATAGCAGGCCGTGCATTTGCGCACCCAGCACGTCACCGCCGCGGTAGACCGCAGTGTCGATGGCGTTCTTGGCCTTGTAGCGACTTTCGGCGTCCGCCACTCCGTAGAGTGAGTCCCGAGCCGGCTTGAACATGCCGAATTCTACGGCGCGGCGAGCACAATTCGTCTGCGCCAACATCAGGAGGGTCGGTGCGAACACGACAAAGACGAACGACACCGTACCGAGCACCGCGCACAGCACCAAAGTTCCCGCAACGCCAAGGCGCTTCGAGACCTTGCTGAACAGAAACGCGAGAACAAGCGCGGTGAGGTTGATGATGAAATCCCAAGTGGAGAAAAACACGGTACGCGCCTCAGGGGTGGAGTACGTCGCCTTCACCATTCGCGCAATTTCGTTGTAGGCAATCATGCCTGCCACCGAAGACAGCAAGACCATCGCCGCAATACCTAGCAAGAAGGGGGTGCGCAACAGCAGCGTCAGCCCCGCCAACAGGCCGCCACCCACTGGCGCCTCCTCGGTCGGCCGGGCGCCACCACGAGTTTCCCGTACGAGCCACAAGATGCAGCCCAGTACGCCGGACAGAATGACCGCCGACACCAAGGTCACCGCGGATAGCCCTAAGCGTTCAACGATACCGGTAGTCAACAATGGCCCCGCCAGCCCACCCAGACTGCCACCAGCCGCCACGATGCCGAACAAACGCCCGGACTGCTCCCGGTTCCACGTATCCGTCATGAAACTCCAGAACACCGACACCACGAACAGGTTGAAAATGGTGATCCAGATATAGAAAACCCGCCCTGCCCAAAGCAGCGCCGTCTGGTCCAGAAACACCCACGCGAATACGAGCAAGTTCAGGGTGAAGAACGCGTAGCTCAATGGGACCAGTACCCGACGCCGCAGGCGTGCAACCAGTGCGCCAAACAACGGCACCAGCGCCAACATGACACCGAAGACGATGAGCGCCAGATGCTGAATTTCGCCTTTCGGCAGGCCCGCGGCTAGCGAGTCGCGGACGGGACGCACCATGTAGTACGCCGTCAGGAGCAGAAAGAAGGCAAGAAAGCTCACCCAAAGACGTGCACCCTCCCCGGGCGCCACGCCGAGCAAGCCCGACAGGCGTTCGCCAAAGCGCTGCCGAGCGCTGGGTGTCACGGCACCTTCCGGTCGATGACGATACTAAGCTTGCCGGACTTGCCGGGTTGCCAGGAAGCCTCGCCGAAGAGATCGCCGCTAGCCGCCACCGGCTGTCCGCTTAGCGAAACACGCGCAATGATCGTCAGCTGCTGTGCGCTGGACATGGTGCGCCCGGGCAGCATCGCGTCCGCGTCGGAAAGCTGTACCTCGAGCGGCAGTTCGTTGGCCATATGACGCTGCGCCGCAAACGGCGGCCCTGGCTGTGTCGGGTCCCTTGCCGCGAGGAACAGCGCTGCACCTGCAGGGACCTGCGCCTTGAGACCAGGCGCTACGGTGACCGTCAACTCGACAAGCGTACGACTACCCTCTTCCGTCGCGGCCTGCGGTTCAGCACCGCCGGTGGTGACGTCAGCGGACACACCGCCGACTTGAGCAATGCTCTGTTCCAACAACTGCGCCACTTCAGGGGGCGGATTCAAGGCCAGCAAGCGCTGCCAACGCTCGCGTGCCAAGTCCGCGTTCCCGCGACGCGCTGCCAGCAAGCCACCCAGCCAGAGTGCTTTCGGCAGGTCCGGTTGTGCAGCCAAACCACCCTCAATCAGGGGTGCGGCCTCACCATCCAGGCTGGCCGGATTCGCATTGGTCATGGCCATCGCCAGTTCCAGACCGACCAACGGGTTCTGGCGTCCGGTCTGGTCCCACGCCTTGCGGTACGCCTCAGTCGCCTCATTCCAGCGCCCAAAGCTTGCGTAGCCGGCACCGAGTTGCAGCAAGGCATCGACATTGCCAGGCGAGGCGTCAGCCGCCTCTTCAAGCGAAGCCAACTGCTCCTGCACTGAGGGCCCGGTTGCAGCCGCGGCAGTCCAGTCCCAGTTGCTGGCCCCGAGATAGGTGCCGAAGGCAAGCATGGGCACCAGCACGGCAGCACCAACTATCGATAGCAAGGAGCGCGCCTCGCTACCTTTCTGCCGCACCAACGGCCAGCAAAGCCACGCGACGCCGACTACAGCGAGCAGAAAAGCCAGGAAAGTGAACTTGATCATGCTTTGCCATCCGTCGGCCGGGTACCCGGCTCGTCATTCGCCAACGAGTCGTCGGGGTCCGGGGCTGCCGTGGCCATCGACCGCGAACGCCGAACGACGATGCGCCCCACCAACACCAAGCCACCCAGCAGCAGTACGGCAGGCGCCGCCCAAAGCACCATCGACCGCGGCTTGTAGAGCACAAAGTCGCCATAGCGGTCCGTCATGAATCCCCGGATCTCGGCATCGGTTTTGCCCGCTTCCAACATGCCGCGCACCTCGCGCCGCAAGTCCTTGGCGAGATCCGCGTCCGAATCGGCGATGCTCTGGTTTTGGCAGACCAAGCAACGCAGTTCGCGGTTGATGGACTCGTAGCGGGTGCGAAGCGCCGGGTCCACCAAGGTATCTTCTGCATCGACGGCGAGAGTCGCAGCCGAGGCGAACAGCAGCAACGCACCGAGCAACATTGCCCCCCACTGGTGCCAGCGCGCGACGCTAATACGATGTGGAGTGTTCATGGCCGTTCTCCCTTGGCTGCAAGCAACTTCGGCTTCAGCTTGGTCTCCCAAACTTCCATCGTCAGTGGGCCAATGTGCTTCGCTAGTACCGTACCGTCCCCACCAATCAGGAAAGTCTCAGGGGCCCCATAAACGCCGAAATCGATGGCAGTTCGACCGACGGGGTCAAATGGCACCGCATGATAAGGGTTGCCCAAGCTGGCCAGCCAGTTTCGGGCATCCCCCGCATCATCTTTCCAGTCCAATCCGACAATGGGCACCCCTATGATGGGCGCCATTTCCATCAGGGCTGGATGTTCATCGCGGCAGGCGGGACACCAAGTGCCCCAAACATTCAGCAACCACGGTTTGCCGAGCATGGAGGCAGAAGTAAACCGCGCTTCATTACCAGCGATGGTGGGCAGGTCGATACTTGGCGCGGGCCTGCCGATGAGTGGCGAGGGAATCTCGCTGACGACCAAATCGCCACTGCCAATGCGGGCCAGCGCGAACATGAAAACGCCGAACAGCGCCAACACCGCAACCGCTGGCCACAGGTAACGGTTAAGCAATTTGCCATTCATGCCTTAGCCCTCCGCGTGGGCGGAGTTGCTTGCCACGGCCACTTCGTCTGGACGCTTCCGGCGATAGCGCCGGTCCGCCGTGGCCAACAAGCCACCCAGTGCCATGACCAGCGCACCCAGCCAGATATAGCGAATAAGTGGCTTGTACTGAACGCGTACCGACCAGCGGCCGCCACCCAAGTCTTCGCCGAGCGCGGCGAACAGGTCGCGGCCCGGCCCCACCGAAATACCCGCTTCGGTCATCGGCATGGTCCGCACCCAGTAGTTACGCTTCTGCGGATGCAGGGTAGCCACCAAGTCACCGTCATGGCGCACCGTGACCTCGCCTTCCGTCGCGTTGTAATTCGGTCCTTGAACCGGCTTCAGGCTTTCCAGCTTGAACACATAGCCGGCCACCTCGGCGGAATCCCCAACCCCCAGCGCAATGTCACGCTCAATCTTGGAGGACTCCACCCCTGTGACGCCAATGGTGAACATGCCAACACCGATATGCGCGATGGTCATACCCAGCACGGCGGCCGGCAGCGAATGGCCGCCGCGCCATCGCTGCCACGGCTCATAAAGCGAAGCGCCAATGACAAACACACCGGCCATGAATCCGATGGCGGCCAGCACGGTGTAGTGGGACAGCCAAACCATGAAGCCCAAGGCGAGCACAGCAGCAACCGCCGCGATAGCGCCGAACACCACCGGCTTAGGCGCTAATCGTGAATGCTTCCAGGTGGAATGCATGCCAATACCGATGGCGACCACCAGTGGCAGACCGGGCACCAGGAACACGGCATTGAAATAAGGCGGCCCCACACTGATCTTGCCCAGCGAGAAGGCATCCATGAACAGCGGCCACAGGGTGCCGAGCAGGATGAGCGCTGCAGACACCACCAGCAACACGTTGTTCAGCAGTAGAAAAGCCTCTCGCGAAAACAAGCCGAAGCCTGCTGTCGACTGCAGTAGCGGCGCTCGCCACGCGAACAGCACCAGCGACCCAATAATGAAGATCGTCAGCAAAGCCAGAATAAAAATGCCACGCGATGGGTCGGAGGCGAAGGAATGCACCGATACCAGCACGCCGGAACGCACGAGGAACGTACCTAGCAGGCTGAGCGAAAACGCAAAGATGGCCAGCAGCAAAGTCCAACTTTTGAACAAGCCACGTTTTTCTGTCACGGCCAGTGAGTGGATTAGCGCGGTGCACACGAGCCATGGCATGAACGAGGCATTTTCGACCGGGTCCCAGAACCACCAGCCGCCCCAGCCTAGCTCGTAATACGCCCACCAACTACCCAAGGCGATGCCCACCGTTAGGAACAGCCAGGAAACCGTCGTCCAGGGACGCGTCCACCGTGCCCAAGTGGCATCCAACCGGCCTTCGAACATGGCCGCGCAGGCGAAGGC
>CAIOHZ010000097.1 GCA_903858165.1 uncultured Pseudomonadota bacterium
ATCAGCGCGCCAATGCCCGGGTCGCGGCCGCGGAACGCGCGGTAGCCGTCCGCCGGGTCTACCGTGTTGCCCACGTCGAACACGTTATCGCGCAAGCGCTTGGCCACGGCCGGATCGTACGGCCCCTTGGCTTCCGTGAAGGCTTCGAACGCATCGGCGGTGAGCGTGTCCGACCACAGATAGCTGTAGTAGCCGGCTGAATAGCCGTCACCCGAAAACACATGTCCGAACTGCGGCGTGCGGTGGCGCATCACCATCTCCGCGGGCATGCCCAGCGTCGTCAGCGTTTCGCGCTCGAATGCGTCGGCATCGATGGTCTTGCCACCAGCCAAGTGCAGCTTCATGTCGATAAGTGCGCTGGAGAGATACTCCACGGTGCGGAAGCCTTCGTTGAAGGTTTCCGCGCGCGCAATCTTCGCGGCCAACTCTGCGGGCATGGGCTCGCCGGTCTTCACGTGGCGCGCGAACTGGTTCAGCACCTCGGGGGTGGAGAGCCAGTGTTCCAGCAACTGCGAGGGGAACTCCACGTAGTCGCGGGCCACGGCGGTGCCGGCGAGCGACGGATAGTTCACCTTCGATGAAAGCCCGTGCAGCGCATGGCCGAACTCGTGGAACAGCGTCTTGGCATCGTCCCAGCTCACCAGCAGTGGTTCGCCCGGTGAACCCTTCACGAAGTTGGAGTTGTTGGAAACGATGGTGGTCACGTTGCCATCGAACTTCGACTGCGAGCGATAGGCATTCATCCAGGCGCCGGAGTTCTTGCCCACGCGCGCATACGGGTCGAAGTACCACAGGCCCACGTGTTTGCCGTCGGCGCCCAGCACTTCCCATACGCGTACATCGGGGTGGTACACGGGCACGCTGCCAGCTGCCACCGGCTTGAACTGGAAGCCGAACAGCTGGCCGGCCACCCAGAACATGCCTTCACGCAGTTTTTCCAGCTGCAGGTAAGGCTTCACCGCACCGCTGTCGTAGGCGTAGCGCGCGGCGCGCACCTTCTCGGCGTAGTAACGGTAATCCCAAGGCGCGATGGTGATCTTCGCACCACCGGGGGCCGTTTCGGCATCCGCCAGCTTCTGCATGTCCGCTACTTCTTCGTGCACGCGGGCCACAGCAGGCTTCCACACCGCTTCCATCAGTTCAATGGAGCGTTCCGGCGTCTTCGCCATGGCGTTTTCCAAGCGCCAGTGCGCGTGCGTGGCGTAGCCCAGCAATTGCGCACGTTCAAAGCGCAGCTGGAGGATGCGGGTGATGAGCGTGTTGTTGTCGTTCGCGTCGGCGTGGTCGCCGCGGTCGATGAACTCGCGCCACACCTTCTCGCGCAGGTCGCGGCGGGTGGAGCTTTCGAGGAACGGCTCGACGCTGGAGCGCGTGTTGGCAATGGCCCACTGGCCTGCCTTGCCCGCATCGGCAGCGGCGTTGGCGTAAGCCTTCACCAGTGAAGGCGGCAGGCCTGCGAGGTCCGCTTCGCTCGTCAAAAACGTGACGCGCGCTTCATCGCCCAGCAGGTGCTGGCTGAACTGCGTGTAGAGGCCAGCGAGTTCCTGATTGATGGCGCCGAGGCGCTGCTTCTTGGCAGCATCCAGCTTGGCGCCGGTGCGCGCGAAGTTCGTGTAAACACGCCACGTCAGGCGCTGCTGTTCGGGCGTCAGTCCGCTGGTGGTGCGCGTGTTGTACACGGCCTCAATGCGGGCGAACAACGCGCTGTTCTGCGTGATGGCATCGCCGTGTGCCGCCATCTTCGGCGCCACGGCCGTTTCCACGGCCTGCACTTCCGGCGTGCTCAGCGTGTCGGTGTGGATGGAGAAAATGGTGGCAGTGCGCTCCAGCGCGCGGCCCGAACGTTCCATGGCGGCAATGGTGTTGTCGAAGGTGGGCGCCGCCGGGTTGTTGGCGATGGCCTCCACTTCGCGCAGTTCCTCGGCCATGCCGTATTCCAGCGCGGCCTGGAAGTCCGCCACTTTCACCTTGTCGAAGGGCGGCAGGCCGCCATAGGCGCCGGGCCAGGCGGCGACCAACGGGCTGGTGGCGAGCGAGGCGGGCACTTCGGTGGTGGTGTTCGTGGCGGGCTTTGCAGCCGCTGAAGTGGCCGCAGCGGCCAGCGCGGTGTTGGACATGGGCAGCACCAAAGTGATGGCGGCGGCCAGCGCAGCGGCGCGGCCGGCATTGAGGTTCAGGCAGGTCATGGGACCCCTCCGGGTGGTTAAGACCTGCAGGATAACGCGGGGCCGGCGGCAGCGGGCGAGTTGCGTCCGTGGCTGCAAGCGAACTTGCTATTCGCGAGCGCTGAGTTTTCAATCTGCGGACGTCCACCCGCTCCCTGCCCTTTGGAAAACCGCATGACCCGCAACCAATACGACTGCAGCAAGTGCCCCGGCTTCTGCTGCAGTTATTCCCGCATCGCCATTTCGGACAACGACATCAAGCGGTTGGCTAAACACTTCGAACTGCCGTTCGAAGAAGCGCGCGACAAGTTCACCTACCACTACACCGCCGACGGCTGCGATGAGCGCGTCCTGCGCCACCACAAAGACGAGATTTACGGGTCCATCTGCCGCTTTTTCGACCGCGAGGCGCGGCGCTGCACGGTTTACACCGCCCGCCCGTACGTGTGCCGCACCTACCCCTACGGCAGCAAGTGCGGTTATTACGAATTCCTGAAGTTCGAGCGTACCCACCAGGGCGACGACGAGCACGTCCCGACCTGCTAGTGAGCAGTCGGGAGCAAGCTCCCTCTCATAAATGCAGGGTAGGTGGTGAGCAAGAGTCGGGAGCAAGTTCCCTCCCGACGGATTAGCCACCCACCCCTTTCATGGCTTTTTCGCCACAACCGGCGTGGCGTTTCCCCCGGAATTCATCATTCGGCCGCGAATTTACTTGTTGTATTTTCGCACACCCACTTTCAAACGCGGTTTTTAGGGGATATGCTCGGCAACCATGGTGGACTCCCCGTGCACGGGACAGGGTGCAGGAGTTCGCCGTTCTATTGGTCGTCCACCCGGTGGTGGAACGGCTGGCAGGGCTCGCAAGGGCCCGAAGAAAGTTTGTCCTCAGGAGGATTCATGCTCAGCAACCCCAAGCTCGCTAGTGCCGTGCGTCTGGCGCTGGTTTCCAGCGCGGCCACTGCCGCCCTTTATGCGCCCGCTACCTTCGCTGCCGATGAGCAGACGATGGAAGTGACCGTTACCGGTTCGCGTATCGCCAAGCCGGACCTCGAGTCCAACAGCCCCATCACCACGGTTACGGCCGAGGCGATTGAACAGCTGAACACGGTCAACCTCGAAGGCCAGCTGCGTCAGTTGCCGCAGTTCCTGCCGGGCTCCACCGAATACATCAACAACGGCAACCCGGGCGCCGCCACCATCAACCTGCGTGGCCTTGGCTCGAACCGCACCCTCGTCCTCATGGACGGCAAACGTCTGCCCCCGTTCGGCACCAGCGGCGCCGTTGACATCAACCTCATCCCCGCCGCCCTCATCGAGCGCATCGACATCGTCACCGGCGGTGCTTCCGCCGTGTACGGTTCGGACGCCGTGTCGGGCGTGGTGAACTTCATCACCAAGAAGAACTTCGAAGGCCTGCAGGTCGACGCGAACACTTCGCAGTACGGTGAAGGCGACGGCAAGACCACCAGTGGTGCCATCACCGCCGGCGGCAAGTTCGCCGACGACCGCGGCAGCGCGGTCATCTCGTTCGGCTACACCAAGCGCGATCCCGTCCTCCAGGGCGCCCGTGCTTACTCGAACTACTTCCTGAACCCGGTTGACGGCTACCGGTACAACGGTAACTGGTACCAGTACTCTTCGGACATCTTCGACGCCGGTCGTCGTGGTGGTTCGTCGAACGCCGGTGCCTCGCGCGCCAGCCTGCAGACCAGCGCCACCGCCCGCGGCACGCGCTACTTCACGCCGGATGGCCAGTTGCTCTCCAGCGGCGGTCTCTCCGGCACGCCGTACAGCCCGAACCGTTCGTACAACTACAACCCGTACAACTACTTCCAGGTCCCGCAAACCCGCTGGTCGGCCATGGGTAGCCTGAACTTCCAGTTGACGGATTCCGCCGAAATCTACGGCCGCTTGTTCGCCGTGAACGGTTCCGTGCCCACCCAGTTGGCCCCCTCGGCCTACTTCGGCGGTTCCACGCTGTCGTTCCAGCTGAACCTGGACAACCCGTTCCTGTCGGCCGCGCAGCGCACTGCGCTCATCTCGGTCTACAACAACGAAGCCACCCGTGGCCTCCATGGCGGCACGCCTTACAGCGCCGCGGCTGCCGCCGGTTCGCAGACGGTCACCGTCTCGGGTCTGCGTCGTCGTCTGCCTGAACTCGGCAACCGTCTGGGCATCTCCGAGAGCAAGACCTTCCAGATCTCTGGTGGCGTTCGTGGCGACCTCGGCGATTCGGGCTGGAACTACGATGTGTCGGCGCAGTGGGGCCGCGTGTCGCGTCTCGACGGCCTCGAGAACGACGTCAGCATCGTGCGCGCCCAGCAGGCGCTGCTCGCCATCCAGACGCCGACCGGCATCCAGTGCACCGATACCTCGAAGAACTGCGCTCCGGTGAATTTGTTCACGGGCAACGGCTTCATCGACGCCTCGAGCGGCCAGCCGATGACGGGTGCCATCTCGCAAGCCGGCCTGGAGTTCATCCGCGCCAGCTACTACTCGTCGCAGACCACCGAAGCCCACAACGCTTCGGCCAGCATCTCCGGCGAAGTGGCCGAGCTGAAGTCGCCGATGGCGGATTCCCCCGTCAGCTTGGCCTTCGGCCTCGACTGGAACGAGTACACCGCGAACTTCCGTCCCGACGACCTCACCCGCTTCGGCGGTGCCATGGGTCAGGGTGGCACTTCGCCGCCGTTGACCGGCACCGTGGACTCGAAGGAGTTCTTCGGTGAAGCCTACGTCCCCCTCGTCACGGGCAAGCCGGGTATCGAAAACCTCGCCCTCGAAGTGGGTTATCGCTACGCGGAAACCAACCTCTCGGGTAGCTTCGGCACGTGGAAGGCGGGCCTCGAGTGGACGCCCGTGCAGAGCCTGCGCGTTCGCGCCATGGCCCAGCGCGCGGTTCGCGCACCGAACATCGGCGAGCAGTTCGCTCCGGCCTCGTTCGGCCTGACCGAGATCCGGTCGGATCCCTGTGCCGGCACCGCGCCGGTGGGCAACGCTACGCTCACCGCGAAGTGCGTCGCTCAGGGTGCTCCGCTGGCTGCCATCGGCCTCATCGCTTCGCCGGCCGCCCAGCAGGCTGCCAGCATCGGCGGTGGTGCCGTGGCGCTCGGCGTCAGCCTGGCTCCGGAAGAGGCTGACACCTACACCTTCGGCTTGCAGTTCACGCCGGAAGCGCTGCCTGGTTTCATCGCTTCGGTCGACTACTACGACATCAAGATCAAGGGTGGTATCGGTTCGTACGGCGCCCAGGAAATTGTTGACAACTGCTTCGTCAACAACCTTTCTTCGTTCTGCTCGCTCGTCAAGCGCAACCCGCTCGGCGAACTGGAAGGCGACGGCTTCGGCATCGTGCTCGACACCCGCAACCTGTCCTCGCTGAAGGCCACCGGTATCGACTACTCGTTTGGCTACAGCTTCGACTGGAGCGAGTTCAAGTTCAACGCCAACCTGTCTGGCAGCCACACCCTCGAGAGCTCCTTTGTCTCGAGCCCGGGTGCCCCGGCTATCAAGTGCGAAGGTGTGTACGGCGACGTGTGTGGCAACCCCACCCACAAGGACCGTATCAACGTGAGCCTCGGCGTCGACTGGCGCTCGTGGAGCGCGAACGTGTTCGTCCGTCACCTCTCCAAGGTGGCAGCACAAACGCGTGCGGACGACCCGGATCAGGTCGGTAACTCCATCTACCTCATCGAAAGCATCCCGGCGTTTAACTACGTGGACCTTTCGGTGCAGTGGAAGTGGAACGACAAGCTGAAGGTCACCTTGGCCGCGCAGAACCTGCTCGACAAGGACCCGACCGTGGTTGGCAACATCCCGGGCGCCAACACTTCGATGAACGCTTATGCTGACAGCTACGACCCACTGGGTACGCGCTACAGCGTTGGTGTTTCCTACAAGTTCTGACGTCTCCTGACGGAGCCTGTCTCCTTGGCCGGGGTACCACGCAAGTGGTACCCCGGTTTTTTCGTTTATGAAGTTGGTTGAGAAGAGGGGAAGCCCACATGTCGAATGAACAGGCGCTCGTACGCGCCGCCCGCGAGGCCGAGGCTGGTGGCGATCTCGCCGCTGCCCGGGGGCACTACGAACAACTGCTCGCGCAGGACCCGCAACAGCCCAACGCCGTGAATGGTTTGGCGCGGTTGGCCTTGATGTCCGGCGATGCAAACGCGGCGCTTGCCATGCTGGGGCGCCTGGCGCCAGCCCGCACCGAAGTTCCCTTGCTGACCGAATCCCTGATGCTGAAGGCTGCGGCGCACCGCGCCTTGGGGCAGCAGGCCGAAGAAGACGCAACTTTGGGCCAAGCGCTGGCCGCCGACGCCTACTGCTGGCCGGCGCTGTTGCAGCGCGCGCAGTTGCTGGAACAGCAAGGCCAGATGAAGGCCGCCGCGCTCCTGTACCGCGACGTGGCCAAGATTTCCCCGCCCGCGGAATTTCGTCCGCCGGCTTTTAAAGAAGCACTCGAACATGGCGAGCAGTTGGCTGCCATGTACGCCGAGGCGCTCGAGGTCAGTTTGCTCGAAGCCATGGGCGCGCAGCCGGGCATGTCGCAGAAGTGGCGGGAAGCCATTTCCATCATGTCGGGCCGCAGCAAGCCCTATGTGTCGCAATGCAATCAGCTCACCGTGCCGCGGTTGCCGGCGCAGCCGTTCTTCCGTCGCGAGATGTTCGACTGGGTGCCGGCCTTCGAAGCTTTCACCGCGGACATCCGCGCTGAAATGATCGCCGCCCTGAGCGAGGTAGGCGACGAGTTCACGCCCTACGTGCAGTACAACCCCGGCGAACCCGTGAACCAATGGGCGGAGCTGAACCATTCGCGCGCGTGGACGGCGTTCCACTTGTGGCGCGGTGGCAAGCCCATCCCGGAAAACATTGCGCGTTGCCCGAAGACGGCCGAAGCGCTGCGCTTGGTGGACCAGGTGCACCTCGCTGGCACCTGCCCCAATGCCATGTTCTCGGTGCTGCAGCCGAAGGCTGTCATTCCGCCGCACCATGGCGAGTCCAATGCCCGCTTGGTGGCGCACTTGCCGCTGGTGGTGCCCGAGAAGTGCCAGTTCCGCGTGGGCTACGACACGCGCCGCTGGGTGGAGGGCGAAGTGATGATCTTCGACGACACCATCGAGCACGAGGCCTTCAACGACAG
>CAIOHZ010000098.1 GCA_903858165.1 uncultured Pseudomonadota bacterium
ACACGTACAAGAACACGGCACAGGCCGTGGCGAGCACGGTGAACGCTTCCGCATAGAGGGTGATGGCGATGGCAGCAACGGCCGCTGACCAGATGGCTGCAACCGGCGCCCCTTGCGTGGGTTCGACCTTGGCGAGCAGTTCGGACGCTGGCAGCCCGCCATCTCGTGCGAACGCGAACACCATGCGGGATGTCGACAGCAGGCAAGAGAGCGCGCAGAGATAGTTCGCTACGAACAGTGAGATAGCCAGTCCAAAGCGTACGGGGCTGGGTACGTTGCGCAGCAGGTCCGCGAAGAAGCCGGACCCAAGAGCTACCTCTTGCTTGAGGCTAGGCATGACCAACACGAAGGTGGCCACCATGGCGTAGCCGAACAAGCCCGACCATACGACCGAACTGATGATGCCCTTCGGCACGTTGGTGGCGGCGTCGTGGGTTTCTTCGGCCGTATGCGCTGACGCGTCGAAGCCCGTGATGGTGTAGATGGTCAGGAGCAAGCCGCATAAAAACACCTGCAGCGTGTTCGCGGATGCCGGCCACAAACTGCCTTTGCTACCGGTGAAATTGGTGAAAGTGACCAAGCGGGAAAAATCCGGCCAGCCCGAACCGGCGGGACGGGCCCATAGCCAGAGCGAGGTGATTAGCACTACCGTGACCACGAAGATGAGGTAACCCGAGAAGTCCACCAAGCGTGTGGTCAGCTTCAAGAAGCGGTGGTTGAGCAGCGCTTGCGAGGTAGTAACGGCAGCCAGGAAACCAAACTGGTGGACTGCCCCCCATTGACTGGTGTCGAACCCGAGCAGAGGTGCGACGAGGGTCTTGAAGAAGGGATCGTAGACGCCGAAGTTAACGGCGGCAGTGACCAAAATGAGCCCGAGCAGGTTGAACCAAGCGGTAGCCCAGCCATACCCGCGGTTGCCAAGCATGGAACCCCAATGGTAGAGCCCGCCTGCTGTCGGGAAGGCAGAGGCAATTTGCGCCATAGCGAGAGCGACTACCAGCGCGAAGCCGGCGCCTACCAACCAGCCGATACCGATGGAGACTCCACCGCCGGCCCCCAGAGCAGCCGGAAAAGCCGTAATACCACCCGACAGAGTGCAGATAATGGAAAAAGATACCGCGAAATTAGTGAACCCACCGAGTCGGCGATGCAGGTCTTGGCGGTAGCCCAGTTCGGCGAGCAGACGGGCGTCGGCGCAGGTTTCGGGGGGTGTTTTCTCTTGCGTCACGGGCATTCCCTCGGCGGTTGTAAGAGCCTGCCGCATCATGGCACAGCCCACGGTACAATGGCGGGCTAGACCACCCGAGACTGCCATGCTTTCCACCTCCAATATCTCTATCCAATTTGGTGCCAAGCCCCTCTTCGAGGGCGTGACGGTGAAGTTCACCGACAGCAACCGTTATGGCCTCATTGGTGCCAACGGCTGCGGCAAATCCACGCTGATGAAGATTCTGGGCGGCGACTTGGAGCAAAGCTCCGGTGAAGTCATGCTGCAGGCGGGCATGCGGCTCGGCAAGCTGAGCCAGAACCAGTTCGGGTACGAGGACGAGCGCGTCATCGATACCGTCATGCAGGGCCATCGCGAAATGTGGACGGCCATGACTGAACGCGACCGCCTCTACGCCAAAGCGGACGCTACCGACGACGACTACATGCGCGCGGCGGAACTGGAAGGGCAGTTTGCCGAGTACGGTGGCTACGACGCTGAAAGCCGCGCCGCCAGCATTCTGACGGACGCCGGTATCGGCACCGAACTGCACTACGGGCCCATGCGCGAGGTGCCGCCGGGCTTGAAGCTGCGTGTGTTGCTGGCGCAGGCACTGTTTTCCAACCCTGACGTGTTGCTGCTAGACGAGCCTACCAACAACCTGGACATTCACTCCATCCATTGGCTGGAGAGTGTGCTGAACCAGTCCAACTCCACGATGATCATCATCAGCCATGATCGGCACTTCCTGAACCAGGTGTGCACGCACATGGCGGACCTGGACTTCCAGCAACTGAAGATCTACCCGGGCAACTACGACGACTTCATGCTGGCCTCCTTGCAGGCCCGTGAGCGTGTTGAAGCTTCCAATGCCAAGGCCGCGGACCGTATCTCGGAACTACAGGAGTTCGTGCGTCGCTTCTCCGCGAATGCTTCGAAGGCGCGCCAGGCCACTTCGCGCAAGAAACAGCTCGACAAGATCAAGCTGGAAGAAATCCGTCCGTCGTCTCGCCAGAACCCGTACATCCGGTTCGAGCAGGCGAAGAAGCTCTATCGCAACGCTTTTGGCTTGGAAAAGGTGTCTTTCACCTATCCGGGCACGGACCTGCCCGTGTTGCAGAACATCAGCTTCAACGTGGAAGCCGGTGAGCGCATCGCCATCATCGGCCCGAACGGTATCGGCAAGACCACGCTCATGCAGGTGCTGGCTGGCAACCTACAGCCCACCAAAGGCACGGTCACTTGGGTAGAAAATGCTCAAGTGGGCTACATGCCGCAGGACCCGCAGGCCGAGTTCGCCGAGAAGATGGACCTCTACGAGTGGATGTCGCGTTGGTCCGGCAAAGCCGACGACCAGCCCATCGTGCGCGCCACCTTGGGGCGCTTGCTGTTCTCGGGCGATGAAATGAAGAAGTTCGTGAAGGTGCTTTCGGGCGGCGAGAAGGGGCGCATGATTTACGGCAAGCTGATGCTGCAGCGGCCGAACGTCATCCTGATGGACGAACCCACCAACCATATGGATATGGAAACTATCGAGTCGCTGCAGATCGGGCTCGAGAAGTACCCGGGTACCTTGCTGTTCGTCTCGCATGACCGCGAGTTCGTGAATGGCTTGGCGACCCGAATTCTTGAAATCAAGCCCGGCGGCATCGTGGAAGACTTCTACGGTACCTACGACGAGTACCTGGCCTCGCAGGGTCTGCAGGGGTAGTCGACTGCCTGTCTTGCTGACCAGTGCCTTGGCTCTGGCAGCAGGACGACCGAAGGGGCTTACAGCCCCTTCGCCGTTACCTTGCGCAGCGATTTCAGGAACCAGTCCACTTCCGGCTCCGTGCCGACGGTGATGCGACACCAGTTGTCGTAGGGAGCGAACTTTCGGCCCACGATGACATGCTCGGCTTTCATCAGTTCGGCGAAGCGTGCATGGGGCATGCCCGTGTCGAAGAACACGAAGTTGCCCTGCGGCTCTGCATAGCGCAGGCCCAAGTTCGCCAGTTCACCCGTAATGGCCAAGCGGCTCGCTTGGATGCGGCGACGCGTGTTGGCGGCGAAGTCGATATCGCCCAAGGCCGCGCGCACGGCGGGGGCCGCAAACACATTGGCCCAGGTCATACGCAGTGGCCCGAACGTTTCGGCCAGCGCCTTGGGCGCGATGGCGTAGCCAAAGCGCAGGCCCGCCATTCCATAAAGCTTGGAGAAGGTGCGAAGCACAACGATGTTTGCGCCGGTGCGCAGCAAGGGCGCCAGCGAACGCACGCCCGGGCCGTTGGCAAACTCGATGTAGGCTTCATCCACCACCACAATAACTTGCGGCGGCATGGCTTCGATGAAGCTGGCGATGCGGCCGGCATTCAAGCCTGTGCCACTGGGGTTGTGCGGATTGCACAGGTACACAAGGCGCGTCTTTTCGGTGACCACTTTCTGCATGGCGTCGAGGTCTTGGCGCAGATTCTTGTCGAGCGGCACCGTGACAATCGTCGCGCCGGTCTGGCGGCCGTACTCCACCAGTTCGTCGTAGGTGGGGTCCGCGGTAACAATTTCGCCCCCTTCGCGTCCGACCATCAAGCCCAAGGCGCGAAGCAGTTCCCCCGAACCGGTCCCCGTGACTATTTGCTGTGGGGCGACGCCTTCCCGGCCCGCCAGCAGGGCAATCAGCGCGTCCTCATCATTTGGGGTCAGGTAGCGGCAGGTCTGCTGGATAGTGCCCGCTATGGCTTCGCGTGCCGCTGGGGGTGGCCCATAAGGATTTTCGTTCCAGTGCAGCAGATAAGGATGGTCTGCCGTGGGTGCTGCGCTGGCACCGCCGGGGCGGGCTTCGTTGGCAGCAAAGGCACCGCGGGGGCTGGCGAGCAGCAGGGCGGCGGAGGTGAGGAGGTCGCGACGGGTTAGGCTCATGCCCCGATGTTGGCGGGAGGCGCGCCGATGTGCAAGGGCCCAACGCCGCTCTCGTCTTTGAG
Organism: uncultured Pseudomonadota bacterium; assembly: GCA_903858165.1. Taxonomy (GTDB): domain Bacteria; phylum Pseudomonadota; class Gammaproteobacteria; order Steroidobacterales; family Steroidobacteraceae; genus CAIOHZ01. The sequence continues at coordinate 4,165 of CAIOHZ010000098.1, forward strand.
TTCTATGCCGGTAACGCCTCTGGTCAGCGCTTGTTCCACGAGCCAATGCAGGTGATGGGCCGCTTGCGCGTAACCGAGCCCCTGCGGGCGGATATTGGAAACACAATTGCGTTCCGCGTCGGTCCGACCGGGATGGGGCGCGTAGGTGAGGTAGGCACCGAGGCTGTCGTGCGCACTCATGCCGGGGCGCTCGCCGATGAGCACCAGCACCAGCCGCGCCTTTAGCGCGGCACCGACAGCATCCCCTAGGGCAACACGAGCCTGCCTGGCCAGTACCACCGGCACACTCGTCCAGCGTCTACGGGCCAAGGCCGACAGTTCGCGCAGCAGTGCTGCCGCGTGGGCGACGGGAGCTGCTGCTGACAAACCATCCGCGATGACCACGACCACTGCGGGCGGCGGCGACCCGGGTGCTTGGATTGAGGCCCAGTGGGCAGCCAGAGAAGTTGTCGTTTCTGGCGATAGTTGGCGCCCGAAATCCGGGCGACGGAGATAAGTAGCGCGGTCCGCCGCCAGACTTTGGACCTCATGCACGGTGTGCCCCATCGCGACTAACTCGGCTCGCAGCTGCTCGGTATCGAAGGTGGCGTGTACGGCGTCTCGCGCGAGTGCGTGGTCTTGTGCCAGTTGCAAGATCTCGCGCGTCGCCAACGATTGCCCTGCGGCCTGCAAGCCGATGCGGGCCGCGGTGAACGTGCGCAAACTGCGGACGAGTTCGCTCATGGGTGTTTCCGCGGGGTCATCATCGACAGCAAGGGGTGCTCCGCCGTGGCAGGGAGCAGCCTGCCATCACGGCCGGCCAACTGGACGCCTTCCAGCCACTGCGCGAATTCCGGCGCGCGTTTCAAGCCCAGCAGTTCCCGCACATATAGCGCGTCGTGAAACGAGGTGCTCTGGTAGTTCAGCATCACATCATCCGCACCGGGAATACCCATGATGAAATTGACGCCCGCCGTGCCCAAGAGCGTCAGCAGGGTATCCATGTCGTCGAAGTCCGCTTCGGCGTGAGTGGTGTGGCAGATATCCACGCCATGGGGCACGCCCAGCAACTTGCCGCAAAAATGGTCTTCGAGCCCGGCGCGGATAATCTGCTTGCCGTCGTAAAGGTATTCCGGCCCGATGAACCCCACCACGCTGTTCACTAGGAAGGGCTGGAAGTGGCGTGCAACTCCGTAGGCACGCGCTTCGATGGTTTGCTGGTCCACGTCGTGGTGAGCATTGGCGGAGAGAGCGCTACCTTGGCCCGTTTCGAAGTACATGACGTGGTTGCCCACGGTGCCGCGGCCCAGCGACAGCGCAGCTTCGCGTGCTTCCTGCAATAGAGAGAGGGTGACCCCGAAGCTGGCGTTGGTGGCTTCGGTGCCGCCAATGGACTGGAATACCAAATCGACCGGAGCGCCTGCTTCGATACCGCGCAACTGCTGGGTAACGTGGGTCAAAACACAAGATTGCGTAGGAATTTCATAACGCTGGATGAGCTCATCGAGCATCTGCCACAAGCCAATGAAAGTTTGCAGGTCGTCGCCGGCCGGATTGATGCCGATGACGGCGTCCCCCGAACCGAGTAACAACCCATCGAGAGTGGCCGCAGCAATACCGCGCAAGTCGTCGGTAGGGTGGTTGGGCTGTAGCCGTACTGCCAGGTGCCCTGGCAGACCAACGGTGTTGCGAAAGCGTGTAATCACGCTGCACTTACGGGCGACCAAGATGAGGTCCTGCAGGCGCATGAGTTTGCTGACCGCGGCGACCATCTCGGGCAATAGGCCGGGGGCGAGGACGGTTAGCGCTGGCGTGTCTGCCGCGGGCCCCAACAACCAGTTGCGGAAGTCACCCACCGTGAAATGCGCCACCGGTGCAAAAGCCGCGAAGTCGTGGGTGTCGATGCACAGCCGGGTGACGTCATCCTGTTCATAAGGCACTACCGCCTCGCTCAGGAATTGGCGCAGGGGAACTTCCGCGAGCGCGCACTGTGCGGCCACCCGTTCCGCGGCGGAGCAGGCCGCGACCCCGGCGAGCAGATCGCCCGAGCGCAGGGGGGAGGCCTTGGCAAGCAACTCCCGCAGCGACGCGAAGCGCCAGTTCGTCCCTGCCAATGAGTGTGCGTAGCCTATCTTGTCGAAAAACCCCAACCGGTCCACGTTGGCAAAGGATAACCTTTCAGCGAGGCAGAAGGGTTAAGGTTGGGAGGAAACGGGGATGCGTCACTCAGGAAAGTTATTGGCCATTGCGGCGCTATCGCTGCTGCCAGTGTCGGCGTTCGCCGCGGATCTATGGCTGGTCAACGCCCATCTCATCGATGGCCGCGGGGGTACGGACGTGCCACTGGTGGACGTCCGTGTGGTGGAGGGGCGTATCGCCAGCATTTCGGCGGCTGCTAGCCTGGCCCGGAAGTCCGTCTCTAGCCAAAGTGCGTCCGCCCAGTCCACCACCATTGACCTGCAAGGCGCCTATCTGTTGCCCGGGTATGTGGATGCGCATGCCCATATTGGCGATCCGGCCTCCGCAAAACGCGCCTTGCTTTCTGGTGTTACCACCGCCCGCGTGCTGGGTGATGCCTATCTGAAGGGCGTTGCCACTCGCGACCTCATCCGTCAGCGCGAGGTTCCGGGGCCGGAGCTACTGACTTCAGCGGGTCATATTCGCCCAGTGCTTGGCGAGCCGTTCATCCTCAGTTTTCCGCAGTTCGGCCGGTATTACGCGCAGCCGCTGCAAGGCGTGGAAAATGTGCGCGAGGTGGCGCGCGCCGTCATTGCGCGCGGGGCGGACGTACTAAAAGTGGGCGCCAGTGAGCGGGCAGGGCTGGCAGCTACCGATCCGCGCCGTCAGGAACTGACGATGGAAGAGATGCAGGCGGTGGTGCAGGACGCGGCTGCCAAAGGCATTTACGTAGCCGCCCACGCGCATGGTCGCAGTGGCGCCAATGCGGCAGTACGGGCGGGGGTGCGTAGCATCGAGCATGGCACTTGGATCGACGACGAAACGCTGGCGCTCATGAAGCAGAAGGGCACGTTTTTCGTACCCACGCTCGCCATTATGAGTCCGTTGGGCGACCCGCATGGCGACGGTGCCGATGACGTGGCGCTGCAGTTGCGGACACACGCCATGATGCGGCCCTTGCGGGAAGCGGTACGCAAGGCGCATGCCATGGGCGTGGCAGTCGCTGTAGGAACCGATGGCGATTACGGCGAGGGCGAGAGTGCCCGCGTCCGTCCCGGGTATGAGGTGGAAGAACTGGTGAAGCTGGGCTTCACGCCGCTCGAAGCCATTCGTGCTGCCACCTTTGAATCCGCACGGGTGCTGGGCATCGAGGCGCGCACCGGCAGCGTGACGGTCGGGCTGGAAGCCGACTTGCTCGTGGTGGACCGCGACCCGCGTCTGGATACCAGCACGTTGTTCGAGCCCATGCTGGTGGTGAACAACGGCGAGGTGGTGCTGAACCGGCTCTACTGAGGCTAGGGGTTGCAGAGCCCGGCAACTGCGCCTAGAGGCTGCCGCAGCCGCTGGCAGTCGGGTTCGAGGTTAAAATGGCGGGATGCATCCCTTTGACACTGCCATCCGCCTCGAACCCATCGGCGCGGATACCTACCTGGCGCACACCAGCGCTCCTTACGCTAACCAAATTGGGCCCTTCGGGGGTATCACCGCGGCTACCTTGCTGAACGCGGTGCTACAGCACCCGCAGCGAATCGGTATTCCTGTCACGCTCACCGTGAACTACGCGGCAGCCGTGGCTGCTGGCGAATATACCGTGGTTGCCCGGGCGGTCAGGACGGGCCGCTCGACGCAGCACTGGATGGTGGAAGCCAGTCAGGGCGGTGGTGTGGTCTCGACGGCCACGGCGGTGACCGCTGTGCGTCGCGAGACGTGGTGCGGTAGTTGCACTGCACCGCCGCGCGGTCTGCCACCGCCCGAATCGATCGCGCGCCGAGAGGGGCGCCGTGCCCCTATTTGGTTCGGCAACTACGACATGCGCTCCATCTACGGCGGTTATCCAGCCGTGGAAAACCTGCCGGACCAACCTGTCGAGGTACGCGCAGAAGATTCCCGCTCTGCGGGTTGGCTACGCGACCGCCCGGGGCGGCCGCTGGACTTCGCCAGCCTCGCGGCGCTCTGCGACGTGTTCTACCCGCGGGTGTGCCTGAAGCGCCGTGCGATCATGCCTACTAGCACTGTTTCACTCACGGTGTACTTCCACGCGGACGAAGCCATGCTGGCCGCGCAGGGCGAGCAGTTTCTGCTCGGGTTGGCGGAAGGCATCCACTACCGCCACGGCTTTTTCGACCAGCGTGCTGAACTGTGGGGCGTTGGCGAGCAGTTGCTCGCCAGCACCCACCAGGTGACGTTCTTCCGCGATTGAGTCTTTACAGGCGATGCAGGGCGCAGAGCTTGTTGCCGTCCGGGTCGCGCAGGTAAGCCAAATAGAGGGAACCGGAAGGCCCGTTACGAACGCCCGGCGGGTCTTCGCAGGCAGTACCACCCGCCGCGAGCCCGGCTGCATGCCAAGCATCCGCTAGCGCAGGGCTGGCCGCTGCGAAGCCCATGGTGCTGCCATTGCCTATGCTGGCCGGCTTTTAATGCGTGTTTGCGGTGCAGTGCCGTACGCGCAGACCGTTGAGTGTAACTGGGGTGCAAGGCGATGTGGGTTGCGTGTACTCTTCGCAGTATGACGCCCCCTCCTGTTTTTTCGATTGCGGCCCTTCGTCTGCACCACGCTCTCGCGCTGCTCTTGGGTTTATGGATTTTGGGCTTCGCGTATCAGCCGAGCATGGCAGCCGAGATGAGTGCGGGGCACGCCTCTAGCAGGTCCAGCCCTCAACAGCATAAGCACCCTAAGTCCGTGTCTAGCGCCCAGGGTCGCATTCACCGCCGCCCAAAGGCCCAAGCGCCTGCAGTTTCCCCAGCTATGCCTGGCGCCGCTGCAGTGGCCAGGCCGCGTAGTGCCGGACGCCCAGACGTACGGGCGGGTTCGTACATGGTGTTGGACGAGCACGGCGCACAGGTGCTGGCCGCCAGCCATGAGGACAAGCCGGCGCCCATTGCTTCCATTACCAAGCTGATGACCGCGATTGTGGTGCTTGAAGCCGCCCAGTCGCTGGATGAATCCATGACCATTGGCCCTGAAGAAGTTCGTGGGACGCGCGGCAGTGCTTCGCGGCTGGCATCTGGTACAACCCTCACGCGCGGTGAACTGTTGCGTCTGGCGCTGATGTCCTCTGAGAACCGTGCGGCGTCCTCCCTTTGCAACCAATACCCGGGTGGTAAGCGCGCTTGCGTAGCCGCGATGAATGCCAAGGCGCAAGCCTTGGGGATGCGGACCACGCGGTTTGTAGAGCCCACGGGTTTGTCACCACAGAACGTTGCGAGCCCGCGCGACCTTGCCAAGTTGGTGATGGCCGCTTCAGCCAACCCGCGTATCGCCGACTATTCCACCACGCCCAAATACACCGTTACCTTGCGCCGTCAGCAGGCGGAGTTCCACAACACGAACCCACTGGTAAAGAACCGGGCTTGGGAAATTGGGCTGCAGAAAACCGGTTATATCGCTGAAGCGGGGCGATGCTTGGTCATGCGCACCGTCATCGACGGTCGCGACGTCATCATCGTGCTCATGAACTCGTGGGGCACTCAAACGCGCTTCGCCGATGCGCGGCGTATTCGTGCCTGGATTGAAAAGCGTCGCCCGGGTTTGCGGGCCTGATTTCATCGTGGGCGCTTTCAGGTAGCGCCGCCGGTCGTTCCGGCCGCGGGCTGGGCTCCTGGGCGGGTGCGGTAGAACGTCATGGGTTGCTCGCGCAGTTGCCGCAGCACGTTTGGGCGCATGGCGCCCACCACATGCATCTCGCAGGGCTTGCAGTCGAAGCGCAGGGTGAGCGTGTCATCGCCATGCTGCAGCACCAGTGGGTCGGCACGTACCGTGCCCTGCACGCCAGTCACGCCCTTGGTCTGCTTTGGGCACAGGCTCAAGCTAAAGCGCACACAGTGCTTCGTGATCATTAGGCTCACGTCGCCCAGCTTCTCGTGGCTTTCATAAGCGGGCTCCACCACCTTCACGCCATGTTTGGCGTAGAACGCGGCGGCCTTGCCGTTGTAGACATTGGCCAGATAGGTGAGGGTGTCTTCCGGGTAGACGGCCGGCGGTTCCGCCGGCTTGGCACGGGGTAGCCGTTCCCAACCTTGCGAACGTGATTCATCCAGCGCAGTCACCGCATCGCGGCGTAGCGCATTCAGCAGCGATACCGGTACGAACCAAGCGGTGTCGGGTGGCAGATGGACGTCCCGTGCTACGTAGTCCGTGGTACCAAGGCGCGTCAGTTGGTCCTGAAGGGTTTGCGCTGCGCGGTCCGGGTCGCGTGCGGGCTCGAGGGTGCGTTGGACGCGTGCAGAACCTGCGAACCCGTCCTCGTCGATCAGCGTCAGTTCTAGGCCCGAAAGTTGCCCATTTTCATCCCAAGGCGTCAGCATGACGTCCACGGCGATCTTGCGTTCTGCCGAAGGCTTCGCCAACAAGCGCTCCCAGGCCATGTCGCGGTTGCGGTGCAGGGCGGTGTTCTTGCGGAGGTCTTTCAGGTCTTTGGTGCCGTGGGCGCCGGGGCGTGCCGCGAGGTTGGGCTCTACTCGCCAGAGGTTGGGGGAAACTGCCTCTACGGTGTTTACCTGCACGCCTTGCAGTTCACCCTGCAGGTCACGCCAGGTGATGGAATCGCCGTTGTTCAGCATGGCGCTACTTTCGCTGGTGTCCACATCGAAGTGGGTGGCTGTGATGGCAGCTACGTGACCAAGGCTGAGGCCCGCATGCTTTGGCGTGTCGAAAGCACCGATATCCTGCTGCCGCCCGTTCACGAAATAGTCCGTGCCACCGCGGTTGAAGCCTTGCTCAGGTTCTGGTGTGAAAGTGAAGGTACAGCGGCCGCTACTGCCGCGGGCATACTCCGGACGACGCTCGAGGAGGCCGTCGAGCAATTGCCGGTAGTGCGCGGTAACGTTTTTCACCGTCGCCATGTCCTTGTAGCGCCCTTCAATCTTGAAGCTGCGAATGCCGGCATCGGCCAAGGCTTCGAGGTTCTCGCTCTGGTCGTTGTCCTTCACGCTCAGCACGTGCTGGTCGTGTGCCACGATGCGCCCGAGGCTGTCCTTCACCGTATACGGCAAGCGGCATTCCTGCGAACAGTTGCCGCGGTTGGCGCTACGGCCGGTGTGCGCATGGCTAATGAAACACTGGCCGCTGTAGGCCACGCACAGCGCACCGTGGATGAAGAACTCCAATTCCGCTTGCTGCACTTCCGCGGCAATGGCGCGGATTTGCTGCAGGGTGAGTTCGCGCGCCAGTACCAGCTTAGAGAGCCCCGCATCCTGCAGGAACCGCGCCTTCTCTGGCGTACGGATGTCGGTTTGGGTGCTGGCGTGCAACTGGATGGGCGGTAGGTCCACTTCCAGCAGGCCCATGTCCTGAACAATCAGAGCATCTACGCCGGCATCGTAGAGTTGCCAAGCCAAGCGCCGCGCGGGCTCCAGTTCGTCGTCGCGCAGAATGGTGTTCATGGCCACGAAAACGCGGGCCCGGAAGCGATGGGCGTGCTTGGCCAAGCGCGCAATTGCCGCTACCGGGTTGCCTGCCTTGTCGCGGGCGCCCATGGCGGGGCCGCCAATATAGACGGCGTCCGCGCCATGGTTTACAGCCTCGATGCCGATATCGGCATCGCGGGCAGGGGAGAGCAGTTCCAGGTGCGAGTGCCTGGTGGGCAATCGTTCGATCACTTGCCGTCCACGGAGAACACCAGCAGCAGGTTGCCAGGCGAGTGGCTGTAAAGGCCGTAGCCCGAATTCACCACCAAGTAGCCATCGCCCACAGCGGGCCCTGCACCACTCATGCTGCCACCGCCCGTTAACAGTCCGTTGGTGGTGTTCACTTTGGTCTTGGTATCGAACTCCCAGAGCACAGCTCCAGTGGCTCCTTCATAGGCACGAACCCAGCCATCGAGATGGGCGGCAAACACCGCACCCGGAATAGCTGTCACCGCCGAGGAAATGCCCGGGTCGCAGAACTTCAAATCGGGCGGGCAGACGTTCTTCTGGACATGATTCCAGAGCACTTTGCCGTTCGTAGCGTCGACGGCGTGAATGCCGGGCCGCGCGGCCTTCGGGTCCAGCACGTCGCCGTTCTGGGTATCGTTCATGTCGTTGATGGGCACGTAGACCCGCGTGCCTTCCGCTGCCATGCCGAAATGCACGCCACCCTGAATACTGCCGCGACCGACCCGCGCGGACCACAGCAGTTTGCCATTTTGGTCCGGGTCCAACCCGTAAACGCTGCCGTCCTTATGGCCCGTGGCCAGCACCTGCTTACCGTTCCCGAGGTCCACCAGGATCATGCTGGCGCCGTGGTCGAAGTCCGGGCCGCGTTCCTTGGGGCAGTTGGGGTTGTTACTCATCATGCATGCGACGTTCCAGGCGTCGTCCTTCGTGCTCTGGCGCTGCCAGCGGCGTTGCCCGGTTTGCAGGTCGACCGCCATGATGGAGTCGCTGTTGCTGTCGGCGGGCGTCGAGTAGTTCTCACCGGTACCGAAATAGGCGATGTTGCGTTTCAGGTCGATGGACGGGCTGGACCAAGTGGGCGCTCCCGAAGGGGCCAGCACGCGGGTGCCGGCGGTGGTTCGGCTGACCTCTTTTGGCTCCTCGGGGATGGTGAAGTGTTCCCATACCGTCTTGCCGGTGGCCGCATCCACGGCCACCAACTTGCCGCGGAAGGTGCAGCACTCGTACTTCGGGTCCGCCGCTGGAATGACTTCCAACGAGGACACAGGGACCAACAACTTGCCGCCGACCAGCGCCGGGGTGCCGGTGAGCGTGGCGCTCGGGTGCTCGTCCATCTTCCGCGACCAGACCAGTTCGCCGGTCAGCATGTTCACGGCATACAGGCGCGCCACGATGTCGCCGAAGAAGGCGAGGGGAACCTTGGGTGTGTCTGCTCCTTGCCAAGAGGTCAGGACAATGCCGGTACGGACTTCCGCCCCGGCCTGAAAATGCCAGCGCTGGCAGCCAGTGCTCAGGTCGAAGGCGTAGACACCACCATCCTGACTCCCGGTAAAGACGGCTCCCAGCCCGATGGACGGCTGGGAACGAGCACGCAGCGCGCCCGGGTAGCCATAGGCCCATTTGAGCTTCAGCCGCGTAATGTCACCCGTTGCAAGACCCGCGGCGCCGGCTGGAACAAAGCGCGCGGTGTCGTGGCCCCAGCCGACGGCTGGCGGGACGCGGGTGAGATTGAACTGCGCGCTGTCGCCACTGCAGGTGGGGGCGGCGTTGGCCGTGCGCTCGGGGCCATCCGCCGGTTCGCGGGTGATGTATTCGGCCACGTGCCGCTTCTGCTCTGCATTGAGACCGGCTGCCTGCGCCTGCATCACACCACCGTCGAGTGCGCGGAGGATGGCTTGAGGCGACATCATCTCCAGCCAGAACAGGTGGGGAGCTTTCGGTACGGCGCCGTTATGGCAGGCCGCGCAACGCTCGGCAAACACCGCGGCACCCGGCATCTTGTCGCGGGGGCCAAAGTCCACCCGGCGAGCCACCATCTCGTCGGTCGACTCCAGTTTCCTTGGTTTGGCGGCTGCACCTTCCGGGGCGACCGGTGCTGGGACGGCCGCCGAGGCCAGCGGGGCGGCAGTTGCTGCCAGCAAAACAGACAACAAAAAGCCGGAAACGCTGGAACTACGCATGAATGGCTACCTGAAGTTACGGGTACGGATTACTGCTGGCGGTTGGTCATTTCTGCCGTAGATTCCTGCGAACCATCGGCCTGGCCAGGAGCCATGGGGTCCACCTTGGTGGTGCCTTGCCCGGCTTTTTCGGCCGCTTCGCGGGCAGCTTGCTCCGCGGAGTCGTACCAACGGGATGAACCAGCGGCAGGCCCTTCGCCTTGCTTCCCGTCCATCATGCTCCCGGCTGCATCTTTGGCGGGCGCCTCGTCCTTGGCGCAGCCGCTGAGGGCAAGCGTGAAGACTAGACCAGTGGCTAGCGTGATGGAGCGGATGGTGGGCATGGTCGTATCTCCGACTTGGATTGTGGCTCGGGGGATTCCCGAAAAAACCTGATAGTTGGCATTGTCAGCCCCACGGCAGGCGGGGCGCAAGTCGCTTCGCTAGGCTGGTTTTGTTATCTCAGTGGGCCCGAGGGTGCGGCCAAGGTTGCCATTCGGCCGGTTGACGTTTATGTTGACATGGATGTTTAACAATTAGGACTACAAAATGAACAAGACGACCCTTGAATCGTCGGCGGGGGGAATCTCCAGCGGGAACGAGTTCCGCGGGCGCCTCTTGCTCATCCTCAGCGCTGCCATCGGCCTGTCGGCGAGCATGAACGCCGTGATGCTCTACAGCATTGGGTCTTTTATTGGTCCGCTGGAGAGCGAGTTTGGCTGGGCGAGGGGAGACATCTCCCTGGCTGCCACACTGCTTACTTTCGGTCTTTTCCTCGCCGGCCCCATGATCGGGTTGGCGTGCGACCGATGGGGTGCGGCGGTAGTCGGGTCGTTAAGCTTGGTCAGTTTTGCGGCACTGCTGTTCATCATGGCCAACTCGCTGCAGTCGCTTACTGGCCTTTGGACTTTCTATTTCCTGATCGCTCTCGCTGGCGCAGGTTCGACACCCATTGTGCTGGTTCGACCCATCAGCGCTGCGTTTAACCGCCAACGCGGGCTGGCCTTGGGAATTTCGCTCACTGGGGCGGGTCTGGTGGGCTTCTGGATTCCGAATTTGGTGACTGCCGTCGTGGCGCAGTCGGGTTGGCGGACCGCCTATGGGGTGCTGGCGCTTATCGCGTTGGTTGCCGCTCCGGTGGTTTATCTCGGGTTCAGGGCCACGGAGCGTAGTGAAGCGGCGAAAGGCACAGCTGCCGTTGCCATTGCGGGGTTGACGATGCAGGCGGCGCGTAAGACTGCGGCCTTCTGGTCCATGTCGGCCCTCTCGGTCACGATGGCGCTCGGTATCGGTGGATTGATGGTGCACTTGGTGCCCATGTTCCGCGATCTCGGAGCGGCACCGGCTACGGCGGCGGGCATCACTTCCATGATCGGCATCGCTTCGGTCGTGGGTCGCCTTTGCATCGGGCTATGTCTCGACCGCTTTTCGCCGCACCGCGTCGCTGTCGCCGTCATCGGTCTGGGCATTCTGGGAATTCTGGTACTCAAATTCGGCGGGTTGGCCTTTGCCATCGTCGGGGTCGTGTTCATCGGACTGCTGCTAGGCGCCGAACTCGACATGCTCGCGTTCCTAACAGCCCGTCTGTTCGGGCAGCGCGCGTTTGGTGCCATTTATGGCTGGTTTTACAGCGTTTACGCTTTGGCCTTTGGCATCAGCCCAGTGGTCATCGGTCGTCTCCGCGACGCGGCGGGCGACTACGGGCTGGCCATGAATACCAGTATCGCCATGCTGTTAGTGGCGGTGGCTGCAGCCATGGTCCTGGGGCGTTGGACGCCAGTGCGCGATGCGGGGGCGGCTCAGCAGGGCTGAAGCTACCCGTGGGAGGAGGTGGTGGAAAAGGCGTTAAGCACCACCACCCCCGCAACGATGAGCGCGATGCCGATGCC
>CAIOHZ010000099.1 GCA_903858165.1 uncultured Pseudomonadota bacterium
CTGCATTGAAGCGCCACTTCACCGTAGGGCTGCCCATGGGCTTCGTGGCCGGCGCGGACTTGCTCGGCGCCTCGCTGTTCACGCTGTTCATCACGCGCACGGGCGAAGTGGGCGGCGCAGCCACGCAGGTAGCGTTCATGCTCACTTCGCTGGCCTACTTGCCGGGCTTGGGGCTGGCTTCCGCCGGCACGACGCTGGTCGGCCAAGCCATTGGCGCCGGGCACCCGGACTGGGCGGAAAGGCTGGGCACGCTCACCATTCGCATTACTGCCGGGTACATGGGCACCGTGGGTGTGCTGACGGCCATCCTTGGGCCCTGGCTCATGCCGGCGTTCGTGAATGCCGATTCACCCAACGCGGCGGCAGTGATCGCACTGGGCACGAAGGTGCTGTGGCTGGCGGCCATCTACCAGGCCTTCGACGGCTTCAATTTCGGCGCCAGCTTTTGCCTGCGCGGCGCCGGCGATGCACGCGTGCCCGCTATTTTGGTGGCCATCATCTCGTGGGGCTTGTGGGTGCCAGCCACGCACATGCTCACCTTCGCGCCGGGCGAAGGCTTGGTGACCTTCCTGCCAGCCTTCGGCTTGGGCACCATGGGCGCGTGGTATTCGATTGTGGGCTATATCGTCGTCTTAGGCGGCGCCATGTACTGGCGCTGGCGCTCGGGCGCTTGGCGCAAGATCAAGTTGTAGCGCCTAAGGCGCTAGCGGTAGCGCCGCGGCTAATCGCCAAACCTAATCTTCTAGGGCTTGGCGGCTTCACGCGCCACACGGAACCCAAGGTCGAACGCGCGGAGCGAAGGCACAGCGCGCTCTCGCGCCGCACTGCGCGCGCCCGCGGCCGTGGACAGGAACGAACCACCCCGCACACCACGCAAAGTGCACCCGGACCATTCCCAGGCACGACCATCCAACGGCGCACCCGTACGACTGGTGGTCTGGCAGTCCTGCACCCATTCGCGCGCGTTGCCGAGCATATCTACCAAGTCGAAAGCATTCGGCTGATAGCGCCCCGGCACCGCAAGACCCGCCACACCATCGCGGCAGTTGGCCTGCCAGCGGCCCAGCAGGCGCGGCGGGTAGGATTCAATGGCGTCTTGGTCCAGCACGTTCGCGTTGTCGCACAAGCTGGCGTCCCACTGTTCCGCCATGGCATCGCGGCCAGTGAAGCTGCGCGCGGCAGAGCTTCCCGCGCGCGCGGCATACTCCCATTCCAGTTCGCTGGGCAAACGATACTTCTGGCCAGTAGTGGTGCTCAGCCATTCCACGTAGGCACGCGCGTCGTCCCAGGAAACACAGGTGACCGGCAGATCTGGCGAAGCCGGGGCCAGCGTGGCTTCGCCAGCGGACTGCCAGTCCATGCCATCTTCCACCACCCAGCCGCCAGCGAAAGCTTGGCAACGGGCTTCCACCGTGTGCCGCGTAGCGTCAGCGAAGGCGCGGTACTGCGCCACCGTCACCTCGCTGCGGGAAAGCAGGAAAGACTTGGCCAAGACCACGGACCTAGCGGGCGTTTCGCCACTGGCCGGGTCCGCCTCGCGCGCTTCCGACGGCGTGCCGTAATGAAACTCGCCCGCGGGTACAGTCACCATCAACGGACAGCCGGGGCAGTCGCGCAGTTGGCCAGGCGGCAGTACTTCCGGCGCGGGCAGCACCAACGTAGGCGCCGCAGGCGTGGCCGGTAACACCGTTGCTGGTGCTGCCGGCGCGGGCTTGGGCACCACCGCGGCCGGCCGCTGAATAGTGCCGCTGACCGACTGCGCAGCGGCACTGAACGACAGACCACTAGCCAAACAGGCCAGAACCATGCCGGCATGCCGCCACTGCGAACGTGCCATGCCACTATGCGCAGTCACTTATCCAACTCCTGCGCCACACGGAAACCGAGGGCGTCGTTGCGCTCATTGGCCTCCATGCCGCTACGCGCCGCGCTGCGCAAGGCAACTGGTGGCGAATTCCAGGCACCGCCGCGCACCACATGCTGCGTGCAACCGCCCACCCACACCCAAGGGCGCACGTCTTCAGCGCGGCCGGTGTAACTGTCCGTCACACAGTCGAGCGTCCATTCCGCCACGTTGCCCAGCAAATCCTGCAGACCGAAAGCGTTGGCATGGAAGCGCCCCACCGGCGCCACATCGCTGAATCCATCACGGCAAGGAACGGGCACCTGGCCGAGATGCAACACCTCTTCAGCCACGAGGTCGTAGCCGTTCGCTTCGGCGCAGCCCAGCGCCGCTTCATCGCCCCACGGCCTTAGCGTTGTGCTGCCTGCGCGTGCGGCGTATTCCCATTCGCCTTCACTGGGCAGACGATAGGCCTTGCCCGTCTTGCGGGCCAGCCACTGCGTGTAGGCCTGCGCATCAGCGAAGGACACGCAACTAACCGGATGGCTGTCTTCTGGCAGCGCAGGCACCAAAGGATTTTGCCAACTGCGGGTCCGGTCCTGCCGGTAGCGCGCTACAGCCACATCCAACGAGCGGCAACCTGACTTGGGTTCGTACGCGGCTTCGGCTATGAACTTCGCGTATTCGCCGCGGGTGACTTCACGTCGGCCCAGCGCGAAAGCATGGGGCACCTTCACCACGAGCGAACCGGGCACGGCCTCGCCTGGCGTTCCCAAGACGAACGTTCCCGGCGGCAACACCACCATCTCGGGGCAATCCGGGCAGTCGCGGAAGAAGGTGCCGGGCGCAGCGGCGCGTGCTTCGGCCGCAGCGGCTACTGGCAGCGACCCGGGCACGGCGCCCAAGAGCGCCACCGCGGCGGCCAACCACAGCCCAGCGACAAAGCCAGCAAACCCACCTTGGCGTAGGCACAAACGGGACGGCAGAGAGAGAAGCAACGACATGGCGCCAGTCTACCGAACCTCTAGGGCGCCGGGCGGAGCGCGACGAACAACTGCGTATCCCCACGCTGCACCAATAGCGCCACGGGTTTACCGCTGGCCGCCGCATCGCGCAACTGTTCGGGCGCATTGATACGCCGGCCATTCACGCCGAGCACAATGTCACCCGGTTCCAAACCGGCTTCGGCCGCAGGGCCCGTCACTTCCTCGACGAGCACGCCTCCGGCAACTCGGCGCGCCTTGCGCTCGTCCGCCGACAGCATGCGCACGGCCAGCCCCAAACGGCCGCCACGGGCCTGCTTGCCGGCGTTGGCCACCTTCGCCACAGGCTCCTCGAGTTCGCCAATGGTTAGCTTCACGCTCCGCCGGGCCCGGTCGCGCCACACTTCCAGCGTGGCAGTACTGCCCGGCTTCAAGCGCGACACGCGGGCGGGCAGTTCACTCGACCGGTCGATAGCCACGCCCTCCAGCCCGGTGATGACATCGCCCGCCACCACACCGGCTTTGTCGGCAGGCGAACCGTCTTCCACGCCACTCACCAAGGCGCCATGCGGACGGTCCAACCCGAAGCTGTCCGCCAACTGCTGGTCCACTTCCTGAATGGTGACGCCGATACGACCACGCTGCACCTTGCCGGTGGCGAGCAACTGGTCCTTTACGTACACAACAAGATCGATGGGAATGGCAAACGACAGCCCCATGTAGCCACCCGTGCGGCTGTAGATCTGCGAGTTGATTCCTACCACTTCGCCCGCGAGATTGAACAAAGGGCCGCCGGAGTTGCCGGGGTTCACCGCGACGTCGGTCTGAATGAATGGCGTGAAGTTCTCATCTGGTAGGGCGCGCGATTTGGCACTGACAATACCGGCCGTAACGCTATTGTCGAACCCGAAGGGCGAACCGATGGCCAACACCCATTGCCCAGGCAGCAGTGCCTCGGGGTTACCCAGCTTCACCGTCGGCAAGCCCTTGGCAGCAATACGCAGCACGGCGACGTCGGTTCGTTTGTCTATACCCACCACCTTGGCGGTGAACTCGCGGCGATCCGTCAGGCGTACGGTCACTTCACTACCGCTACCGACCACATGCGCGTTGGTCAGGATGATGCCGTCCGCATCGACGATGAAACCGGAACCCTCACCGCGTTGCGGGGGAGTTTCAAATTGCGGACGCGGCATGCCAAAGCGCTTGAAGAAATCGCCGAAGGGGCCTTCCTCCATAGGGCCTGCCACTTGCGTGCCGGGCGTGACGCTGGTGATGTTCACGACGGCCGGCCCGACGCGCGCCACGAGACTCGCAAAATCGGGAAGGCCCGCAGAAGGCATGGCCACAGGCACCACAGCAGGCGCGGCAGCAGCGGGAGGGCCATCGCTGGAGCGTTGGCAACCGGTCAAGCCGGCCAGCAACACTAGCGTGACGGCAACCAGCGGTCGCAGGCGGGCAGGAAGAGGGCGGGCTTCAAGCATGGTGGTCACTCGGCTTCAGTGGCAGCGTACCCAACGGACATGGGACCTTGGGACAGGGCTTGCAAGGGGTTTTCGGTTCCGACGCAAAACGCGCAAAAAAGTTGCACGCGCACCGCTAAGATAGCGCGCAATGACCGCCCCTGCCCTGTTCATGCAACGCTCCCCCATCCGTCTCGCCATGCGCCTGATGGCCGCCCTGGTGACCAGCCTGTTGGCCTTCCTGCTGCCCCTTGCGCCGGCCAGCGCCCAAGCGGTGCTGCAGGGCGCTCCGCCGCCTGCTAGCGCCGCCGCGGGAGTGGTGGACCCGTTCCCGCCCGCCGTCCCTGCAGACCCACCCTGGATCAACGGACTGCCCCCGCGAATCTTCAACACCCTGCGCGGGCAACGCGTGCCGCGCTCGGCAGTCAGCTTCGTGGTGCGCGACGCCGCGAGCGGCGAAGTGCTGCTGGAGCACAACCCGGAAGTGCCGCGTAGCCCCGCCAGCACCATGAAGGTAGTGTCTGCTTACGCGGCGCTGAGCCTGCTAGGCCCGAACTACACCTGGACCACGCGCGCTTGGGCTGCCGGCCCCGTCGTCGGGGGCCGCCTCAAAGGCGATCTCGTGCTGGAAGGGGGCGGCGACCCCACGCTGTCCATCGAGCGTTGGTGGCGCTTCGTGCAGGAACTTCGCAGCCGCGGCATCGAGCAGATTGATGGCGACATCATTGTGGATACCAACTTCTTCGCCCCGGCCGATGCCGAGCCGAACGACTTCGACGGCGCTGGCTTCAAAACCTACAACGTCATTCCCAACGCCCTGCTGGTGCACGAACACGCCGCCAACATTACGGTAGCCCCGGACGCTGCCAGCGCGGTCATCACCGTCGACCCAGCCCCCGACAACCTGCGCATCGTGAACAAAGTGCGTCTCTCGCGGAGTAGTTGCCGCAGTGGTGGCAGCATGGTGCGCTTCGGCGGCCCCGGCGATGGGGCCACGCAACTCACCGTGGCCGGCCATCTGTCACGGCGCTGCGGCCCGGTACGGTTTGAGCGGGTCATCATGAAGCCGACCGAGTTCGCCTACGGCACGTTTGTAACGCTGTGGCGACAGTCCGGCGGCACGTTCAACGGCGTGCTGCGTCAGGAGCCCAAGCCGCCCGGTTCACGGCTGTTGGTGGAATACAAATCGCTGCCGCTGGCCACTGCGCTCTACGAACTGCTGAAGCACAGCAGTAACCCCATGACGCGAACGCTCATCCTGACGCTGGGTGCGGAACGCTATGGGGCACCGGCCACCGTGCAGAACGGCGAGCAGGTGGTCTACGACTTCCTCGTCGAACGCGGGCTCATCTTCCCGGAGTTGGTCATCGACAACGGCTCGGGGCTTTCCCGCATTACGCGCATTGCCGCAGGCAGTATGGCCCAGCTGTTACAAGACGCCTGGCGAAGCCCCTACGCCGCAGAACTTCAAGCAGCCCTGCCGCTGGGTGGGCAGGACGGTACGCTGCGCAACCGCTTCAAGGAAACCGACGACGGCCGAGTCCGCATGAAGACCGGCACGTTGAATGGAGTTTCGGCGCTGGCAGGCTACGTGCGCAGCAGCAGTGGGCGTACGCTCGTCGTGGTGTCCATCGTCAACACGCCTGGCGCGCAGGCCGGCCCCGGTGTCACCATCAGCGACGCCGTGGTGCGCTGGGCTATGCAACAGCCCTAGGCGCAGCTCGCTGCCGACTCTTCAGCAGCATTCCTACACCACGCGGCTGCGGTGCGTTTCGTGCAGGGTGAAGGCGCCAATGACTGCCGTGACCGCAGCGATGATGATGGGGTACCACAAGCCCTGGTAAATGTTGCCGGAAGCCGCGACCAGCGCGAACGAAATGGTGGGCAGGAAGCCGCCGAACCAGCCGTTACCCAAATGGTAGGGCAAGGACATGCTTGTGTAGCGCACGGATGCCGGGAACAACTCCACCAGCCAAGCCGCAATGGGCCCATAGACCATCGCGACGAGCAACATAAGCCACGTGCACAGCGCCACTACCATCGGGTAGTTCACCTGTGCCAAGTCTGCCTTGGCTGGATAACCGGCCACCTGCAGTTCCCGCTTCAATGCCGCACCAAAAGCGGCTGCGGCTGGCTTGAATTCTGTGTTTTCCATGGCCTCACCGCGGAACGACGGCACCACGCGCGCCTCGGCGCCATTCCCCAGACGCACACTGGCCACCGTGCCTGCCGGCGCGACTTCGTTCACGTAAGGCACACCGGCCTTGGCTAGCGCCGTCTTGGCCACATCGCAGCTGTTGCTGAAGGTCTTCTTGCCTACCGGATCAAACTGGAAGCTACAGTCTGCCGGGTCCGCCACGACCGTTACCGGATGGGCAGCCACCGCAGCCTCCAGCGCCGGGTTGGCGAAATGGGTGATGCCCTTGAACACTGGGAAGTAAGTGACCACTGCCAACACCATGCCGGCCAAAATAATGGGCTTGCGACCAATACGGTCGGACAGCGCACCGAACACCACGAACAGTGGCGTACCTAGCAGCAGCGCCACCGCCACGATGAGGTTCGCCTCTTGCGAGGCCACCTGCAAAATCTTTTCGATGAAGAACAGCGCGTAGAACTGCCCGCCGTACCACACCACCGCCTGGCCGGCCGTGGCACCAAACAACGCCAACAGCACCAGCTTCAGATTGCTCCACTTGCCCAAGGCTTCTTTCAGCGGTGCCTTCGAGAGAGTGCCCTCTTCCTTCATGCTTTGGAAAACCGGGGATTCATGCAGTTGCAGACGGATATAGACCGATACCGCCAACAGCACCGCCGACATCAGGAAGGGAATACGCCAGCCCCACTTCTCGAAGTCGTCCCCGGTGGCCATGCGGCAACCCAAGATGACCAGCAGTGACAAAAACAGACCCAAGGTGGCGGTGGTTTGAATCCAGCTGGTGTAAAAGCCACGACGGCCTTCCGGGGCATGCTCCGCCACATACGTCGCCGCACCGCCGTATTCGCCGCCCAATGCCAAGCCCTGCAACAAACGCAGCACCACCAAAGCGATAGGCGCAGCCACGCCAATGGATTGGTAACTCGGCAGACAGCCCACGAGAAAGGTGGCGCTGCCCATGATGACGATGGTGATGAGGAAAGTGTGCTTGCGCCCCATCAAATCCCCAAGGCGCCCGAACACCAAGGCACCGAAGGGCCGCACGAAAAAGCCGGCCGCAAACGCCAACAAGGCGAAGATGAACCCCGTCGTCTCGTTCACGCCGGAGAAGAACTGCTTCGAGATGACCGCCGCTAGCGAGCCATACAGGTAGAAGTCGTACCACTCGAACACCGTGCCCAGGCTGGAGGCAAAAATGACGCGACGATGGCCGCGGTCGATACCGGTGGCGGCAGGAAGCTGGGCCATGACGGGGTCCCCTGAGCGTGTGCGTTAGAATCGATGGGTACGCAGCTTACCTTGGACCGCCCGCATGAGCACTCTCTACCCCGTTCCTGTCGGTTTCGCCGGCCCCGGCACCACTACCGAAGCCAACTACGCCGCGGCCTATGCGCGTAGCGTGGAAGACCCGACCGGCTACTGGGGTGAGATAGGCAAGCAAATCGACTGGATAAAGCCCTACACGCAGGTGAAAGAGACGAGCTTCGCACTCGACGACTTCCGCATTCGCTGGTTTGCCGATGGCCAACTGAACGTTTCCACCAACTGCCTGGACCGCCAATTGGCGGCCCACCGCAACACCGCCGCCATCATCTGGGAGGGCGATGACCCCAGCGACAGCCGTGTCATTACCTATGGCGAACTGTACGTACAGGTAAACCGCTTTGCCGCCGGCTTGCGGCAGCTAGGCGTAAAGAAGGGCGACCGCGTCACCCTCTACCTACCCATGATTCCCGAAGCGGCGGTGGCCATGCTGGCCTGCACCCGCATTGGTGCCGTGCACAGCATCGTGTTCGGCGGCTTCTCACCCGAATCGCTCATCAACCGTATTGCTGACTGCGGCTCCACGCTCGTCATCACTGCCGATGAAGGCCTGCGTGGCGGCCGCAAAGTGCCGCTGAAGGCGAACCTGGACACCGCGCTGCAAGACCCGAGCACCGCTTGCGTGCAGCGCGTAGTAGTAGTGCGCCGCACCGGCGGGCATGTGCACTGGAACGCTCTGCGCGATGTGCACTACGAGGACCTGATGGACTCCGCACCCACCTGGTGCGAGCCGGAAATAATGGACGCGGAAGATCCGCTGTTCATCCTCTACACCTCAGGTAGCACCGGCAAGCCGAAGGGCGTGCTGCATACCACTGGCGGGTATCTGGTCTACGTCAACCACACCTTCCGTGAAGTGTTTGACCACCGCCCCAGCGATATCTTCTGGTGCACTGCCGATGTGGGTTGGGTGACCGGCCATAGTTATGTGGTCTACGGCCCGTTGTCGAATGGCGCTACCACCCTCATGTTCGAAGGCGTGCCGAACTACCCAGACGCGGGGCGTTGCTGGGAAGTCATCGACAAACACCAGGTGACCATTTTCTACACCGCGCCCACGGCCATCCGCGCCTTGATGCGCGAAGGTGACGACTTCGTCACCCGCCACCAACGCAAGAGCCTGCGTTTGCTTGGCAGCGTCGGCGAACCCATCAACCCGGAAGCCTGGGAGTGGTACCACCGCGTGGTTGGCGACCATCGCTGCCCCATCGTGGACACGTGGTGGCAGACGGAAACTGGCGGCGTGCTCATTTCACCACTGCCCGGCGCCACGGCCTTGAAGCCAGGCTCAGCGACGCACCCGATGCCGGGGATTATTCCGGCACTGGTGGACTGCGGGGGGCAGGTAGTGGAAGGCGCCGCCGAGGGTAACTTGGTGCTGCTCGACAGTTGGCCCGGCCAAATGCGCAGCGTGTTCGGCGATCATCAGCGCTTCATCGACACCTACTTCAAAACCTATCCCGGCACCTACTTCACCGGTGATGGTGCGCGTCGCGACGAAGACGGGTATTGGTGGATTACCGGCCGCGTGGATGATGTCATCAACGTTTCTGGCCACCGCATGGGCACGGCGGAAGTGGAAAGCGCGTTAGTGGCCCACCACTCAGTGGCGGAAGCCGCCGTCGTGGGTTACCCGCACGAGATTAAGGGACAAGGTATCTATGCCTATGTCACCCTGAAAGTAGGTATAGAGCCGAGCGAACAGCTGCGACAGGAGTTGCGTGCCACGGTAAGGCAGATGATCGGGCCCATTGCCGCTCCCGATGTCATTCAGTGGGCACCAGGTTTGCCGAAGACGCGTTCGGGAAAAATCATGCGGCGCATCCTACGCAAGGTAGCCGCGAACGAACTCGACAAATTGGGCGATACCTCGACGCTCGCGGACCCTGCCGTGGTCCAGCATCTCATCGACCATCGCGGCGGCTGAATCGTCGCGGGCAAGCTCGCTCCCACAAAGACCCTACTGTCCTTGTGAGAGGGAGCTTGCTGGCAGCTTCTTAGAAGCGGGCGTCGATGGTGATGAACACCTGACGCGGCGCACCCGTCAACAACGTCTGGTTGGTGCCAGTCGCATCCGAGTTCGGGAAGCCGTTGGAGCCGATGGTCGACACTTCCTGCTCATCAAGCAGGTTCGTGGCGTTCAATTGCACCGACAGTTCCTTCGCAAAGCCCAGTGCGCCGAAGCGATAACCGGCCGCTGCGTCTACTAGCATGCTGGCAGGCACTGAAGCGTCGTTCAGGTAGCTGTAGTAACGCTTGCCAGTGTGGTTCACGTTGCCGCGCACGAAGAACTTGCCGGTGTCGTAGCTGGCTTCCAGCTTCGCCATGAACTCCGGCGCATCCACTACCTGCTTACCCTTCAGCGCGGTACGCACGCCAGCACCGTCCACGACGTCGTCAGCGTATTCCGACTGGTTGAACGAAACGCTGCCGTAGAGGCTGAAATCCTGCAGCGGCTTCCAGGCGAGACCCGCCTCG
Organism: uncultured Pseudomonadota bacterium; assembly: GCA_903858165.1. GTDB lineage: Bacteria > Pseudomonadota > Gammaproteobacteria > Steroidobacterales > Steroidobacteraceae > CAIOHZ01. The sequence goes on from CAIOHZ010000099.1 coordinate 10,249, forward strand.
ATGCCGTTCGTGGTGACCGCACCAACGTTCTGGAGCACCACCGGCGCACCGACGATACCCGGGCCCGTGCTGATGGCCAGCAAGCGATCATCGAACTTCACGTGGTAGGCCGAGACCACACCTTCGTAGCCTTCGCCACGGAAGCGCCATCCCAGCTCGGCCGTAGTCGAGGTTTCCGGCTGCAGCGAGTTCTTGATCGCGTCGAAGCCAGTCTGCGTCGCCGCGAACGGCGCCGCACCCGTGGCAGCAGCCACGAAGGCGCGCATGTTCTGCGCCAGCGAGAAGAACACTTCCTGCGTATCCGACAGCGTCCAGTTCAGGCCAGCCTGCGGCAGGAAGGCCTCTTCTGCTTCAATGGAGCTCGTGACATTCACGGCACCACCCGAAGCGGTCACCGGCGTCGCGCGGTTCTTCACCTTGACGCTCTTGAAGCCGAAGTTGGCCTTAAGCGAATCGGCCACCGTCCAAGTATCCTGCAGATAAAGCTGCGAAGTCTTCGTCTTGAACTGGTAGTCCCACTGCGTGAAGAACGGGTCGGACTGGAAGTTCTGAGCGCTGCGACCCGGCGTGGCGCCGGCGCTCAAGCCATAGAAGCGACGCGCCTGATCGAAGTCGTTCGTCTCGAACCACAGGCCAGCGTTCAACTCATGGCCACCCGCACGCAGCGTCAGGCTGCCCGTGAGGCCATTGCGCTCGATGCCATATTCCGTGGTGCGCACGGAGATAGGAGCACCGCCCGGAGTGGGCACATAGGGCGTGAACCAGGTTCCCTGGCCACGATTCTTGTGGCGGTAGATGGCCGCATTCAGGTCGAGGTTGTCGTTCACCGGCAGCGCCAGCGACAGTGCGCCGAGGCGATCCTTGCGAAGGCCCGAGGCGTCGAAGTAGGCATCGTCCACCGAAGTGATGGGCGCCGGGAAGGCACCCCCCGTCTGGTAAGCGGTGGCGAGTTGCTTGGCCAGCGCCCAGTCACCAGAGATATTGTCCCAGTCATAACCGAGGCGCGAGATCATCTCGAGCGAGAGGTCCTGGTAGTCCTGCTCGGCGCGGTCGCTGCCGGTGAACAACAGCGTCAGCTGGCCGCCGTTACCCACAGGCATCAGCGCCTTCAAATTCAACTGCTTCTGGGCCTGCTCGCCCACACCCTTCCACTTGTCAGCCTTTTGGTCGGTGAAGGAGACATAGCCACGCAGGCCTTCGCCGAGGTCACCGGTTTCCAGACGCGCGAACACGCGACGCGTATTTTCGCTGCCGCCCGTGATGGCCAGCTTCGCGCCGCCATCCATGGAAGGATCGAGCGAGCGGAACTGCAAAGTGCCGCCAAGGTTATTGGTGGAAGCCGTACCCAGCGCGCCCGTGCCTTGCGACAGGGTAACGTTGCCGATGTTCTCGGCAGAGATCGCGCGACTGATATGCATGCCATTGTGGTTGGCGTAGCTCATGTCGCCCAGCGGCAGACCGTCGAGCGTGTAGCCGAGCTGCGTCTGATTGAAGCCGCGAATGGTGATACGCGTCGACCATTCGTAGGCACCGTACGGGTCAGCCGACTGAAAGTTCACGCCGGGGAGTTTTTCGATGGCCTTGATGGGGCTAGTTCCCGGGGCAATCTGCGCCAGATCAGAGGCAGTCAGTTGCGTTACTTGGCGCGTTTCGCCGCGGCCGAAAACAACGACTTCAGTCACTTCTGCGGAAGCGGCGGTAGCAGCCTCGCTGTCGGCACCAGCAGCGTTAGCGGCGGCATGTGCCTGCGGCGCAATAGCAGCACCGGCAAGCAACACGGCAATGGCAAGAGCAAGCGGATCTTTGTGGATAGCAAAACGATTCATGTTCATCCTCTGGAAAGCACGGAAAGGCTGCGTGTGTACACGCAGCAGGCGACGTACTTTGGCCACAGCGGATGAACGCGGCGTGATGGTCGGGTGAAGCATTTATGACGCAGTGCAAAAAAGCACAAGCCACTGGCACTGCGAAGAAATCACCGCCCTTTTGCAAGGCAATTTATCTTCGAAGCTTTGAATAGAAAACGGGGGTGGCCCTTGCGGACCACCCCCGTTGCATTGAGAACTGAAGGCTTGGACTAACCTGATCAGAACTCGTAACGCAGACCCACCTGGACGCGCCACAGCGACTGCTGGGGCGGGTTGGCGTTCAGGGCAACGTTACCGATGCCCGTGCCGGCGGTGTTCGACAAACCACGGTAGATGTACTTACCGGTAGCAGCGTCGATGCCTTCCACGCCCACCGGAGCGACCGTATACGGGAACCCCACCTGGCCGTAGTTGCCCCACTTCTTGTTGAGCATGTTCGCTACGTTCAGGATATCGATGGTGAGCACACCCTTATGCCCTTCGCCGAAGCCCGGCAGTTCCTGACGGAGCTGCAGGTCCGCCGTGGTGAGCCACGGGCTGCGGAAGGCATTGCGCGGCGCAATCTTGCCACGGTACTTGTCGAGGCCGTTCGCGGTGATCCACGAGTCCAGCAGCGCCCAGTTCAAGCCAGTGGCCGTCGCCGAGGAGAACATCACGTCCGTCGGACCATTCGGCACGTAGAACAGCTGGCGGAAGCGGTTGTCCTGACGCGGGTCGCCGAACACGGTGACGGCAGCGAGGTCTGCACCGTTGCCGGTGAGGCCCGAAGCCGTGCCCGCGAAGGTGTAGCTGAACGGGAGGCCAGCGCGACGCTCCACGAACAGGTTCACGGCCGTCTCGTTGTCGCCGAAGATGGCCTTGCGCCAGCTCAAACGCAGCGGGAAGCGGTGACGAACTTCGTAGTTCGACGTGGCCAGTTCCGGGTTATTCACGTCGGAGGTGGCCATGTTGTCCCAGTTCGACAGTGCCACCGAGCTGGTGGCCGGGCTGACGTCCTTGGCACGCGTGTAGGCATAGCCCAGCGAGAAGTCGAACTTACCGGCGCCTGTGTCCCAGGTCTTGGCCGCTTCCAACGACAGCACCGAGCTCTTGCCTTGGTCGGTGTTGGTCAGCACCAAATCGTTAATACCCGAGTTGCGGGTTTGCGAAGTGGAACCGATGAACGCCGGGTCCGTGGCGCGGTAGCCGTAGCGCGTGCGGCCGTCCTGCAGGGTGCCGATGGGCACGAGGCGCAGGTCCTGCCAAAGCACGGCATTCTTCACCTTGGTGTACTGCAGTTCTGCAGACAGCTTCCAGTCCTTGCCCAAGCCCAGGATGTCCGTCTCGTGGTCGACACCCAAGGTGTACTTCCAGCTGCTCGGAATCTTGAAGTTCGGGTCCAGCGCGTTGACGGTGCCGGCACCAGCCAGCGTCGTCTGCTGCGACTGCACCGCTGCCGGGATGTCGAAGCCGTTAAAGCCATTCAGCGCTGCCAACTGGAGCGGCGTGAGCACTGCGGTCGGGCTGGCTGGGCGATTGATGCTCTGGCTGGCCAGCACAATGCCGTCGTTGCTGTAGCTGTTGCTGATCCAGACGTTCGGCGTACCACCACCGAACAGGCCGATGCCGCCATGGACCTGTGTGTCTTCACGCCAGTTCCACTCGAAGCCGAGGCGCGGGCTGATGAGCTTGCGGCCGTCCAGCGTGTCGTTGCTGTTGAAGCCATAGCGGGTGAGAAAGCCCGGGTTCGGACGCGGCGCATCGCCGGAGGTGAAGCGCTCCGCGCGAACGCCGTAGGTGACCAACAGGTCTTCAGCAACCTGCCAACGGTCCTGCAGGTACAGGGCAGTGTTGGTGAAGCCGAAGCTGGCGGCAGCATCATCCGGGTTGTTCGGGTTCGACAGCACCGAGTTGGTGTAGGTGAACGAAGCCGCACGGCGGTTGGTGAAGTCCGCGAGGTTATTGAAGATGTACGAACCCTGCGCGTTCTGCACGAAGATGTTGAACACGTCGAGCGAATCGCGCTCGAGGCCTGCCGACAGGGTATGGTCGCCGAGCAGGTAGTTCGCCTTGAACTTCCACTGTTCGGTCTGGTTACGCAGCTTGTTCGCATGGCGCGAGATATCCGGGCCGATGACCACGGCGCCGCTGTTGGCGAAGCCGTTGATGGTCATCTGCGCGAAGGTGTCACCACCCAGCGGTTCCTGGCGGTTAGCCACCTTCTTCTTGGCGTACTTGAACTCGGTGGACAGCGCATCAGACCAAGTGGAGAACACTTGCACCACTTGTTGGTCCAGCTTGTAGCCACGCTCATACCACTGCGAGGGCGACGCGAAGGTACGCGACGTGGCGCTGGTGGTGAAGCCGGTGGCGTCAAAGTCTTCCGTTCGCTGGTAGCTGTAACGCACGCGGTGGTTGTCGTTGATGTTCCAGTCGAGGTTAACGAGGACCTTCTCGCTCTCTTCCGGCACCGTGACCGGAATAGCCAGCGGGTCGTAGTTGTAGGTGGCCTGCGCGGCAGCGACCACCGAGTCGTAGTCAGCCTGCGTAGGGGCCAGCAGCTGCGCGGACAGCGCGGAGCCAGCCGGACCGATCGGCACCGGTGCGGTGCGCTCGAACTTCTCGTAGTTGGCGAAGAAGAACAGCTTGTCTTGGATGATGGGGCCGCCGACGGTAGCGCCATAGCTCTTCTCTTCGAAGTCGAGGCGGATGCTCTTGTACGGCGTCAGGCCGCTGCGGTCCTTGGTCTTGGAACCGGCCATGCTGGCGTCGTTGTAGTAGTAGTACGCCGAGCCGTGGAAGTCGTTGGTGCCCGACTTCGTGACGACGTTGATGGCGCCGCCCTGGAAGCCCGAGTACTGCGTGTCGTAGGGCGAGGTGAGCACCGACAGGCTCTGCACCGCGTCCAGCGAGATGGGCGAACGGTTCGTGGCATAGCCCGAGCCGTTCAGGCCGAAGTCGTCGTTCTGCTTCACACCGTCGACGGTGAGGCTATTGAAGCGGTTGTTCTGACCGGCAATCGAAATGGCATTGCCGTTCTGCGGATCGAGATAGATGGCCGGGTCGTTGCGGACCACGTCCTTCAGGTCGCGGTTGATGCTGGGCGAGTTCTGGATTTCGCGGGCCGAGTAGGCCGCGGTGACACCGAACTGGGCTTCGCTTTCACGGGTGGCCGAAACTTCCACCTCGCCGACGACTTCCAGCGCCTTCAGCGAAACGCCGAGCGAGAAGGGACGACCGAGGCTAGTGAAGACGTTGTCGACCGTGCGGGCTTCGTAGCCTTCCGCCTGCACTTCCACGCGGAACGGACCACCGACGCGCACGCCACCGGCGCCGAAGCGGCCCGCGTCGTTCGTGGTGGACGTGGACTTGGTGCCCGACGGCACGTGCGTGATGGTGACCTTGGCATTGGCAAGCGCCTTGCCATCGGCACTGGTGATGGTGCCGAGAATCTGCGCGGTGGTTTCCTGCGCGTGGGCCACGCCAGGCGCGAAGCCAAGGACCGCGACGCCACCCAGCAGGAGCGGCGCAGAAAGAACACTAGAAACGGCGGCCGCAAGGCGCGCTGAACGACGGAACTGCACAGACATGGGGTGCTCCCTGTTTATAACCAACAAATCAAGCCAAGTTGCCGGAAGGCAACACGGTATAGGCCACGTATTGCACTGCATGAAGTTTAAGGGAAGATGACAATCTCGGTGTAATTCAAAGATATTTCATTTATTTGTTGTTTTTTTGCAACGTTTCGAAGTCCAGCACTTGCGCTCGGAAATTGCCTACAGACGCCAAAACCACCCGGGCGTTCAATGACTTGGAACGGCGGCACCCGCGGAACGGGCCTCGCCGGGACCGTGACGGTGACCGACCAGCCCTGCCCTCCGGCAGCCGAATCCCCCTCCCCGGCTAGGTGGCACCGTCGCGTTTTTTTCTCCCCATTTGTCATCGCGTATCATGTCGCCCCTTGCCGTCCAGCTTCCGGCCGGCCTCTACCCTTGGGTGTCACATGCAGATTGCGCATAACGTTGTCGTTTCCCTCATCTACACGCTGCGCGATGCAGACGGTGCAGTGCTGGACCAGTCCAGCGCAGCCGAACCGCTCGCTTACCTGCACGGCAACGGCAACCTCATCTCCGGCCTAGAGCGAGAGCTTGAAGGCAAGACCGCTGGCGAGAAGCTGCAGGTCACGGTCGCTCCCGAAGACGGCTACGGCGTCCTTGAGAAAGGTCTTATCCAACAGGTTCCGCGCCGTGCTTTTCAGGGCATCGCCAAGGTAGAACTGGGCATGCGCTTCTACGCCGAAACCGAACATGGTCAGCGTCAAGTAGTGGTCACGCATGTTGCGGGCGACATGGTCACCGTCGATGGCAACCACCCACTGGCCGGCCAAACCCTGCACTTCGAAGTGGAGATCGCAGAAGTACGCGCGGCCTCGGCGGAGGAACTGGAGCACGGCCACGTGCACGGTCCGGGCGGCCACCACCACTAAGGCGCATTGCGCTAAACTGCTTCCCGTACCTCGGGGTGGCCTGGAAAGGCCCGAGATGTCGGTTCGCGCACTGCGCACCCCGGCAAACCCGTTGAACCTGATCCGGTTAGCACCGGCGTAGGGAAGCAGGTGCAGCCGCCGGGGTTCTCCGTTGGCTTGCGCTCCCCCAACGCCGGCATTGCCGGCGTTGTCGTTTCGGGAGAGCGCTTTGTCCTTGTTCCGTTTATCCAGAGCCCTCGTCGGAGGTCTGCTCGGCACCCTCGCGGCGCCCACGCTGCTTGCGGCTCCAGCCGCAGTAACAAACGTAGCCACCAGCGCTACAACGTCTGTGCCGCAAGCCGCTACAACTGTTAATGCGGCGGCGGAAGGCGAAGTCATCATCGTGGCCTCCCTGCGGCGCACGCCAGCCAGCAAGCTCGCCGCCAGCGCCGTGGTGCTCGACCAAACTTCGCTACAAGCGGCTGGTGCCCAGCACTTCGCCGATGCCATGGCGCAAGTGCCGAACCTGAACTTCGCCGGCGCCAGTTCGCGTCCGCGCTATTTTCAGGTACGCGGCATTGGCGAACTCGAACAATATGAAGGTGCGCCAAACCCTTCCGTGGGGTTTCTGGTCGACGGCATGGACTTCAGTGGCCTTGGCATGGTCGCCACCCTGTTCGATGTCGGGCAGATTGAAGTGCTGCGTGGCCCGCAGGGCGCGCGCTATGGCGCCAATGCCCTCGGTGGGCTCATCCATGTTTCCAGCCGTGCACCGGAAGGTTCCGATACCGGCGAAGTGTCGGCAACGCTCGGCACTGCCGGTACCTATGGCGCCGGCGCAGTCTACGACTTGGCCACCGGCGCAAATTCCGCTTTGCGCTTGGGCGTGCAGCAGCAGCGCAGTGATGGCTTCCGCCGCAATACCTTGCTGGGCCGCAACGACACCAACGGCCGCAACGAAACCACGGCACGCGCCCGTTGGCAGTGGACCTACGACGACGAGCACCAAGTCGACGTGACAGCACTGCACGCGGACCTCGACAACCGCTACGACGCCTTCGCCATCGACAACACACGCACCACGCTTTCGGACAACCCCGGTCGCGATGCACAGCGCGCCACCGGCGCGAGCTTGCGCGTGCAGTTACCCGGGCCGGGCGAGGCGAAGTGGTCGCTGGCCGCAGCACACATCGATTCCGCCAGCGTCCATGCCTATGACGGTGACTGGGGCAACGCCAGTTCTTGGGCGCCCTACACTTACGACTACACGTACCGGGCGAATCGGGACCGGCAGAACACCACGTTCGAAGCCCGGCTCGAATCGCCGGAGCTGTTGGATGACCGCCGGTTCGCATGGCTGGTGGGCGCTTGGCATTCGCAGTTGCGCGAGCACATCAGTGAGCGCAGCGGTGGCACATACGCCGACCCGGCCTACCCCGATGTTTTCACCAGCGACTTCGCCGGCACCAGCCGCTACAGCGCCAACACCACGGCCGTGTTCGGACAGGTAGATGCAGCGCTGCCGGCAGGTTGGCAAGCCAGCTTAGGGTTGCGACGTGAAAGCCGCGCAGCAGATTTTGTGGCCAGCGACACAACACTTTCGCCGACGAACACGCAAAGCGGCGGGCATTTAACGCTCGCGCGCCCCAGTGATTACGGCACGCTCTGGCTCAGCGCCTCGCGGGGCTACAAGGCAGGCGGCGTGAACCCCAGTCCGCAGTTGCCCGCGCGACTGCGCGAGTTCGGTCCGGAAAGCGTACGCGGTCTGGAGATGGGTTGGCGCCGTTCCAGCGAAGATGATCGCTGGCAAGGCGAAGCAGTACTCTTCGACTTGCACCGCCAACACTTACAAGTACGCACGAACGAACAACTGGTGGCTGGGGACCCGAACACCTTCGTGTTCTTCACCGACAACGCTGCCCATGGCCACCATCGCGGCCTGGAAGCCAGCCTGCGCTGGCGCCCCATTCCTGAACTGGAGGCCGGCATAGCGCTCGGCGTCTTGCGGGCGGAACTTACGGGCGTGGTTCGCGATGGCACCGCGTTACCCACACGCGATGCCCCGCACGCACCGCGTTGGCAGTTCGCTACGCATGTGTCTTGGCAGAACCCGGCGGGCTTCCATGCGCGCCTCGACTTCACGGGCATGGATGCGTTCTATTTCGGCAACGTCCCAGAGCGTTACCGTTCGCGCGCTTATTCGCTGCTCGGGCTGCAAGCGGGCTGGCGCGGCGAAAAGCTGGAAGCGGGAGTTTATGTACGCAACGCGCTGAATCGACAATACGCAGTGCGCGGCTTTTCCTTCGGCAACGAACCACCCGACTTCGCGGAGAAGTTGTACACGCAACTGGGTGACCCGCGCGAAGGCGGCATGACGCTGCGCTGGCGCTTCTGAGATGCCCGGTACTTGGCAGACTTGGCTTGAGGCCTTCGCCGTAGCGGCAGGGCTGTGCTATGTGGTCTTGGCCATTCGCGGGCGGCGCAGTTGCTGGATAGCCGGCTTGTTGTCCACGCTGGCTTACGGCGTGCTGTGCCAGGTGTCCGGGCTGTGGCTACAGGGCGCATTGCAGGTGGTTTACGCAGTGCTCGCCATCTTGGGCTGGTGGCAGTGGCGGCGTGCGCCCGCCACCTTCAGCAGCAAACCAATGCGCGCTGCTGAGACCCACGGAGCGCACCACCAAGCTTCGTCTACCGGACTGGCGGTGCATCGCTTGGGGGGGCGCAACACCCTGGCCGCGCTGGCCTTCACCGCACTCCTCACGCTGGTGGGCTACGAATTACTGATAGCCAGTGGCTCGGCACAGCCGTGGCTAGAAGCCGCCACCACTGCGGGCGGTCTTGTAGCCACTTGGCTGGCCACCCGCAAACTGCTCGACAACTGGAGTTGGTGGGTAGTCATCAACATAGCCACGGCCTGGCTGTACTGGCAGGCGGCTTTGCGCCCCACGGCTGGCCTTTACTTGGCCTATGCAACATTGGCAGTGCTTGGCTGGCGCGAATGGCGCAAGCAATTGGCGTGAGCCCCAAGCATCCGCGCCTTGAGGAATTCTGCGGATGGCTTGCCGGCAGCCACTTGCCGCCTGCTTTGGCGGCGGCACGCCAGCTGCGCTGGCGCTGGCTGGCGGGTAGTGCCGTGAACCTGCGGGTGCGGGTGACCGGACAAACAGCGGCAGGCGAACAGCACTGGTTCGTCCGTTTCGCTGGCCGCGATAGTACTGCGCTTGGGGCGCACCTAACCGCGGAGGCCACAGCTCATCGTGCCGCCGCCGCCGCAGGGCTGGCACCCACACTGGTGCATGTCGATGAAGTCATAGGCATCTTGGTTAGCGAATGGTGGCCAGGTCGACCGTGGCGCTGGCGGCAAGCCCGACGCGGTCTCGAGACCTTCGCGGCGCTAGCCGCGCGCTTGCACACGGTACCCGTACCTTCTGGACTACCCTTTCTACATCCCGAGACCGCTACGCGGCAACTCCTTGCGGAACTGCCGCCGTTGGCAGGCGTGGATCGCAACCTCATGAGCGTGCCCTCGCCTACCATGGATGTGTCGTCACCCGTGCTGGTGCACTCCGACCCGCATGCCGGCAATATTCTGCAGGCGGTCGATGGTTCGCTGCGCTTGGTGGACTTCGAATACGCGGGCGCCGGGGCGCCGGTGCATGACCTCGCCGTCTTCGCGACCAGCCATGACCTGACAGGACCACAACGGCAGGCTCTGCTGGCTGCCTACGCGGCAGCGGGTGGGCGCACCATCAGTTATCAAGAACTGCAGTTAGCCTGTGGCGTGGCCGATGCGCTGTGGCTGGCGTGGACCCTGCGCGTTCACGGCACCGCATGGCCGCAGGTGCCGCGAACACGGCGCGTGGCAGCGCGCCTCGCTGCGTTATCCTAGGCGCCTTCCCTTCACTGCAGCCGAGGCCTCCGATGTCGGAACTCAACCCCAGCGCCGAACGCGACCCGTCCTTCAACCCGGACGACCTCTACCGCGAAGACACCTACACGGACCGCCGCATCGGCACCATTCGTGTGCTCACTCCGGTCCTGCCGTCTGGCGAACAAGACCCCGCACGTGAAGTCGAATTCAGTGGCCAGATCAGCGTGATGACGCCCATGGGCGCGCTGCCGGTCGGCTTCGATCTGCCGGGCCCAACGCTCGCTGAAGCTTCGGCCGCGTTCACGGAAGCTGCCAAAGCTGGCGTGGAGCGCACCATGCAGGAAATTCAGCAGATGCGCCGTGAAGCCGCTTCTGGCCTCGTCATCCCCGGCGCCGGCGGCGGCGGCGGCGGCATGGGTGGTGGCATGGGTGGTGGCATGGGCGGTGGTTTCGACGGCGGCTTCGGCGGTGGTGGGTTTGGCGGCGGTGGCCGCCTGCGCATGCCCTGAAGACGTCAGGCGGCTGCGCCGTTCGCTACTACTGGCGCCGGATAAAGTACCGGTGCCGCGCCCTGCCAGTGCAATTGCTTCGCCAGTTCCACCGCTGGCCCCAAGACCAACAGCGCCGGCGAACCGACCTGCAGGTCTCTCACGGCAGCCGCGAGATGCCCTAGCGTTGTCAGCACGACGCGCTGTTCGAGGCGCCCACCGTTTTCGATGATGGCCGCCGGCAAGTGCGGCGTGCGCCCACGGGCCAGCAGTTCGCGTTGCACCCGCGGCGACTGCGACAAACCCATGTAAAGCACCAGCGTGCCTTCCTCGGCCGCCAACCCAGCCCAGTCGGTTTCATCCGAAGAGCCGCGGCAATGCGCCGTAGCAAAACGCACGCTACGCGCGACGTCGCGATGGGTGAGCGGCAAGCCGGCCTGCGCGGCACAAGCCAGCGCCGCGGTAACGCCAGGCACCACCGCGTAGGGAATGCCCGCCGCACGCAAGCAGAGCAGCTCTTCACCGCCACGACCGAACACGAACGGGTCGCCGCCTTTCAGGCGAACGACGTTCAGCCCTTCGCGGGCATAGTGCAGCAGCAAGCGGTGGATTTCGTCTTGCGTCACGGAATGCCCGCCGCCTTCCTTGCCCACTTCCACTTGCAGCGCATCACGGCGTGCAAGCGCACGCACTTCGGCGCTCACCAAGCGGTCCACCAGAATAACGTCGGCGCGTTGCAAAGCCTGCAGACCGGCGAGCGTTAGCAAGCCGGCATCGCCAGGGCCTGCGCCCACCAACGTGACATGACCTTGCACCACAGGGTCGGGGGACGATGTTGTAGCCGCTAGGCTGGCCAACAGGGCTTCACCGGCAGCCTCCTCGTGCCCTGCTTGCACCAAGCGCGCTACCTCACCGTCCATCCAGCGGTCGTAGAGTTCACGGCGCCGGGCCGGCGTCCGCACGGCGCTGGTGACGCGCTCGCGCCAACGAGCGAAAAACTGCGCCAGACGACCGAGGCCGCCATCTAATAGCAGTTCAATGTCGCGTCGTACCCGTCGTGCCAGCATGGGCGCGGTGCCACTAGTGGACACGGCCACCAGCAACGGCGAACGGTCGATGACTGCCGGCACGATGGCGCTGCACTTCGCTGAATCGTCGACCACATTCACGAATTTTCGGGCCCGCGCACCAGCCGCCGCCACAGCCGAATTCACCGACTCGTTGTCGGTGGCGGCAACGACCAGCCAGGCGTTTACAAACCAGTCGGCAGCGAGAATGGCCGTCGGGTCTGCAGGCAGCACGGCACGAACATGGCGCAAGGTGCCACCCGCTAGGGATGCGCTGGCGCTAACTTCGGGCGTCGCGGCCTCCCGCGTACGCTGCACCAACTGCGCAGCCAAGGCTTCGTGCAGTTCCGGTGCCACCACGGTAACCACGGCACCGGCGGATAGCAGCGCCTGCACCTTGCGCAAGGCCACTTCACCACCACCCACCACGGCAACGTCACGGCCTTGCAGATCGAGGAACAGCGGAAAGTGACGCATGGCTGATGCCTAGATGGAGTAGTCGGGGTCGTGCAGCCCGCACTCGCGTTTCAAACCAAAAAAACGCGTGGCCTCTTCAGAACCGGCCTCGGCCAGCGAGCGCGTGGTATGCCAATCGCCAACGGACACATAGCCCTTGTCCCACAGTGGGTGATACGGCAGCCCATGACGCTTCAGGTACATGCCAACGTCGCGGTCGCTCCAGTCGGCGATAGGGGCTACTTTGAAGCGACCTTCCTGGGCGCCGAGGAAAGCCACAGCAGAGCGGCTCTCCGCTTGATCGCGGCGCAGCCCGGTGAACCAGGTGCGCGAACCCAGCTGCTCAAACAAGCGGCGCATGGGCTCCACCTTGTTCATGCGGTTGTAAGTTTCGATACCTCCAAGGCCCTGTTCCCACAAGCGGCCGAAGCGGGCCTCTTGCCAGCCCGCGCTCAATTCAGCGCGCGCCACCTGCAGATTGAGATTCAGCCGCTGCTGCAGCGTATCGATGAACTGGTAGGTTTCCGGGAAGAGATACCCCGTATCCACCACCACCACGGGCGTCTGCGGCGCCTGCGACACCACCAAATGCAGCATCACTGCCGCCTGGGCACCGAAACTCGAAGACAACACATGCGGGCTGGGCAGGTTCGCCAAGGCCCAAGCCACACGCTCTTCGGCCGTCAGCGGCTCCAGTTGCGCGGAAAGCTCTGCGCGCTGCGCCGCTTCCGCAAGCGCAGCGGCCACATTGCCGGCGGGAGCCGCGGAAAGCGCCGGAACACTCGCCGAGAGATTAGCCATTACGTTGGCGGGCACCGCGTTCACGCCCCTCAAGCCTCCACGGCGGGCGGAACCACGACACCATTGCGTACGGTCCAGTCACCGAAGGTTTCACCAGCATGACGGCCTGCTGCCCAGCCCGCAATGAGCGGATCGAGAGCCGCAAGAATAGCGGTCTCATCGAGATTCTCGCGGTAGAGCGTATTCAGCCGCGTGCCAAGGGCATCCGCGCCGAGCATGAGGTTGTAGCGGCCCGGTGCTTTGCCCACAAGACCAATCTCCGCCACGTACGGCCGAGCGCAGCCGTTCGGGCAACCCGTAATGCGCACGCTGACGCGCTCGCGGTCCAGCCCGTGGCTCGTCAGCAGCGCATCCACGCGCGCACTGAAATCCATGATGTAGCGTTCGGCTTCTGCCATGGCGAGTGCACAAGTAGGCAGCGCCACGCAGGCAATAGCGTCCAGCGCGACAGGCGTGGCGACTTCATGAATCCCCAAGCCGTATTGCGTCACCAGTGCGTCGACCTTGGACTTCTCGCTCACAGCGATATTGGCGAGCTGCAGATTCTGGTTCGCCGTCAAGCGAAGCTCGCCCAGACCCAGCTCGGCGTAGGCACGCAAACCCGTCATCCACTTGGCCGTGGGGCCATCGACAATACGTCCACCGGGTACGCGCAGCGTCAGGTGCAAACGCCCATCCTCGCCGGTTTCCCAGCCAAAGCGGTCACCACGGGTGGTGAAACTGAAGGGCTTCGGTGCCGCCAAGGGACCACCGAGACGCCGGAACAACTCTTCCTTGAACCACGCCACGCCACGGTCCTGAATGGTGTATTTCAGGCGAGCGTGCTTGCGGTTGGTGCGGTCACCGAAATCACGCTGCGTGGTCATCACCGCCGCCGCCACTTCGTTCAGACGTTCCTTCGGCAGGTACCCGATGGAATTCGCCAGACGCGGGAACGTAGCGGACTCGCCATGCGTGGCCCCTAAGCCACCCCCCGCGGTGAGGTTGAAGCCCACCAACTGGCCTGCTTCGACAATGGCGATGAAGCCGAGGTCTTGGGTGTAGATGTCCACATCATTGTGCGGCGGCAGCACGATGGCGGCCTTGAACTTACGCGGCAGATAAGTGGCGCCGTAAAGCGGCTCCGCCTCGCCCACTTCACCGGCCAGCTTCTCGCCGTCGAGCCAAATCTCGTGGTAAGCCCGCGTATGCGGCAACAAGTGTTCCGACAGGCCGCGAGCATAGGCGTGAATTTCGGCATGAACGGCGCTCTGGGCCGGGTTGATGCCCGCCATGACATTGCGGTTCACATCGCCGCAAGCGGCGATGCAGTCAATGGCCACGCGATTCATGGCCATGAACGTGTCACGTAGGTGACGCTTCACCACACCATGCACCTGGAAGGCTTGGCGGGTCGTTAGCTTCAGCGTGCCGTTACCGAACTCGCGAGTGATGGCATCTAGCGCCAGCCACTGCTGCGGCGTGGCCACGCCACCGGGAAGCCGGGTGCGGATCATGAAGCTGAAGGCAGGCTCCAGCTTCTGCTGACGCCGCTCCTCGCGCACATCACGGTCATCCTGCTGATAGCTGCCGTGGAACTTGATGAGCTGCGTGTCGTCGTCCGCGATGGCACCGGTAACCGGGTTGGCCAAGCTTTCGACGAGCGAACCACGGAGGCCGCGGCTGCGCGTCTTGATGCCTTCGACAGCCGACAAAGGCGCAGCAGATACGTTGGGGGACTTGGACACGTCCGGCTCCTTAGTAAACATCGCGCAAGTAGCGCTTGGTGGCGGCAAGTTCCGCAAGCCACGCTTCCGCAGCTTCAACCTCTAGCCCGCCTTGCTGCTGCGCCACATCCAGCAGCGCAGCGTGCACATCGGGCGCCATGCGCGTGGCATCGCCGCAAACATAGAGGCTAGCGCCGCCTTGCAGCCAACTCCACAAGTCTGCGGCTTGTTCACGCAAACGGTCCTGCACATAGATTTTCCGGACTTGGTCGCGCGAGAAGGCGAGATCCAAACGGTTCAAGCGCCCGTCCTTCAATGCCTGCTGCCATTCCAACTGGTAGAGGAACTCGGTATCGAAATGGCGTGCGCCGAAGAACAGCCAGTTGCGGCCACTGGCACCCGTCTCACCGCGTTCTTGAACGAAGGCACGGAACGGCGCCACGCCCGTACCGGGGCCGATCATGATGACGTCCTGCGAGGCGTCCGCCGGCAAACGGAAATGCGTGTTGCGTTCGAGGTAAGCGCGCACAGTGTTGCCATTGGCCGCCGTGCCGCGCTGCCACAGGTGGCCCGAGGCCGCGCCGTTATCGACGCTGGCGATGGTCAGATGCACTTCTTCGCCCACCGCAGCGCGACTGGAGGCAATGGAATACAGCCGCGGCGCCAGCGGCCGCAGAGCGGCCAACAGTTCGGCGGCATTCCACTCCCGGCCCGCCTGCACCGGAAACCGTTCCAAAACATCGGCGACGTTGGCGGTGGCCACAAAAGCCTGCAGTCGCGCGGCACCCGCTGGCGACTTGTCCACCACCGCGGCGAGTTCCGCCGCACCGGAACGTTCCGCCTGCGCTTCCAAAAAAGGCCGCGCCAGACGCGTTATCTCCAACTGCTCACCGAGCCATTCGCCCAGTGGGCGCTCGTGCTTGCCACGCACCACCGGGGCGTCTAACGCAGCGCCAGACAGGTGCGCTGCCACCCGCGCCACTACCGCGGTGGGGTTCAGTGGCCACACGCCCAGCGAATCGCCAGGCTCGTAAGCGAAGCCTTCGCCAGCTTCCAATTCGTAGTGCACCACGGCACGGTCGGCTTGATGCGCCACAATGCGCTGCGCGGCGAGAATGCCCACCTCGCGCGGATGGTCCTTGTCGGCATCGCGCACTACTGCCGGCGCGAAGCTGAAAGCGGCCGGCGCCACGGCGCGCACAGCCGGCGCGGGCACAGCAGCAACGGCGGCAGCTACCCAAGCTTCCGCCTCATCGGCGTATTCCACGTCTGAGTCGACGCGATCGAGCAAGCGCTTCGCACCGAGCGTGGCGAACCGTTCATCGAGAAACTTGCCGGCCTCGCAAAACAGCGGATAGCTGGAATCGCCAAGGCCGAACACCGCAAAGCCGGTATCCGCAAACTTCGGTGCCTTGCGACCAGCGAGCAGTTCCCACAAGCCACGCGCTTCGTCCGGGGGCTCCCCTTCGCCTTGGGTGCTGGCCACCGCAAACAGCGTGCGCGCGGCTATCAGCTGCTTGGCGTTCACGTCCGCGGCCGCAACCACTTTCACGGCGTGGCCAGCGGCCGCCAGCGCCTCGCGCAACTTCTCACCCAGGCGACGGGCATTGCCGGTCTGGGAGGCTGTAAGGACCAGCACGCCGGCCTCAGCGGCAGCCGCCGTAGCCGCCACAGCACCTGCCGGGGCCCCGCCCGCTTGGGCGAGACCCGCCAGATAGCCAGCCGCCCACCAAAGGCCGGCAGGGCTCAGGCGCGCAGCAAAATGGTCGAGTGCGGCACGCGCCTCGGGGTCTAACGGCACAGCCGCGGGGAGAGAGTTCTGGGACATAGGCCACCCATGGTACGGGCCACCCGCGAAAGGGCATAGTTTCCAGCGGTTATGGCTTCATAACCCACCCGGGCGGGTCCGGCAAAGCGGCGACTACGCGCCTAGTATTCCGTTAGGCCCAGGCGTAGTTGAAGCTGATACTGATGCGTTCGCTGGCGGCAGGGTTGGGAGGCACTTCGTGCCGCAGCCAACTCTCGAACAGGTTCAGATACCCGGCCCGGGCGGGAAGAGTCACCCAGGACCGATGCTCGCGATCCGCATCAGCGCGGCGCGGCGGCGCTGCCATGAACCGGTCAAGCCGCGGATCTTCCAACTTCAACCCTGAAGAGCGCGGCGGCGTCCGCACGTAGTAGGTACCGCTGATGACGGACAACGGGTGCAGATGCAAGCTGTGCACCACACCCTGCGGCATCAGGTTCACCCAGCAGTCGGTCATCAGCAGCGCGCGTCCGCCCAAGTCCCACTGCAACGCCTTGGCATAGGCATTCACATGGCGACGCAAGCGCCGCTCAAGTTCGGCGAAGGTGGGCGAAACGGTCTGCAAGCGGCAAACCGAGCCATACGAGGTGTAGCCGCCAGGGTAGTTCTTTGCGGACCAGCGCTGGCCAGCCAAGTCATCTTCGGGCAGTTGCAAGCACTCGCGCAGCAGACGCTTGCGCAGCACCTCGCCGCCAGTGCGCATGAGGGCGCCGTGGTAAACCTGCGTGGGAAACAGCGTTTGGACCGACATCAGCCGTTTCCTTGTGCGGCCACGGCCTGCTGCGCCGCGGCGAGAATGGACAGGGCAATTTCTTCCGGCGTACGTGCGCCCACCGGCAGGCCCACCGGGCCCTGAACACGTCCGGCAAAAGCCGGTGACTGGAGGCCGATACGGGCCAGCAAGCGACCACGCCGAGCCGCAGGGCCCAGCAGGCCAATCCAAGGAGTATGCGTTTCGGCCAAGCAAGCCAGCCAAGCGGCGTCGACCTCGAGGTGGTGCGCCATGACCACGGCCGCGTCGGCGGCTGGCAGAGACGTGCCGACCGACGCCGAGGGCTGCGCAGGGGCCATTGGCTCGCGGGGGTCCAGAGTACGCACCTCTACCCCAGCGGCGAAGCGGGCCGGGCTGGCCCAACTCTCACGATGGTCCAATACCGTCACCTGCCAACCCAACGCCAAGGCGCCAGCCGCCAGCGCTGGTGCTTCGGCCCCGGCGCCCAACAGCAACAAGCGCGGCACGGGGGCCATGCGCAGGAGCAAGAGTTCGTCGGCGACGGACAGCCCTCCGGCCAGCGCCGCATGCCCGCCAGGCAAAGTCCAACCATTCAACGGCGTATGTGCTTCCAAGAGGGTGGGCACCACCAGCACTTGCCCGTTACGCGGCCCCGCAGTGAAAAGACCCCAGAGCGCACCTTGGCCTGCCCGGGTGGCGGCCGCCAAGGTCGCCAGTGGCTCGTAGCCATGCTGCGGCCCAAGCGGCAGCAAATGGATACCGAGCAAGCCCTCGCAGCCAAAGGCCAGCCCGAACAGAACGTCCTGCTCGACGTCGCGGGCGTCGTAGTGCACGACTTCCACGAGGCCGGTCTGCATGACGCGGGCCGCACGGTCAGCCAAGTCGCCTTCGAGACAGCCGCCGCTCAACAAGCCCGCCTGCCGCCCATCCGCGGCGAACAGCATGAGCGCGCCCGGCTTGGAATAAGTCGAACCCTCGGCATGGCTCACCACGGCCACGCAACCCACTGCGCCAGACGCCCGCAAGGCCTCGAACAAGCCCGACACATCGGGCCGCAAATAGGGCGGCCGCAAGGCCGCACCAGCGCCCAGGGCAGAGGTCATGGATGGGTCCATTGGCAGTTCATTCCCGAAGTATAGGGCGGGGCCGCGCCCCTGGATTGGCTTACACTGAGCCGGCAGGTCACTTTCACCGTGACCGGAGCCCTGATGAGCGTTTTTCACCTCGAAACGAACCCGGTAGATTGCGAACGCGTGTACCGCGAACTGCTGCGCAAGAACGCCGGCGAGTCTCCTCATGCGCACTGGATGGAGGGCTCGTGAACAACCACATGATTCCGGCGGCGAGCCTGCTACTCCTGCGCACCGACCCCTTCTCCGTGCTGATGGGCAAGCGCAATGAAGGACTGGTGTTCGGCGCTAACCACTGGGTATTCCCAGGTGGCCGGATCGACGACGCGGACCACACCGCCGTCGCCGGCTTGAGCAACGACCCACTAGCCGCCGCACGCCATGCCGCTCTCCGCGAGGCGCGCGAAGAGACAGCCATCGACCTCGATGTAGCGAGCAACCTGTATGCACTGGTGCCATTGGCCCGCTGGATAGCGCCAGCCGGCACCTCCCGTCGCTTCGATACATGGTTCTTTCTGGGTGAAGCGCCGCCAGAGGCCGTCCCAGAAGCGGACGGCAGCGAAATCATCGAAGTGGCTTTCGTCGAACCTAACGCCATGCTGCTGGCGCTGGAGCGAGAGGAAGTGGAACTACTTCCCCCGACTGTCTTAAATCTGCGCTGGCTGGCGGCTGCCGGCTCGGCCGCTAGCGCCTTCAAACAAGCGGCTGCCCGCACAGCGCCGTTAGTGGAACCCGAGCACTTCCGGCGCGACGGCGAAGCCTATATCCGCATTGCTGCCGCCACTGGCTACGACATTCATGAGTACCACATGCCTTCACGAAAAAAACCAACGCAAAGCCAACGCAGGAGCGAAAAGACATGAGACGAAACTTGAGACACTGCTCGCGCTTCTTACTGGTTTTGTGCCTAGCCAACTTCTGGCTGCCTAGGGCAACTGCGGCTCCCGTCAGCAATACCGAGTGCACCGCCAGTCGCTGCGGTGCTGCCGCGCTACTGGCACAACTGGCTGCCGGGCAAACCACCAGCGAAGCGGAAGTTCAACGCCTGCTGCAACGCATCGCCCTGCTCGACGATGCGGGCCCCCGTCTGAATGCAGTCGTGCACCTGCATGCCGCCGCCGTCGATGAGGCTCGACAACTGGACAGCGAACGTCGCGCCGGACAATTACGCGGCCCATTGCACGGCGTTCCAGTATTATTGAAGGCGAATATCGCCACTGCCGATGACCTTCCAACGCACGCCGGTTCGTTGGCGCTCGTGGATTTCAAGACCAACAGCGATGCGCCTTTCGTCGCACGTTTGCGCGCCGCTGGCGCCATCATCCTCGGCAAAACCAATTTGAGCGAATGGGCCAATTTTCGCAGCACGCACAGCGTCAGTGGCTGGAGCAGCGTTGGTGGCCAAACCCGCAACCCCTACGCACTGGACCGTAATCCCTGTGGCTCGTCGAGTGGTACCGGTGTCGCCATCGCGGCCGACTTCGCACCACTCGGCGTCGGCACCGAAACCGATGGCTCCATCATCTGCCCTTCCGGCCTGAACGGACTAGTGGGCCTGAAGCCAACAGTGGGTTTGATTGAAGGCACTGGCATCATCCCTATCGCACACAGTCAGGACACGGCTGGCCCCATGACGCGTACGGTGTTTGATGCATCGTTGCTGCTGAACGTGATGCAAGCGCCGCACACGACCCGTGGCAGCGTGGATTACACGGCCGCACTTGCCAGCGCCACGCTGCGCGGCAAGCGGATTGGGGCGCTACGCGACTATAGCGGCGCTGGCAGCAATGATGCCGTCGAGGCTGCCTATAACGCTGCAATCGTGACGCTACGCGAGCAGGGCGCCACCATTGTGGAAGTCACCCTAGGTGGCAAGAGCCGCGCAGCAAAAGCCATGGAAGCTGCTGGCGATGCAGAGTTCACTGTTTTGCTCTACGAATTCAAAACCGATCTGGAAGCGTGGCTACAGGCTAACCGCGCACCTGCAGACCGCGATACGCTCGCAGAACTCATCGTCTGGAATGAAGCGCACCGCGCGAATACGATGCCGGTCTTCGAGCAGGAACTGTTTCATATGGCGGTTGGCAAGGGACCACTGACCGACCGCGCTTATCTCGACGCACTGCGTGCCGGTCGCGACGCCACGCAAACCCGCTTGCGCGAACTTTTCGCCACTGAACGTCTGGATGCGCTGGTGGCGCCCACCAACGCGGCCGCTTGGAAAACCGACGCAGTCCTCACCGACCATGTCAGCGTCTCCAGCAGCCAGCCAGCAGCAGTCGCTGGCTGGCCTTCACTGACACTACCCATGGCTTTCAGCGATGGCTTGCCACTAGGTTTATCGTTTATTAGCCAGCCGTGGACCGAAGCTAGCCTGCTGCAGTTGGCCTATGCCTTCGAACAAGCCACCCATGCGGCGCAAGCGCCGCAATTCCTACCCACCACGGCGCGCGACGCCGCTTTGTATGGAGCACATTAAGCCCATGCGTATAGCCAAACCGTTATTGCTGGTCACCACACCCATCGGGGTCCTCTTCGGCTTGCTAGAAGCCTGGCGTTTCCACTGGTGGCTTGCTGTGCTGATGGCAGTACTCATCGGCGTCATCGGCGGATTCGTCTGGCTGACCGTCAGCCGTATCCGTCGCGAACGGGGCGCTGCTCAGGCACCGTCCGCCATCGCCTCCAACGCTTCCCAGCGTTCGTAAGCCTTCGGGAGCTCCGCCGCCAGCGCCTGCAAGCGCGCCAGCACCGGCGCACTTTCCTCGCGAGGCAGTGAATAGAAGGCCGAATCTTGCAAGCGCACTTGCAGTGCCGCTTGCTCTTGTTCCAGCGCAGCTATGCGCGCCGGCGCTTGCTCGAGGTCGCGCTGGTCCTTGTAGGAAAGCTTGCGCTTTCGAACGGGCGTGGCGACGGCAGAAGGCACCGGCGCCGCGCTCGCTGGCACAGGCGTCACTGGCGCTGCAGCCGAGGCTGCCGCGCCTGCAACCTCGACTGCAACCGCGCCACGGGTGCTGTCGCGCCACCGCGCCGCCACGGCAGGCCGTTGGCGCAGCCAGTCGCTGAAGCCGCCGACGTATTCACGCACTTGGCCTTCGCCCTCGAACGCGATGACGCTGGTAGCCACCTTGTCGACGAACTCCCGGTCGTGGCTCACCAGCAGCAACGTTCCGTTGAATTCGGCAATCCGTTCTTCCAGCAACTCGAGCGTTTCTACATCGAGGTCGTTGGTGGGTTCGTCCATGACCAGCAAGTTGGCGGGCTGCGCAAACAAGCGCGCTAGCAACAAACGGTTCCGCTCGCCACCTGACAGCATAGAGACGGGTGAATTCAAGCGCTCGGGCGGAAAGAGAAATTCTTGTAGCCAACCGGAAACATGACGACGCTGCCCGTTGATGGTGACGCTATCGCCACCGCCCGTGACGTTCTCCATGACCGTGGCAGTTGGGTCCAACTGCGCGCGCTGCTGGTCAAAATAAGCCACTTCCAGCTTCGTCCCCTGCCGGACACTGCCGGATTGCGGCTCCAACTGCCCCAGCAGCAAACGCAAGAGCGTGGTCTTGCCCGCACCATTGGGGCCCAGCAAGGCCAAGCGGTCGCCGCGCATGACGCGCAAATTCAACCCACGTACCAACGGCACTTCGCCGTAACCGTGTGTGAGATTTTCTGACTCGAAGACCAACTTTCCGGAGGTCTGCGCTTCTTGAACCTGAAAGTTGGCGGTGCCCATACGATTTCGTCGCTGACGGTGTTCTTCGCGGAGCGCATAAAGTGCGCGAACACGGCCTTCGTTACGAGTTCGCCGCGCTTCGATACCCTTGCGAATCCACACCTCTTCCTGGGCGAGACGCTTGTCGAAGAGCGCGCTTTGGTCCGCTTCCACGCGCAAAGCCTCGGCCTTACGAATCAAGTATTCGTCGTACGTGCCGGGCCAGCCCGTCAGACGACCACGATCGAGCTCGACGATGCGCGTGGCAACACGACGGATGAAGGCACGGTCATGGCTGACGAACAGCACCGCACCGCGATAGGACTGCAAAAACTTCTCGAGCCACAGGATGGCTTCGACATCGAGGTGGTTGGTAGGCTCGTCGAGCAGTAATACCTGCGGGTCCGCCGCAAGCGCTCGTGCCAGCAAGGCACGCCTACGCCAACCGCCAGAGAGATCCGCCAGCGGCACTTCGCCGTCCAACTCGAGGCGCTCCAGCACTTCAGCGATACGCATCTCTATTTGCCAGTCTTCGAGCGCGCCCGGGTCCGCTGCATCCAGCCCTTCGCGAACCACTTCCGCCACGGGCCGCGTATCTTCCGTCAGCGCGTCTTGCTGCAACAAAGCCACACGACTGCCGGGCGAACGCCAAGCTTGCCCACTATCCAGCAGTTGTTCGCCGGCGAATACGCGCAGCAGCGAGCTTTTTCCTTCACCATTTCGGCCCAGCAAGCACACCCGCTCCCCAGCCGCCACCTCCAGCATGGCGTGGTCGAGTAGCGGGCGCAGGCCAAAGGCCAGACAGGCGTCATTAAGTCGCAGCAGAGTCATGCTTGGGTCCAGAGATGAAGTATTTGCGCAGCCTCACGCCAGGTGCGGGAATGACAGCGGCGGGTACGCGCGGAGCGGTAAACTACGGGGTGTGCGGGTCTGCCGCAAGCCAAGGAACAGGAAAAAATGAAAGTGGCACTGGATACGGGCGAAGCCAGAGTGATTGGCGTGCTGCTGGAAAAAGAAACCACCACCCCTGACCAGTATCCCCTATCGGTGAACTCGTTAACGGCCGGTTGTAACCAGAAGACCAACCGGGAGCCCGTTCTCAACCTTGCCGAGGCCGAAGTGCAGGCCGTGATAGACCAGTTGGTGAAGCAGCGCTTGGTTCTCGAACGTAGCGGCTTCGGCAGCCGCGTTCCGAAGTACAAGCAGCTGTTCTGCAACACCGAGTTCGGTTCGCTACAGTTCACGGCTGCCGAACGGGCCATCGTCTGCGAACTGCTGCTGCGGGGCCCGCAAACGCCTGGCGAACTGCGCGCCCATGGCCATCGCCTGCACCCGTTCGCCGGGCTCGAAGATGTTCAAGACGCCCTCGACAGTTTGGCGATGCGAGAGGAAAGACCACTGGTAGTACGCCTGCCCCGCGCGCCAGGCGCCCGCGAGGCGCGCTGGGCGCACCTGCTGGGCGATGACGCGGAAAGCGTGGCCGCCGCAGCCGCCAATGGCGACCCGGCGCCCGCTGCCGTACACGGCAGCGCAGTCACCTCGCGCGGCGCGGACGCCGTAGCCCAAACCACTGCCTTGGCGGAACGGATGGCTGAACTGGAAGCCCGCCTCGAAGCGCGCGTAGCCAGCCTCGAAGCGCGCCTAGCAGCACTAGAACTTACTTCAGCCGAAACGCCGGGTCCTGGCTAACACGCCGCACCTGCGTCCCCCGCGGGTGTTGGTACCACCCCGGGTCGCTGCCATCTTTAGGTAGTTCATCGCGCACCTTCACCACGGTGAACATGCCGCCCATCTCCAGCTTCCCGAAGGGCCCCTCGCCCATCATCATGGGCATGGTGTTTTCCGGACCTTCCATATGCCCCATGTCGGTGTGCACTTGGTGTTCGGCCATGCCGTGTTCACCCATGGCCATGTAGCCTGGCAACACTTCGCGTATCCGCTCCGCCAGATCTTGCTGTTTCACACCAAGCGGATTCGGAATGTCATGCCCCATGGCGTTCATGGTGTGGTGCGCTTTGTGGCAGTGGAAGGCCCAATCGCCATTCACGTCCGCCACGAACTCCAAGTCGCGCGTCTGCCCCACCGCCACCAACGCGGTCACCTCCGGGTGCCAGGTGTGGCGCGGCCAACGGCCGCCGTCACCACCGGTCACATAGAAGCGAAAGCCATGCAGATGCATGGGGTGGTCATGCATGGACAAGTTGCCGATACGAATGCGGACCCGCTCGCCGCGCTTCACCAACATGGAATCGATGGCGGGGAAAACCACCGAATTGAATGTCCACAGATTGAAATCCGTCATAACTGATGGGTCTGGACGGTAGGTTCCCGGATGCACGGACCAGTTGTGCAACAGCATGGCAAAGTCGCGGTCCACGCGGTCTTCGCTGCCGCGGGGATGCACGATGAACATGCCCATCAGCCCCGTGGCTACTTGCAGCAGTTCATCCGCATGCGGGTGGTAAAGGAAGGTGCCGTGGTTACGCAGTTCGAACTCGTAGACCCAGGTTTCATCAGGCGGAATAGGCGCTTGCGTCAAGCCGCTCACGCCATCCATGCCCGCCGGCAACAACAAGCCGTGCCAGTGAATACTGGTGTGCTCCGGCAGACGGTTGGTGAGGTAGATACGCACCCGCTCACCTTCTACCGCCTCAAGCGTTGGCCCCGGCGTAGTGCCGTTGTAGCCCCAAGCCTTGATGCGCGTACTACCAGCCTGGCCGGGCGCGAAGTCATGCTCGATTTCTTCAGCCACCAGATGAAACTCGCGCGCACCATCACGCCAGCGCGCCGGCAGACTGCGACCGTTAAGCGTAGTGACCGGCGCCTGTCCTGCCTTGCGGGCGGCCGGCGCTAGCGGGTCCGGGAAATTCTCCAAGGGGTGTGGTGCACTTTTCGGGAGACTGGAGCTTGCCGCCACCGCTGGGGCTGTGCTGCCAGCCAGCGCGGCCACTGCCAGCCCACCGCCCTGCAACAACTGTCGTCGTGTGAAATTCATGGTGCATCTCCAAGGGCTTGCTGCAATTCCTGAAACGCCACCCACGCAGCTAACTGCCACTCGCTTGCCCGCGCCGCCATCGCGGCACCATGGCGTCGTTCCTCCAACGGTGCGAACGGCCCTTCCAACATGTAGTTGTATCTCTTGAGAGATTCGCTGAGCTTCGCTTCCTGCAAAGGCACGAGCCGCTCGGATTGTAGGTTGGCTAACTCCACTGCGCGGCGATAGGCCTGTGTACGCAGCGTCACTTCGTTGACCACTTGTACCGCCAGCAACTCGGCCTGCGCCTGTGCTGCGTTCACCGTAGCAGTGGCCAGGCCAGCCTCCGCTACCCGCACCGGTGACCACTCGCCCTCCAAAGCTGGGCCGCGCCGCCGTTCGCCATCCGGCTCGCGTTCACTTTCAACGCCCAATTGCAGTGCGGGCAGCTTCGACCAGCGGTGCACCCGCGCCGCCTCGAGGAGGCGTGCCGTGACACCGCTACGCGCCGCGCGTAGGTCGAGGCGCTGTCGCAAGGCCTGCGCCGCAAGCGCCGCCGTGCGCTCCGTATCCGCAGAGGGAATCTGGGGCAATGCAGGTAATTGCTCGGGAAGGAGCAGCCTCGGGTCTGTGGAAGGTAGACCCAGCAAGGTGGCCAAGGTGGCGCGAGCAATGGCGGCGGCCACCGAAGCTTCGGCTGCAGCGCTTAGCGCCTCACCCGACTGCAATTCGTGGGCATGCCAATCAGCGCGCGATAGGCTTCCGGCATCGTGGTAGCGGCTAGACAGTTCCGCCTCCAGCCCTGCCACCTCCGCCGCCGTGGCCAACTCGGCTGACCGCTGGGCCATACCCACCGCCGTAGCCCAGGCGATGCGCACTTCGTGTTCCAACTGCAGGGTTTCCCATCCGGCACGCTGCGCCGCCGCCGCCCGGTCCCAGTACGCCTGGCGGCGACGCGCCGGCAAGGTCAACCAGTCCTCCAACGGCACCGAGAGCGCCAACGCCAACTGCGCCAGACCGGCTTCCGGTCGCAATCGTGACCAAGACCAAGACACTCCGCCGGCGGCAGCGGCAGCGTCTACCGCTGCCATTTCTTTGAGGAACTCGGCCCGTAATAACCGCGCACGTGGGTTCTCACCGAAAGCAAGCCTGACCGCCCCTTCAGCCGTCAGGACACGAGGCGGCGACGTCCCAACCGAAGCGCCTACCGACGCTTCCGCCGGCGCAGCGCCAGACCCGACGCCAGACCCGACGCCAGACCCATCGCTAGGTTCATCACCAGTGCCCTGGCCCGGGATAGCCGCCCCCCAAACGCTGGCGGCCCACCGCGCGGTAGCCGGCAACTGCGTTCGAACTTCCGCTTCGCGCGGCACGCTCACCGCACAACCTGAAAGGGCCATGAGGCCCGCGAGCGCCAATGCGGTCCGGGCGCGCGTCAATACATCAAAGATTTTCATTCGCCGCTCCTGGGCGGTAACGGCAACGCCGTCAGCCCATCGACTCCATTCAGCCCACCAAGGGCTACCGTCAGCCGTACAGCGACAAGATTGGCGGGCGGAAGCGCGCTATCTTCAGGGGCGAGACAGACGGCAGCATGCCCTGCCCCAAGGGCGAGGGCGCCAGCGATATTTGCAAGTGGAACGATGGAGTGACGACGGCTGCCATCGCCTGCACGCAGTGGCAGCCGCCCATGCCTTGCTGTGCCTGCTGACAATGCGGGTGCGGCTGCACGACCCCGGCATCTGCCGGGGCATCGGGCACCATATCCATGGCCAAATGGCAAGGCGGCGCACCCGCCGTTGCGGGCGCAGCCGAAAGCGAATCGCCGTGCACCGGCATGACCACGGTGAACAGAGCGAGTAGGGCCAGCCAAGACCCGAACCTGCGGAACCGCCAGGAGCGCATCATGGACCCAGTCTACACCGCCCACGGCTGAACGCACGTGGGCGGGCATAGGTTCATGGTTAGAAGCTGGCAGACACCGACAGCGCCAACCTCACTCCGTTGTCGTAGCGGTTGAAGTACACGCGATTGGCGCCGCGCTGCTGGAATTCCTCGAAATCGGTCCCCAGCAGGTTCCGGGCCTCGAACTTGAACTCGAGATTCTGACCGAACCAGGTAACGCCCTGCCGAACCACGAAATCCACATTCAACCCAGGCGACTCCACCACATCCGGCAACCCAGCAGCACCACGGCTGGAAACCCGGTCGCTCGTATAGGACAACAGCAGCGTCTGCTGCGACAGGCGAGCAGAGTCCTGCATCGACAACTGGAGGTTCACCAGGTGGTCCGACTGGCCCGTCAATGAAGTGCCATTGGCGAAGAAATTGCTAGCCGGCTGCAAACTCGTGCCGAACACGGCGGTGGTATCACCGGCGCCCACTTCAATCTTCGAGCGCGACCAAGTGTAGTTGCCAATAACCACTAGCTTGCGAGTCTCAAAGAAAGCCTTGTCGGAAAGAACATCGAGGTCAAAATGGCGTTCGGCCTCCAGTTCCAAGCCATACAAGCTTGCTTTCGGCGCGTTGGCGAAACTGGTCACCGGCGTGTTGTCGTTGAAGCCCGTGAAGGCCTCAATGGGGTTTTCAATCTGCTTGTGGAACGCGGCCGCAGCGAAACGCTGGCCCGGAGCAAAATACCACTCGTAACGCAGTTCCGTATTCGTGAACTCACTGTCGACGAGCAAGGGATTGCCACGGTAGGCGCGGTTACTTTCCGGATCGAAGTACGACTGGAACATCAGTTCGCGGAACTGCGGGCGCGCGATGGTCTTAGAGGCATTCGCCCGCACCTGCATGTTGTCAAAAAACTTGTAAGTGAGCGTCATGGCGGGCAAGACGTAGTCGTTGGCCAGCGCCGTACCCGCACTCGAAGACGAGGCTGTACGGAACACTTGCAGAGGATCCACGGACTGCGTGGCATCTTCGTAGCGAGCACCCAAATTCAACTCAAGCCCATCAACCAATTCAGCCTGCACTTGCGCGTACGCTGCATCCGTCTCGAGTTCGGCCGCGAAGGCGGGGTCCGTTTCAGTCGTTTCCACCACGTCAATGCCAAAGTAGTCGACCACTGCTGGGCCCAGCAGGTAGTCCGGCCGGAGCATCGCCACGCCACTCGGGAAGTCCGAAGGCGCAACTACCAGAAATTCACGGCGACGCGAATCACGGCGAGTTCGCGAGTGTTCGTAGCCTGCGGAAACAACCGCGTGGTCACCGAAGTTCCGCGACAAATCGAGGCCGAACGAGACCAAGGCCTCATCAAGCTCCGAGAATGTCGCGCGCACATAGCCAGTCTGGCCATTGTCGAGGCGGTTGATGAACTGCGCCCCGTAAGGACTGGCAGCGAGATTGGTGCGGGAGTAGCCAATCCCCAGCTCGAACGGCGCTTGGCGAGTGGACTTAGCATAAGCTGCACGCGCATCCACGCGCACAAAACCGAGATCGACGGCGCCGCTGAGCTGCGTAGACCATAACTGCCGTTCGTACCAGCCCGTCTCTTGCTCGAGGAAATCGAAAGTAGGCCGCTGGTTGTTCTGCTTGCCCTCGGCAAGACTCGTGCGCTTCAAGGTGTCGCGAACCAGCAGATTGGTCCAACGAAGTTTGTTGCCGGTCTCCGACTCAAAGCCAACGCCGGCCAGCGCGTTGACGACGATGCGGTTTTCGCTCGCCACCTTACGATAGTCCTTGTCCACCGCCGAGAGGTCAAAATTCGCGGGGCTTTGTTCCAGGATGCTGCGCGTGCGCCATGTGTTGCTATAGCCCGCCGTGGCAACGAGCCCCAGTTCGCCGTTGCCGAGACTACGCGAGGTGCCGCCCGTAACCGTCCCGGAGAAGTTGGCCGGCATGCGGCCAATTTCCTGCACCAGCGCATTGCGCCAGTTCAAAAACTGCTTGGCGATCTCGCCACCATCCACCGTGCCGCTGCTGAGCCGCGCGCCGCTGGCGTAGAAAGCTCCCAGCGCCGGTGGCAGGTCGCGAATACCACTGTCACGTCCGGTGTAGTCGTACTCACTGCCGTAGTGCGAATAGCCCAGCTGCCCCGTCGACTCCGCATCGCCGCTGACACCAAGACCAATCTTCAGGAACGGCTCGCGCGGCACAGCGAGCGTGGTCAGGTTGATGAGACCACCGCCAAATTCGCCGGGCAGGTTTGCCGAGTAGCTCTTCTGCACCAACGACGAGGCAATGACGTCCGTCGGGAACAGATCGAGCGGCACAGCGCGCCGCAGTGGCTCGGGGCTGGGCAGCGGCGAACCGTTGAGATAAGCCTGGGAATAGCGGTCCCCGAGGCCACGTACGTAAACAAACCCGTTCCCCGCGACGCTCAAACCCGTAACGCGACTCAGCGCACCGGCGACGTCACCGTCGCCGGTACGGGCAATGTCTTCGGCCGAAAGGACCGCGATAACCTGCGTAGTCGCCTGCTGCAGATTCTGGTCCTTGCGGCCGACCACCACAACCTCGCCCACGAGGTCGATGTCGACCTCGCTACCACTCGCGGCAGCCGCCTCTGTGGGCTGCTCGCTGGCAATTTCCTGGGCGACAGCCAACGGCGAGGCGATGGCTGCAGCCAGTAACAAGGCACGGGCGCCTACGATCGGGTGGTCCATGAGACGTCCTCGGGGTTGGCGGATCAGAGCGTCGGAAGCGAGGTGCAGGCCTTGCTCGACGAGCCGAAGTTCGCCGTCACGGAGTTGCACGTCCAGCCGGCATACCACGTATCGGTGGCACTCTTCACGGCACCTACCGCCGTAGTCGTTTCAAACCCGGTAGCGATCGTCTTCGGATCGGTTGCCGTGACCGCCGTCTCGTTCGCGCCGTTCACGAAAGTGCTCGTCAGCGTCGAAGTGAAAACCGACGAATTGTTGTTACCCGCCGCATTGAAGACATCCGAAACCTGCTGTGCCGTGAGGCCGCTAGAGCCAACGAAGGCATTGGCGTTGCACTGCATGGCTACCGACTTGAACACCGGCGCGCCGATTTTATCGATGGCCGCATCGGTGGTGAGGATGTTGGCACCGCTGAGACGCAAGCAGGCCATTGACGAAACTACCAGACCGTTGACCAAAGAAGCGTCAGCGGCGCCGCGGAACAACATCGCCGCTGTGTTACCCGAAGCGGGGTTCTTGTGCACGAAGGTGAAGTTGGCCAAGCGCATCCAGGTGCGCGGTGTCTGGGTCTCGAGCGCATTAGCCGAGTCCAGTTCAATCATGGAGTCCGGGTTGCCGGAGGTCTTCTGGACACCAATGACGTACTGGATAAGACCACGGTAGCCGA
Source organism: uncultured Pseudomonadota bacterium (assembly GCA_903858165.1). Taxonomy (GTDB): domain Bacteria; phylum Pseudomonadota; class Gammaproteobacteria; order Steroidobacterales; family Steroidobacteraceae; genus CAIOHZ01. Next base: position 40,577 of record CAIOHZ010000099.1, read on the forward strand.
CATCGAGGTCGAGAGTGTCGTCGTCGGCACCCGTAACCACCAGGTTCTTCATATCAACCGTACCGCCGAAGGCCTCGAGCCCGTCGTCGGAACTGTTATGCGAGTGGATGTACTGCAGCACCGTGCCACTGCCGACGCCGCTCGGCGTCAAGGCCTGCAATTCGCTGTTACCTGAGAGCACATAGCCGGAGTAGCGAATTTGCACGTACTTCATCGTGCCACTGTTGTCGGCAGGCGTGGCACCACCGAAGTAGGCCGGGTCGACGGCGCCTTCGGTCTGACGCTCGCAGTTAACGGAACCCGGGACCGCGGCCGGAGCGACGGTGCAGTCGGTGATGGGCGCGCGGCCCAACAACACGACGCCGCCCCACTGACCCTGCGAATCGTCCGTCGCCAAGCCGAGGACGTTGTCACGGCTAGTGAACACGATGGGCGAAGCAGCGTTGCCGACGGCAGCAATCTTGTGGCCACGATTGACTGCGAGCCAGGAAACACCGCTGGAGCCGAACACCACGACACCCGGGTCGATGGTGAGGGTGATGGAGACTTCACCGGCGACGCGTGCTGCGCCAAGGTCGGAACCGACATCAACACGGCCTCCCATGGAGTACAGGAGACCAGGAATCTTGGTCAGGCGACTGGAGCGAGTAATGCGCGCCGGCAACTCGCAGTTGCGGTACGTACCCGTCGGACCCGTGATTGTGCCGAGATCCTTGAGACCCAGCGGATCGTCGATGGTGGGGCAACCTGCGGCCGGAGTGACGAGGGTGCTAACCGGCGGCGGCGGCGGCGGCGGGGGCGCCGGCGTGTTATTGACGATGCTGACATTGCCGCCGGTGCCGGGCGACACGATCTTTTCGGCGCCGCAACCACTCAAAGCAGCTACGGAAGCCGCAAGCAATACAAGGTTACGATGTTTGGCAAGGCTGCTCATCTGACTGTTTCTCCGGGGCAGGATGTGAGGAGGTCATTTAGCCTCGCGGTTATGACAGCGGGATGACCGGTGCGTGACAGTTAGCGACACACTCTGTTGGATGCCACGAGACCCCCGCAGCGGCTATGCTCAGCACGAGACGGGAGGAGTTCATGGATATCCCTGCTGAACAAATCGCCTGGCTGCTAGCCGAGATACGGCGAGGTACCCCGCCCGAGCGCTTGCTGGCCACGCTCATCGAGCGCGGCGCTCCGGAAGAGGCAGCACTCGATTTTTTGACGCGCACCTTGGAGTCAGAACTCCTTGTTTTGCAAGGCAGTAACCCTACTGTCACGACTTCGATCACTAGCGCCATCTCGCCGGTCCCTGAACCACTCGGCCTGGACTGGCCCTCCGTCGTGTCTACTCCAGACCGGGACGTGCAGGTGCTATTCAGTCTCGATCATCCACGCGTGGTCCTGTTCGGAGGACTGCTGGCCGACGACGAATGCGATGCTCTCGTGGCCATGGCACAAGCGCGGATAGAGGCGTCCCAGGTCATCGACCTGCAGACCGGCCATACCCGTCAAGATGACGGAAGGAGCAGCAGCGGTATGGCATTTTCGAGGGGTGAAAATTCGCTACTGCAAAAGCTCGAGAGCCGTATTGCTGCCTTGCTGCGCTGGCCGCTCGACCATGGCGAAGCGATTCAAGTACTGCGCTACCAGATTGGCCAGGAATACCGCCCCCACCACGACTACGTGGACCCCTCCAAGCCTGGCGCGGCGCCTTTTCTGGCGCGTGGCGGGCAACGAGTGGGTTCGCTGGTGATGTACTTGAATACGCCTGAGCGCGGTGGCGGCACCAACTTTCCCGAGGCGAAACTGGAGATAGCGGCCCACAAGGGCAATGCCGTTTTTTTCAGTTATGGCAGGCCGGACCCGACGACGGGCACCCTGCACGGCGGAATGCCGGTGCTGGCAGGCGAAAAGTGGGTGGCCACCAAGTGGCTACGGGAATTCCCGCACGTTTAAGGCGGCAAGACCGCAAAAACGCGGGCGCCTTAACTTAAAAACAGGGAAACCCAAAAAAGGAAACCCTCTGACCAGACGTGCTGACCAGAGGGTTGCGGAACAGGATTGGCGCGCCCGGAAGGATTCGAACCTCCGACCACCTGGTTCGTAGCCAGGTACTCTATCCAACTGAGCTACGGGCGCGCAGCACAGCGTTTACCGCTGAGCCCATAATCCTACCGCAGGATCGGGGCCAAGGGAACCCCCGATACTGTTTTCCGTGCCGGTATTGGTCTACCGATCGTCGGAATTGTCACCAAAAAGCTGTTCCGCCTTGTGCCAGACCTGCTCGCCGATCTGCGCACCCATCTTCCGGGCGACAAGATCGCCGTCCTCGAAGTGGATGCCGCCATAACGGCGCGACATACCGGCCTCGTCGGCAGCCTCCCGGAACGTCCTCCAGGACAGGGTCAGGTCCTGCGCAGGCACCACGCCGGGTTCCACCGGCGAACTACCCGCCGCGATGGTGGCGGAGCCACCGAACGCGTCGCTCCCCGTGAAGTTACGCAGTACCTCGGCGGCAGCACGGCTGAAGGTGCTATGGCCCGAGGAGTACTCGGCGAATGGCGGCGTAGGAAAAGTGACCGGCTGGTAAGGCTTCCAATCGGCGCCGTCAATGAGCACACCGTCCTGCCCAGGGCCGTTCCAGGCACGCACCGTCTGGCCGCCGAACAAGTAACGGATAGCCGTGACTGGACGAACCGAGTCGTACACCACCTTGGCGCTCCAGCAAGCGATGCTGGCATCGAGCAAGGAATTTCCCAGCGCAAAAAACAGTTTGCTGTCCTGGTCCATCGAATAGCCATCACGGCGCGACACGAACGTGGCGAATAGAGTCCAGTGCCCTGGGGGCAACTCGGAAGACGGACCGTCCGCCCAATACTCGGCAATCACCTTCTGTCGATCGGTAAGCCTGCCGCTGATATCCAGTACTGCCTTTGCCTGCCGCTGATATCGCGACGAGCCGACCATGGCCGGCGGCGGCGGCAGGAATTGGTTGGCCGAGGTTAGCGCGAACGGCGCAACCTTCATCCAGTGCGGCGTGATGAACTTCTGCGTGCTGACCACGCCCGCCGCGTTGGGCACCGCCAATGGCTGCCAACGGTTGGGGTCCGTGAGTTGCGTGGGCGTATTGACCGGCTGGTAGCCGGTGTAATCGGAATAGGGTGCGGTAGTGCCACCCGGCGTATTCCCCAATTGATTGCTGCCATCAGCGTGGCGGAAGGCCAGCACGGCACCGCAGGCAGTGTTGGCCACGCCAGCCGGCGTGCTGGCGCCCGTCGCGGCCAGCGACGATGCCGACGTGTCGTAACCCAGCGCCACGAGCTTGGCGGCAAACTTGGTCTTCTGCGAGGGGTAAAGGTCGGCGAGTGCCATGTAAGCGGCGTAGCTGATGGCCTGGCGCTTGTTGCCTGCCGTGCGGGCGCCTTGCGGTTGGCGCAGATTACCCCCGAACTGGGTGCCCGAGGCCTTGGCGTCGTAAGCCGCCCAAGTGTCGTAAATGCAGGTATGCACAATCGCAATCGCGCGCGCCGTCATCGGCGGACCAGGCTTGGTATCGCGAATGGCCTGCAGCATTACCGCGTTCCACTCGACGTTGATGGTATCGCCGGTGCTGGCGCGAGCCAGCACGTCGTCGGCATGCGCACTCGCCGTGGCCGGCAGGATGGCAGCTGCCAGCACCGCGCCTGCTAGCAAGACACGCGTTACGTGTGAGTTTTTCATGGGTTGCCCCCGTGGTCTCGTCTTTTACTTCTTCTCCGCCGCGAGGCAGAGCCCTTGGTTTGCCGCGCCCGTGACGGATGCTTTGTCCGTTCACGTCTTCGCTGCTGGAGACGAGAATCCCCCGGGTGACGAGCCCGTAATCATCTATTTAACTTAACGCCTGAAATTTTCAATATTATGGAAAACAAATGACGACGACCTGTCGCTAGGCGGCGACGTCTGGGCAAAAATCCGCTCATAACGAGCATCCATCCGAGTGTGGCAGGCACACGCGGCCTGTCCGAGAGCCGCCGCCTCCATCACCTGGACCCCGCCACGCCGCTGCACCACCGCTTGCAACGCCTGCAAGTGATGTAGCGCATCGGTGATCCCGGCTCGCCGGCGCCAATCGGGCAAGGAGCCACGGCGATAAATCTGCATGATTCGCGTCGGCGTTACGTCCGCCAACCAGCGGGTCTTGTAGAAAGCAAACCCATTAAGAAAATTGAATTCGGTGCGTCCTTCCAGCAAGGAGTCGCGTACACACAAGGCAAGCATCGGCGAACCAGGACCCAGCTTTGCCAAGGCAGCATCGTAGGAGAGCTGCAGTAGATAACGGCTATTACCAAAGGCTCCGGTCATGATACCGGAGATGGCCACGCCCTCTAGCAGCAGAATCTTGATATCCACTTCCAACAATCTTCGGTTCCGCATCAATTCCCGCATATAGTTTTCGCGCAAGGGACTACGACAGACGCCGGCGCCTACGTTCGCCTTCCAACTGCGCTCTTCCACCTCTAGATAGAGTTCGAATAGCGCCGGCAAACAAGCTGGGTCACGCGACGAAACCACTTCCGTGCACCCTGTCTCACTTAGGCGGCGAGATAATCGCGACAGCGAGCTTCGCAGGTTCGGCGACAGTTCGGCGTAGTAAGCCGCCAAGCTCGGCCAACGAATCCGCAAAGTCGAGTTCTCATGACATTCCCAATGCGCCAACCGATAGCGGCTAACCGGCAATTCAGGTGGCAGTTGCGCCAATGGCGAACGGGCTTCTTGCTGGTGAAATTCCAGCAAGCTCCAGTCAGCACCATGATCTGCCAGCCAACGAAAGCAGGCAGCGGCCACTGCTGACTCGTCGGCGTTTCGCGCCACCAGATGCGGGCGATCGGTGTCATGCAGGACCAGAAATGACACCTTGGAGGCCTGCAACCCGAGAACCCGCTCTTCCGTATGTTTCAGAGGCAGATAGCCGATGGGCTCTTTGTCACGAAAGACCACCAGCAACCACAGAGTAAACCCACGTCCGCCAGGAAAGTACTCGTCGTACTGGTGGTAATGTTCGAGAAAACCAAATATAGAAAATGGATCTGGTCGCGATGACCCGCTGTTGATGGCATCCAGCGCTTCGCGCCATGGCGCTGCTTCGGTGAACGATTTAAAGCAGGAAAGAGAAAGGCCCGAGTCCGCGGGCCTGGCAGCAACTTTTTGCAGCA
>CAIOHZ010000100.1 GCA_903858165.1 uncultured Pseudomonadota bacterium
GGGCGTCGGCGACCCAAACCTTCTGCGTACTGCCGGTCTGCCGGTGGAACACGCCTTGCCGGGCGTCGGTGCCAACCTGCAAGACCACCTCCAACTGCGTACCGCTTGGCGCGTGCAGGGCGCGCGTACGCTGAACACGCTCTACCAATCTTGGTGGCACAAGGCTGCTATGGCCCTGCAATACGCCTTGTGGCAGAAGGGCCCCCTGAGCATGGCGCCTTCGCAGCTCGGTGTCTTCACCCGCAGCCGACCGGAACTGGTCTGGCCAGACCTCGAATTCCACGTACAGCCGCTCACCCTGCCCGCCTTCGGCCAAGCGCTCGACCCGTTCCCGGCATTTACGGCGAGCGTTTGCCACTTGAACCCCAGCAGTCGCGGTACCGTACGGACTGCATCGCCCGACCCCATGGCCGCTCCGGTCATTGCGCCGAACTATCTCTCTACCGACGAAGACCGCTCGACAGCAGTAACTGCCTTGCGCGTGGCACGCAAGCTGGTGCAACAGCCAGCCTTGGCACACTACCAACCGCAAGAGTTCAAGCCAGGCCCGGCGCTACAAACAGATGCAGAACTGCTGCGCGCCGCCGGTGATGTTGGCACGACGATCTTCCATCCAGTGGGCACTACCCGCATGGGCCAGGCGAGCGACCCTCAAACGGTAGTGGATTCACGGCTAAGGGTGCTCGGTATTGCCGGCCTGCGCGTGGTGGATGCCGGTGTCATGCCCAACATCACCAGTGGTAACACGGCGAGCCCCACATTGATGATTGCCGAAAAGGCAACGCGCTGGATTCTCGCCGACGCGTGACCAGGCGCAAGCCTCCAGCTGCGCCTTTGAAACCGTCGACCCCAAATCACCAGCTTCCCATGTCGATAGACGTCACTCAGCGAGTAGACACCGCTCAGCGAGAACTCTTCGTAAATTCGAGTGTGCCGTCGCGCAATGGGCGCCAGCGGAGCATGGCCAAGTCGAATAGAAAATTCTGCTTGAAGCGCCAAGGCAAACCGGCGCCCTGCTTCGGGAAGATATCTACCGAGCGTTGCACATAGCCCGCACGGAACTCCAACAATGGGTGCGGCTGCAGCGTGCTGGCATCGCAACGCGGACGCACCATCGTGTAGCCCTTGCGCTCCATCAAGCGCAACACCCTACAAATCCAGCGGGAGACCAAGTCGGCGCGGAGCGTCCAGGAAGCGTTGATGTAGCCCACGCAGAAACTGATATTCGGAAGGTTGCCGAGCATGATGCCTTGGTAGGCATAAGTGGCGCCGAGATCTACCGGCACTCCATCTACCTGAACTTTCAGTCCACCACCCGGCAAGAGGCGCAGCCCGGTCGCAGTAACGACAACGTCGGCCACCAGTTCACGCCCGCTCTGCAGCCGAATTCCCGTAGCCGTAAAGGCATCAATCTGGTCAGTAACAATTTCCGCTTTGCCGCTGCGAATAGCCCGGAACAGGTCGCCGTCTGGTACCAAACACAAACGCTCATCCCACGGCTGGTAGCGCGGTGTGAGGTGCTTATCGATGTCGTACTCACGGCCGAGGAAGGCGCGCTGACCCTGCCGCAAGGCCTTGCGGATGACATTCGGCCAGCGACGCGCAATCTGGTAGGTGACCAAGCTGTACGCCACCTGCTTGGCCCGGACGAGCGAATGAGCCAAGCCGGCCGGCAGCCACTTGCGTAGAAAATTCGCTAGCGGGTCTTTCGATGGCAGCGAGGCAATCCAGGTGGGCGACCGCTGCAGCATGGTGACGTGTGCAGCGAGCGGCACCATGGCGGGTACCAGCGTGACCGCGGTTGCGCCACTACCGATGACGACCACGCGCTTGCCGGTGTAGTCAAACGCTTCAGGCCAGAACTGCGGATGGATACGCTGTCCTTGAAATGCTTCCTCGCCCGCAAACGAAGGGGTGTGGCCCTGCTCATAGTCATAGTAGCCGGTGCACAAATGCAGAAACCGGCAAGACAGTTCTTGCACCATTCGCTCTGGCCCGACCTCTACCGTGACTATCCATCGCGCAATGGCGCTATCCCAGGACGCCGCAACGGCACGATGATGTAATCGAATGTGTTGGTCGATACCCGTGTCTTTAGCCGTGTCCTTCATGTATTGAAGGATGGTAGCGCCATCCGCCAGCGACCTCTCCCCCCGCCAAGGGCGGAAAGGGAAGCCCAGCGTGTACATGTCCGAGTCGGAACGGATACCCGGGTAACGGAACAGGCTCCAAGTGCCACCCAGTTCAGCCCGACTCTCCAGAATGGCGTAACGCAGGTGGGGCAACTGGCGCTGCAAGTGCCAAGCTGCATCCACACCGGACAAACCGGCACCGATGATGAGGACGTCCAGTTCGACAGTGTGGTTTTCCATGATTGCCATGTTAGCAGCCCCTCCACCGAACCCAAATCGCGGCGAGTCGGACTTGTACAGGACAAGCATGAGGCGTGAATTTTCTATCAGACTCCGCCACAATAACCTTTGTCGCACTCGAACCAAGCAGTAGCGACGTGCCGGAAGGAAGCGTTTCACATGGCCTGCAGCCACCGAAGGTAGAATCGCCTCGGGTTTGCTGCAGGGGTTCCCTCACACTTCTGCTCCACAAGTACCCCAAGCATGCCCCGCTCCACTCCAGCCCCTGCTGCCATCGCTGCCATTGCCGCCATTGCCTTCGACCTCGACGGCACGTTGGTCGACAGCGCACCCGATATCAGCGATGCCCTGAACTTCGCCTTGGCGAAGGAAGGCTTGGCGCCCTTCGACGTCATGCAGGTCATTCAGTGGGTCGGCGACGGCCCGGACGCCCTCATTGACCGTGCACTGGCTCGCCACGGCTTGCCCGCGCCCGACCGCACCACGCTGCAGCGGGTGCGTGCCGCCTATGATGAACAAGCCCTGCGGGCGCCATTAGGTCGTGGACAATTGTTCCCGGGCATCACTGAGCTCCTCGCTACGCTGGATGGCCGCTGGCCGCTGGCCGTGGTTACGAATAAGCCACCCGATCTTGCCTTGGCCGTGCTGGCCAGTGCAGGTATCGCCTCGCGTTTCGTTACCGTGCATGGACCTAATCGCCGTCAGGAGCGCAAGCCGGAACCCTTCATGCTGTTGGCCGCCGCCGAGCAACTCGGCGTGGCCACGACCTCCCTGCTGATGGTCGGCGACAGTCTAGCGGACCTCGGCGCGGCAGCCGCCGCCGAATGCCCGGTGGCCTATGCACTGTGGGGTTACGGCAAGGAAGGCGCGCTACAGCGGCATCCAGGGGCTTTCGTGCTGGAACGCCCCGAAGATCTCCTGCCGTTGTTGTGACACTAAAGCGACCGGGAGCCGACCAGCACCCCGACGCCCTTCCCTTGGACGCGGTCCTTGCTGCATCATTCAGGGCTGATACTTGCCACCGTAGCCTCTGGAGTTCCCCATGGCCCTCATCTCCCTGCGTCAGTTGCTCGACCATGCCGCCGAAAACGGCTACGGCGTGCCTGCCTTTAACGTCAACAACCTCGAGCAGGTTCAGGCCATCATGCAGGCGGCGGAAAAAACGCAAAGCCCGGTCATCCTTCAGGCATCGGCTGGGGCCCGCAAATATGCCGGTGAGCCGTTCCTGCGCAAGCTCATCGAAGCGGCTATCGAGCAGTACCCGGACATTCCGCTGTGCATGCACCAGGACCACGGCGCCAGCCCCGCAGTCTGCGTGCAGTCCATTCGCTCGGGCTTCAGTTCGGTGATGATGGACGGCTCGCTGATGGAAGACGCCAAGACTCCGGCGTCCTATGAGTACAACGTCGAAGTCACGCGCCATGTCTGCAAGATTGCCCATGCCGTGGGTGTTTCCGTGGAAGGCGAACTGGGCTGCCTCGGGTCGCTGGAGTCGGGCCAAGCCGGTGAAGAAGACGGCTCGGGCGCTGAAGGCATCCTGTCCCACGACCAGCTCCTGACGGACCCCGACCAGGCCGCGGACTTCGTCGCCAAGACGGGCGTAGACGCGCTGGCCATTGCCATCGGCACCTCGCACGGCGCCTACAAGTTCAGCCGCAAGCCCACCGGCGACATCCTCGACATGAAGCGTGTGCAGGAAATCAACGCCAAAATTCCGAACACCCATCTCGTGATGCACGGCTCGTCCAGCGTGCCGCAGGAATGGCTGGAAATCATCCGTGAATACGGCGGAGACCTGAAGGAGACCTATGGCGTGCCCGTCGAGGAAATCCAGCAAGGCATCAAGCACGGCGTGCGCAAGATCAACATCGATACGGACATTCGTTTGGCCATGACGGGCGCCATCCGCCGCGCAATGGCCAAGAACCCCGGCGAGTTCGATCCGCGCAAGTACATGAAGGACTCCATGCTGGCAGCGCGCGACATCTGCATCGCCCGTTACGATGCCTTCGGTTGCTCGGGCATGGCCCAGAAAATCAAGGTCATCCCGCTCGAAGCGATGGCGAAAAAATACCAATAAAACCCGTGCCTTTTGCGGGGACCCCGGGTGCCGTGTCAGCGGTGCCTCCAGGAGCGCGCATGAAACGCTGGCAGAAGTGGTCAGGAACCGTGTTGGCACTCTTGCTGGTGGCGGTGGCAGTCCCTGCCATCGCCTTCTGGGCCCCGGACCAGCCGGTCAGCGCGCTGCAAGGGCGTTGGGCACCGCCACCATCGCAGTTCGTGGCGGTGGATGGTGTGCCCTTCCACCTGCGCGATGAAGGCCCTCGCGACGACCCCGCCCCCATCGTCCTGCTCCATGGCACCTCGTCTTCCCTGCACACCTGGGAAGGCTGGGTGGCTGGTTTGCGGCAACAACGCCGCGTCATCACCTTCGACTTGCCGGGCTTCGGACTGACTGGGCCGGCACCCGATGCGGACTACAGCATCGAGGCCCATGTTCGCCACGTGGTGGCCGTGCTCGACCATTTGGGCGTGCAGCACTGCGTTTTAGGCGGCAATTCCTTGGGCGGGGCCATCGCCTGGGCCGTAGCCGCTGCCCATCCGGAGCGGGTCGATCGCCTAGTTCTGGTCGACTCCGCAGGTTACCCGGTGGCCTCGAAGTCGGTGCCTATCGGCTTCCGCTTGGCGCGCAACCCGGTACTGGCACCCCTCATGAATAGCATTCTGCCGCGAAGCATGGTGGAAAGTAGCGTGCGTAACGTCTTCGGGCACCCGGAACGGGTCACCCCGGAACTGGTGGACCGCTATTTCGCCATGACCATTCGCGCCGGTAACCGGCAAGCTCTCATCCAGCGGATGGCTAATCCACGCTGGGGCGCGGACACTTCGGCGCTGAAGACCTTGCGCCAACCGACGCTAATCATTTGGGGCGGCCAGGATCGCCTGATACCGCCCGCGGCAGGCGACCGCTTCGACGCGGACATCCCCGACAGCCGTCTGGTGGTATTCGAAGACTTGGGGCATGTGCCGCAGGAAGAAGATGCAGCTCGCACGCTGCCGCCGGTACTGGAGTTTCTGGCCCGGCCGTAAGGCCGGTCAGTCCTTGGCTTCCACGTCGAACACCACCTCGTGGCGCCGCATGAACGGCAACGTCCAAGGGGGGTCGTAGCGCAGCAAACGCGGCGGCCCCACAGCGCGCATGCCCCGTGCTTTTAGCCACATGAGTAGTTCTTGCGCCTTGCCCTCCACTTTCACCTCGTTCATGAAGCCGGAAAAGCGCAGTACCGCCGTGCGCTGTCCAGGTAACTCGCGGAGCGCGACCGCCGGATTGTTCGGGCGCGGCAAGGTGGCCAGGGTGTACTTCGAGGGCATGACGAATTGCACCCGCCAACGGTTCGCGCCTTCGAGGCTCTGGCGGTCTTCCGGTACCGCGACCACCGGCGCCGTCATCGCAATGCGTTCCGAGACAGGTTCGGCTGAAACGGCCGAAACGGTCCGATTCCCCCCAAAGATGTAACCGGCAACCAAGCTGAAACCCCGGCTTGAGGCGGTCTCCAGATCGCCGCCCACCACGACCTCCGCGACCACCGTCTGGGCGTACTGGCGCACTTCATAGTCACCCTCTTTGAGCAGCGACTTGAAAGGAGGCTCTTCGATTGCACTGGCCACAGGCACCACTCCCAGCGTCAGCAACACCAACCCTAACGAACGCCACATGTCAGAACTCCTTAAGCCGTTACCAGTATCGTGGGCTGCCACGATACCGTAGCATTCTATCCTCATGAACCTGTGCGATGCTTTTGCTGAACTTGCCACCCGTTTCGGGGAGCGCTTTTCCACCAACGCCACCCTGCGCGAGCAGCACGGGCATGGCGAAAGCAACGCCGTGCTCTTCCCGCCGGATGGCGTCATCTGGCCGGAAACCACAGCCGAAGTGGCAGAAATTGTCCGCCTCTGCGTTGCGCATCGCGTGCCCATGGTGCCGTTCGGCGCCGGCACTTCCCTCGAAGGCCATATCGCGGCGGTACGCGGCGGCGTGTGTATCGACCTCTCCCGCATGGACCAGTTGCTGGAGTGTTCGCCCGAAGATTTGGACTGCACGGTCCAACCGGGCATCACTCGTGAAGGGCTAAACCATGCGCTGCGCGAGACCGGGTTGTTCTTCCCGGTCGACCCGGGCGCGAACGCCAGCATCGGTGGTATGACCAGCACCCGTGCCTCCGGCACCACCACCGTGCGCTACGGCGGCATGTCGGCAAATGTGCTGGCTCTCGAGGTCGTTACGCCCCAAGGTGAGGTGGTTCGCTTAGGCAGCCGCGCCCGCAAGAGCTCGGCCGGCTACGACCTAGTCCATCTGATGACGGGCGCTGAAGGCACTCTCGGCATCATCACGGCAATCACGTTGCGCCTGCACCCGCGCCCGGAAGCCGTAGGCACGCTCACCTGCGCCTATCCCGCCATACGTCCGGCTGTGGATACGGTTATCGAACTGGTACAACTCGGTGCGCCATTAGCCCGCATGGAGTTTATCGACGAAGTGGCGGCGCGTGCCTGCAACGCATGGTCCGGCACCAGCTTGCCCGAAACACCCACACTGTTCATCGAGTTTCATGGCACGCCTGCAGGTGTGGCAGAGCAACTGGAACGCGCTCGCGAAGTCGTCCACGGGCACGGCGCCTCCGCCATCAGTACCAGCACGGATGAGCAGGAAATTGCGCAGCTTTGGCGCGCGCGGCACACTGCTTATCACGCCGGGCGCGCCTTGCGTCCTGGCACTGAAGCCGTCACCGGGGATGTGGCTGTGCCGGTGTCGCGGCTCGCGGACAACCTAGTAGCCGCACGCGAGGACTTGGATGCCCATGGGCTCACGGCCGCTATTGTCGGCCACGTGGGCGATGGCAACTTCCATGTGCTGTTCCTGCACGACCCCGCCCCTTCTCGCGAAGCGGATCTCGTGAACGAGGTGTACTCCCGCATGATCGCGCGGGCACAGGCCGATGGCGGCACTTGCACCGGCGAACATGGTATCGGCCTTGGCAAGCGCGACAAACTACAGGCGGAATGCGGGACCGGTACCTTGCAACTAATGCGCGCCATCAAGCAAGCCTGGGACCCGCTCGACCTCATGAACCCCGGAAAAATCTTGCCCGACGCTTAAGCCGTGACCAGCTTGGCTTGGCGCCAAGTACCTGCAAGGTAATACGCGCCTGTCAGAACAAAGCCGAGCACGGTAGTCCACGCCGCCACCCACCAAACGCCGTTGGCGCCATAGTGGTCGATGACCCAAAACGCCGCTGTGGCCCGAAAAGCCAGCAGGGTGACTACCATAATGAGCAATGGCGCTACGACGGCACCAGCCGCGCGCACCACGCCCGAGAGCACCATGGTGACGCCGAACAAGGGGAAGCTCCACAACACGATTTGATCGATATCGTGGGCAATTTCAATGGCCTGGCTGCCAGCCGGCAGGAACAATCCCAGCAGCGGCCGGTCTAGGAAATACAGCACCAGCACCGGCAAACCCGTGAGCAGTACATTGAAACCCAGCGCTACCCGCGTGGTTTCGCGTACGCGGTTCCACAGACCGGCACCAATGTTCTGCGCCGCCATGGAAGACACCGCTGCACCCAGAGCGAAGGCTGGCATTTGAATGTAGTTCCACAACTGCATGCCCGCGGCATAAGCGGCAGCCGTGTCGGAGCCAAACCGGTTGACCATCTGCATGTAAAGCACCATGCCCAAGGACATGACAATCATCTGCAAACCCATCGGGATGCCCTTCAATACCAGCGTCTTGACCAAGGGCCAGCGCATGCGCAGCAAGTGCCACTCGCCACGACCCAGTGCCAAAGGGCTACGCACACGGTAGATGTGTACCAGCAAAGCCACCAGCGAAACGCCTTGCGCCACCAGCGTGGCCATGGCCGAACCGGCGATGCCCATGGCCGGTACCGGTCCCCAGCCAAAGATAAACAGCGGGTTGCAGACAATATCCAGTGCCACCGACAGCATCAGGAAACGAAACGGCGTCTTGGAGTCGCCGGCGCCGCGCAAGGCAGCGCTGACGAAATACGCGCCGTATGCAAACGGCAGGGCCACGAACATGAGCCGCATGTAGGCCACGGCCAAAGGCAAGGCATCGGGTGGCGTTCCCATCCATTCCAGAATTTGCCGACTGAACACCGCGCCGAGCACGGCCAATGCCAGGGAGAGTAGGAGGAAGAAGGTGACCGATGTACCTACTACTTCCTTGGCTTCTTCGAGTCGCCGTCCGCCGAGGTGCTGGGCCACGAGCAGACTGGCGGCCATGGTGATACCGAATACGGCACCCAGCAGCAGGAACTGCACGATATTGGCGTTGTTAGTGGCGGTGAGCGCCGCAGTGCCCAAATAAGTGCCGACCCAAACCGAATTGATGCTGCCGTTCAACGACTGCAGGATGTTGCCAGCAAGAATAGGCAGCACGAAGCGGAACAAGGTCCCGGGGATGGCGCCGGTGGTCAGGCTGTCAGAAGGCTGCATCTAGGCGCTCGTCAAAGGGGGTAACCCATGATACTGCGGTGTGCGGTTAGACTCGGGATAAAGTTCCCCCAAAGCCCGTGAGGTGCTCTGCCATGTCGCCCAAGATAACCCTGTGCTTTCTGCTATCCATGGCCTTGATTGCGCCGTGGAGCCTTGCCACTGCCGCCGCCACTCGCGCCGTGGCAGTCGATACCCCTTTCGGTGAACCGCAGGCAGATCGCGGTTGGAGCGAGGCAGTCATTAGCGTCAGTCGCCTTGCCGTCATGGAGGAGTACCTCACCCACGTGGCGCGATGGCGCGTAGTGGCCCGTGGCAACACCGACCGCACCCTGCTGCGGCACTGGGGTTTGCCGGAAACCGCGCAGGGGCGCGAAGCCTTGCTGTGCAATCCGGGCGACCGCTCCGGTTGCGTGCGTCTCATCGAGTTCCGTGGTGTCCCTCAAGTACAAATTCGTTCCAGCGCCCAGCCGTGGGAAACCGGCGGTCTCTTCAGCCTAATGACCCGTGCTCGCGATATCGACGGCACTTTCGCCAGAGCCCGCAGCCTTGGATACGCCGGCTTCAGCGACCCGATCTACTTCGACTACAAGGGCGTGCGCCTGAAGAACATGGTGCTGCGCGGACCCGACGGCGTGAATCTCGCGATCTACCAACGGGAGATCCCGACACTGGAGGGATGGTCTAACATCCGGGGCCTGTCCAGTCCGTTCAATGCGATGCAAATGGTGCGCAACCGCGAAGTGTCGCGCGCGTTCTGGATAGAAGTCATGGACTACAGCAGCTTGTCGGATGCAGAGTTTTTGGACGACCAGCCCGGCGAAAACAACTTCGCACTGCCCGCCAACCTAGTCACCAGCGTTTCGCGGCGTCACTCTATTCTCGGCAAGGGCGTGGCGGGCCTCGCCAACGGCGCCGGCACGCGGCAAGTAGAACTGATGCAGTTTGTCGGACTGGACGGGCGCGAACTCGGCGCCCGCGCCGTCTTCCCCAACCTCGGCTTGGTGGCGCTGCGCTTCCCCACCGCGAACCTCGCCGCTTATCGCGACCGCGCAGCGAAGTACGGTACGGCGGACTGCAAAGTCAGCGCGGTGAAGGTACAAGGCTGGGGACTGGTAAAAGCCTGCGACTTGCGCAGCCCCGATGGGGTTATCGCGGAACTGCTGGAGGCAACCTCAGGGCAGTAGCTGCAGCGGCTCACTATCCTGAAAACCCGCGTCGATATCCAGCCCGCGGTGGAGTTCAACCGTGCGGCGCTGCAGTTCCAGCCGCACCGCTTCCAGCGCAGCAGCGTCGAGCTTGGCTGGCACCTCGAGTGGTTCACCCATGGCCACCTGCACCCTGGCGCCCCAACGCGGAAACACGGTACGGTCCCAACTCTTCTGCCAAATGCGGGCGCCCGCACTGGAAGCGGCTACCGGCAGGATGATGCCGCCGGCCTTCTGCGCCAGCGTAATAATGCCCAACTGCGCCACGCCACGCGGCCCGCGCGAGCCATCGATAGCCAGACAGGAATTCAGGGCGCGGTCTTCACGCTGCGCCTTGATCATTTCTACCAGTGCGCGTGCGCCACCCTTGCCCGAGGAACCACGGGCCACGCGGAAACCCAGCCCTTCCTCGACGCGCGTCATGGCATCGCCATCGCGACTCTGCGAGCACATCAAGATCCAGCGACCGCGCTCGGGCAAACTGAAGTAGTGCAACAACTGGAAGGTACGCGCGTGCAGGAAGGCGCCGACTACGGGTTGGTTCCCACGGAGCAGTTCAGCCAACACTTCCGGATTACGGGTTTCGTAGCGCCACGAACCGGCCAGCGCTCGGTAGTACGCCAGCGCGGCCGGCGGCACCACGTGCTTCATCAAGAAGGCGCGCATCGGCTTGCGGCTGCGCGGCTTTTCTACTGGCGTAGCAGCCATCTTCAGATCGCGGCCGTGCCGAGCGCCTTGCGCCCACCGCTGGCATGGGCACCAGCAAAAGCCCCGCCTGCCATTGCACCGACGACAGACAGTTCCCCGGCCAGCACCACAGCGGCAATGATTTCGGCGAACTTCGCGGCATTGCCAGTACCACGACAACCCAGCATGGCCAAACATTCCTGCGCTGTCGGCAGGTACGTGCCGCCACCCACCGTCCCCACGATAAGATTGGGCAAGGTCACGGAAAGATACACGTTCCCGTCCCGTGTCAATTCGACGCGCGTGAGTGCCGTGCTGGCTTCGCACACGCAAGCGACATCCTGACCGCAGGCAATGAACAGCGCGGCCACAGCATTGGCGGCGTTGCCTTGCAGCCCTGTGGCCCCGCTTTGCGCCATGCCGGCCACGGCTTGTTGCCAGCAGCGCACCATGGCGGACGGGTCCGCACGCCAATAGCCACGCAGCACCTTGGCTGACAGCACAATCTCCGCACTGGCATTGCGGCCGCGAGCGCCACGGAATGCCATGGCTGTGGCGCGCTTATCGCCGGACAGCGCAGACTCCACGAGCCAAGTGAGTGGCTTCTGTGCCGCGTTGGCCAGCAGACACTCGCAAACCGCCTGTGCACCCGCGGTCACCATGTTTTGGCCAGCGGCGTCGCCAGTAACAAACTCCAACATCACGTAGACGGTATTGCCGATGACTGCCGGGTGCACCTCGCGCAAGCGACAGAAACGGGAAGTACTACGCACCGCCTCTTCCAGTTGCGCACGCAGCCGATGAACCTCACCGACGAATGCCGCAGCGGTCGGCAGGTCGGCAAACTCGAAGCACGGAGCGCGACCAACGCGTTCGTCGGTGACGGCGGTGCGGACACCGCCCGAACGGTTCATGGCGTTGAAGGCGTGCTGGAATGACGCCACCAATGTGCCTTCGCTGGTGGCGAAGGGCACGAAGAAGTCACCGCTGGCCTGAACCCCCTGCACCTTCAGCGGCCCGGCTACGCCGATGGGGACGCGGGCGTAACCGATATGCCCCTCGATGGAACCGGCCAACTGCGCGGGGTCGAGGTCCAGCGCGATACCGGCTAAGTGGTCGACGGCATGGCCGTCAAGCCGCAGCCGGGCCAGACGGGCTGCCGTCGCCTCGCTGGAACATTCAGCAGTAGCCGGCAAGCGGCGCGGGGCAGCAACGGGAGCTTCGCCAGCACCGGTCGCACCAGCAGAGTCAGTCGGGCCAGTCGCGCCGTGGGACGTTTCAGAGTTCATACGCCATTTTCAGCCCCTTCGAGCGCCGTTTCAACCCGCAATGTCATTGCCGCCCCTTGGGGGGTCCTATATTCTCCCCGCGCACCATGGAAGCATTCCTCTTTTCGACAGGCGTGGTCGCCCTCGCCGAAATTGGCGACAAGACCCAACTGCTGGCCTTTCTGCTCGCGGCCAAGTTCCGTAAGCCCGGTCCCATCATCCTCGGCATCCTGCTGGCGACTATTGCCAACCACGGCTTTGCTGGCGCCATCGGCACGCTACTCACCACTTGGATGAGCCCCGAAACCCTCCGCTGGGTCCTCGGCATTTCGTTCATCGCCATGGGCGCCTGGATTCTGGTGCCGGACAAAATCGACGACAAAGAGGCTAGCCTGACGCGTTTCGGCGTGTTCGGCACCACACTGGTGGCCTTCTTCCTGGCCGAGATGGGCGACAAGACCCAGATAGCCACTGTAGCGCTGGCGGCGAAATACCATGCCTACTTCCAGGTGGTGGCGGGCACCACGCTCGGCATGCTCCTCGCCAACGTGCCGGCGGTGGTGTTGGGCGACCGTCTCGCCGGACGGATGCCAGTCAAACTGGTACACCGTATTGCCGCCGCCCTCTTTGCCCTGCTCGGCGTGGCCACGCTGCTCGGCGCCGCCAAGTCCTTTGGTCTCTGAAGTGCCCCGCCCCATGCAACACGACCCCGCCCACTCGCACGATTTCGACCACGGCAACCGAGCGGCCGAACGCGGTACGCGCCTGGTGTTGTGGATTACCTTGGCGATGATGGTCGGTGAAGTTATTGCCGGCCTAAGCTACCGGTCCATGGCTCTGCTGGCGGACGGCTGGCACATGGGGTCGCATGCCGTGGCCATCGGCCTCAGCACCTTTGCTTACACCTCTGCCCGCAAACTCGCCACCGACCCGCGCTTCGCCTTCGGTAGCTGGAAAATCGAGGTACTGGCCGGTTACACCAGCGCAGTGTTCCTGCTGGGTGTGGCAGCCTTGATGGCCGTAGCGAGTATTGAACGTCTGCTATTCCCGGCAGCCATCCACTACCAGCAAGCGTTGTGGGTGGCTCTCGTCGGCCTGGCCGTGAACTTGTTGTGTGCCTGGATTCTCGGTCGCGCCGGGCATCACCACCACCACGGGCATGGACACGGACACGGACATGGACATGGACATGGACATGGACAGGGGCATGGGCATAGTCACCACGCGCCACATTCGCCCGATGGCGACCTGAACCTGAACGCCGCACGGCTACACGTCATCGCCGATGCGGCCACTTCGGTACTCGCCATAGTCGCCTTGCTGGGTGGCATGCGCTTCGGTTGGGCGTGGCTGGACCCCGTCATGGGCTTGGTGGGCGCGGTGCTGGTAACACGGTGGGCGATCGGCTTGCTCCGCGAAGGCGGCCGCATCTTGCTCGACCGTGAGATGGACCACCCCTTAGCGCTTGAACTCCGCGGCGTGGTTGCTCATCTGCCCGAGGCTAGCAGTACGCATATCACCGACCTCCACGTCTGGCGGGTGGGGCGTCACCAGTTTGCGTGTGTGCTGCGCTTGGCGACCACCGCACCCACCCTCACCGCTCGGGAGGTTCGCGGGCACCTCGCCCACTTTCCCGCGCTGGTCCATGCGACCGTGGAAATCGACTACAGTCCCAACCTATGACAGCGACACTCTCCGCCATCCAACCGGTTGACCTGGCGCAGTACGACACCGACTTCAACGGCTTCGCTGCTGCCATGGGTGCGTCCTATGCGCGCTACGGATTCGCCGTCATCGCCAACCACGGGCTACCACCGGCGTTGGTCGATGGCACGCTGGAACGCTTTCAGCAGTTCTTCGGGCTCCCGGAAGCTACCAAGCGTCGCTACCACGTCCCGGGGCAAGGCGGCGCCCGCGGCTACACACCCTTCGGTATCGAAACCGCCAAGGGCGCTGCCCATCGCGACCTGAAAGAGTTCTGGCATCTAGGTCGAGAATTGCCCGCCGGGCATGTCTACCGCCAGTTCATGCCAGACAATCTGTGGGTAGAAGAGGTCCCCGGCTTCAAGGAATACGCCTCTGGCCTGTTCGAGGCTTTTGATGCACTAGGCGCGCGCCTGCTGCGGTCCATCGCCTGTTTTTTGGAACTGCCACTGGACTATTTTTCAGACAAAGTGCAACTCGGTAATAGTGTGCTGCGGGTTCTGCACTACCCTCCCGTGCCGGCGGGTGCCGTCGGGGTGCGGGCTGGCGCCCACGAAGACATTAACGTCATTACCTTGTTGCTCGGCGCCGAGGAAGCGGGCTTGCAAGTGCAGGACCGAGACGGTGAATGGCTGGCGATCAATCCGCCCTCGCATTGCGTGGTAGTCAATATCGGCGACATGCTGCAGCGCTTGA
The DNA here is from genome assembly GCA_903858165.1 of uncultured Pseudomonadota bacterium. GTDB lineage: Bacteria > Pseudomonadota > Gammaproteobacteria > Steroidobacterales > Steroidobacteraceae > CAIOHZ01. The sequence continues at coordinate 14,455 of CAIOHZ010000100.1, forward strand.
CCAATCATCGCCTGCCCTCCACTACGCACCGCGTTATCAACCCGGCCCTTGACCGCGCCAGCCAAGCGCGTTGGTCGCTGCCCTACTTCCTGCACTTCAACCCGGACTTCACCATCCGCACACTGCCGTCTTGCGTGGATGCGGCTCACCCAGACCGCTATCCGGAGCCCATCACTGCCGACGAATATCTGCAAGAGCGCCTGCGTGAAATCAAGTTACTCTGAACCGGGCATGAAGACGAACATGAACAATACCTTGGGGAAACCACGATGAACTGGATGCTCTATCTTCAGGCCCTGCTAGGGATAGCCGTTTTTATCGCTCTCGCCATGCCATTCAGTTCCAATCGTCGCGGTATCCGCTGGTCATTAGTGGCTGGCGCTGTAGCGCTGCAGTTCGTCATTTGCATCCTGCTCCTGAAAGTGCCGGTCATCAGCGAGGGCTTCGCCTACATCAACGACGCCGTCAGTGCGCTCAGCGATGCCACGCGCAAGGGCACCAGCTTCGTCTACGGCTATCTGGGGGGGGGCGACAAGCCTTTCGAGGTGACCAACCCGAACGCTGTCGTCACTTTCGCTTTTCAGGTACTGCCACTCGTTATCGTGATGAGCGCGCTCTCCGCAGTGCTTTGGTACTGGCGCATTCTGCCGGTGGTGGTGAAGGGTATTTCTTTCGTTTTCGAACGCGTGTTGGCCACCCGCGGGCCTGCCGGGCTAGGCGCCACCGCGAACATCTTCATGGGGCAGGTAGAAGCACCACTGCTGGTACGCCCGTACATCGCCACCATGACGCGCTATGAACTGCTCATCCTGATGACCGCTGGCATGGCCACCATCGCCGGTTCGGTCATGGTCATCTATGCCGCTATGCTGGGCGCACAGTTCCAGAACCTGCTTTCCCACCTGCTAATCAAATCGATCATGTCAGTGCCCGCGTCCATTCTCTTCGCCCACGTGCTGCTTCCTGAGACCACCTCCTCTGAACTCGATGGTGGCAAGGCGCCGCGCATCTACGAGGGCACCATGGACGCCATCAGCCGCGGCACTGCCGATGGCCTGAACATCTACCTGAACATCCTGGCCATCCTCATCGTGCTCATCGCCTTCGTGGCACTGGTGAACGGTGCAGTCGGTATGCTGCCGGAAGTGGCCGGCGCACCACTGTCGCTGGAACGCGTAGCCGGCTGGATTTTTGCGCCCATGGCGTGGCTGATGGGCATTCCCTGGGCAGAGGCCACCGTCGCTGGCAGCTTGCTCGGGGTAAAGACCGTGCTGAACGAATTCATCGCGTACCTCAACTTGGCACAAATACCGGCCAGCGAACTGTCAGACCGGAGCCGGCTCATCACCATCTATGCTCTTTGCGGTTTCGCGAACTTCGCCAGCATCGGTATCCAGATCAGTGGTATCGGCGCCATGGCGCCCGAGCGCCGTGGCGATTTGTCGGACCTCGCACTACGTGCCCTGCTGGCGGCAACACTGGCTTCGTGCATGACCGGTGCTATCGTCGGTATCGTCGCCTACTGAAGAGGCTAGCAACACTGTGGCCAAGCTCTACTTCTACTACTCAACCATGAACGCCGGCAAGAGCACGGCCTTGCTGCAGGCAAGCCACAACTACGGCGAGCGTGGCATGCGTACGCTCGTCTACACGGCGCAACTGGACGACCGTGGTGGTGGCCGCGTGCACTCTCGCATCGGCATCAGCGGTGCGGCGCGCCACTTTTCCCCCACCACCGACTTGTTCACGGAAGTAGCTATAGAGCAGACCGCAGCGCCACTGGGCTGCGTGCTCTTGGACGAATCGCAGTTCCTGAGCCGCGACCAAGTACGACAACTAGGGCGAGTAGCCGATGAACTGAATCTTCCGGTGCTTTGTTATGGGCTGCGCACGGATTTCCGGGGTGAATTGTTTCCCGGGAGTGCTGCCCTGCTGGCCTGGGCAGATAACCTCGTGGAACTGAAAACCATCTGCCATTGCGGCCGCAAGGCCACCATGGTGGTGCGCGTCGGCGGCGATGGCAACGTGGAACGTCAGGGTGCCCAAGTGGAAATAGGTGGCAACGAGCGCTACATCTCGCTGTGCCGTCGCCATTTCTCCGCCGCTATCGCCACCGGCAATTTGGACGCCTGAGTGAACCGCGCGGCGCGCCGCCGCTTCGCCGGTTTCGCGCTCGCCGGGCTATTGGCGCTGCACTTGGGAGCCTGCGGGCTTTACCTGCTGAACGAAAGCCAGTTCGCCTTCTTGGCGCATTGGCGTGATGGCCGCGAGGCTTGGCGTGCTGGGCGCCTGCCTGTCGCCGCCACGGAATTGCGTGCCTTCGCACAAGGCTACCGGGACGCCACCCAACCCTTCCTGATGCGGCGCGACTTTCCGACCGAAGCCCAAGCCTGGAGTGCCGTGGGTAACGTGTCTGCCGCACGCGGTGAACTTCGCGGCGCCGTCGACGCCTTCCTGAAAGCTGCGCGACTGGGGCAAGCCTCAGCCTGGCGCGAGCGCCACGAATTACTGTGGACATTGCGCGATGCCACTGAACTGGAGGCGCAGGGCAAAGAACGGCTTGCCGACGGCAACCCGGAAGCCCGACAAGACTTGGCCGCGGCCGCGTGGTTGCGTGGCGACGGCCCGACCGCGCTCCGGGAATACCGCGCCGCCTTGACTGCGCTACCGCGCTGGCTAGAGCAGCAACAGCGCCCGCGACAGGCCGCGGATGGTGGTGTAGTGGACGAAGAGTTAGCGCTTTTCCTGCTGGCCGGGACCACCGCATGGTTGAGCAGCGACCGTGCCAAGGGCGAATATTACTGCCGGCTACTCGCCGCGGCCCAAGACGCCGAAAACCCCATGGATGGCCTCTGCCGCGCTGCCGCGGCGCTCCATCGTGGTGAAGCCGCCCTCGCTCTAGACATCTTGGCCCAAACCGGCGTCGCCGGTGGCGAACAGGCTTCGTTCGCCGCCGCGCTCAGGCAGCGGGCGAACCGCGCACTAGTTCCGCAATCCGCGTCGCCGTCTCCAGCGCCCGCAAACCATCTTCGCCACTGACGACCGCGGGTTTACCTTGACGGATGCTGTGCAGAAACGCCTCTATTTCCAGACGTAAGGCGTCGCCTTGCTCGAAGTTCCGCTCGTCGATGCTCACCTGCGGCACCCCTTGGGCATCCAGTGCGATGCCGCTGCCCTGCGGCGCGCCCTTGCGGATGCAGGTAAGAATCTTCTGCTGCAAGTCGAGGGAGAAGTAGGCGTCGTCTTGGAACAACCGCAGCTTGCGCTCCATCTTCATGCTTACACGGCTAGCGGTGACATTCGCCACGCAGCCGTCCGCGAAGGTGAGGCGGGCATTCGCGATATCGAGATCGTCGGAGAAGACCTGCGCGCCCACAGCGCTAACCTCCACTAGCGGTTGCCCCACCAGATGCTGCACCAGGTCGATGTCGTGGATCATGAGGTCCAGCACCACGCTCACATCCGTACCACGCGCCTTGAACGGGGCCAACCGATGGCTTTCCAGAAAGCGGGGACGCGTCAGCAGACCATCGAGCGCCAGCACGGCTGGATTGAAACGCTCCAAATGCCCCACCTGCAACAACCGACCATTCGCTGCCGCCACGGCAATCAGGTCTTTCGCCTCAGCCACTGTCGTGGTGATGGGCTTTTCGACGAGCACATGCGCGCCTGCCTCCAAAAAGGCTTTCGCCACTTCATGGTGGTACGGGGTAGGCGTAGCGATAGACACCAGGTCCACCTTGCCGAGCAAGGCCCGCCAATCGGCCTCGGCGCGGCAGCCCGTCTCCCTAGCGACATTCTGGCGCGCGGTTTCGCCGGGGTCGGCCACCGCCACCAACTGGACGCCATCGATGGCGGCGTACTTCTGCGCATGAAAGCGGCCGAGATAACCGACGCCGACAACGGCGGCGCGGAGGGTAGCGGTATTGTCCATGCGGGGATTATATGCCGCGCCTCGTTGCGGTACCCTTGTTCCCCATGAGTGCCTCGTCCTGGTTGTCCCAATTGAATGCCGGTTCCCGTCGCGAACGCGAATGGCGCTGGTTCCGTCTGCTCGCTGGTTTCGGGTTACTGGGGCTGCCTCTGTGCGTCTTCGTGGCCGGCCGCATCACGCTAGGCGCCTACGAGGGCAGCGGACTGTTCAGTTTCCTTGGCAACCTGTACCTCGACCTAGTCAAGCTGAAGTTCACCGCCTGGGGCTTGGTGCTCGGGCCATGGCTGCTGTTTCAGGCAGTGCGCTTTACGAGCCGTCCTGCACGACGCCTCTCGGGGCGTCTGCCCGCTCGCCGACGCTAGGCTGGCAGCGCACGGCCCCTTCAGCGGGGCCGCTCCCGCCCGTTTCAGTGGGGCCGCTCAGCCGCACTCCGCTCGCGAATGGCACGGAATTCGCTCCCTTCATACCACTGCGGCCACGCGGCCGAGTTCGCCTGCTGCAGCCCCATCTGGTACAGCAGTTCAAGGTCTTCCATGGAACCCGTTACGTCCCACGTCGGCGAGTATTCGTCACCGGGCTTGTGGTACTTGGTGGCGTTGAATTCGCGGTCGATGGCCTCGGAACGTTCCACCCCGCCATCCATTAGGTCCGCGCCTTCCTTGATGTAAAGCGCCGGCACACCATGCTTGGCCAAATTGAAGTGGTCCGAGCGGAAGAAGTAGCCGCGCTCGGGCACGGGGTCCGGACGGAGCACCCGGCCCTGTGCGGTGGCAAACGCCCGCAGTTCGTCTTCCAATGACGAGGCTCCGTAACCGACCACCGTCACATCGCGCGTGCGCCCCAGGGGGTGCAAGGCATCAATGTTGAACGCTGCAGCAGTGCGCGCGTGGGGCACCAACGGGTTATTGCCGTAGTAGAAACTGCCCAGCAGGCCGCTCTCTTCGGCTGTCACGGCGAGGAACAGCACCGAACGTTCGGGCTTCGTGTCCTTCAGCGCGGCGGCAATACCGAGAATACCGGCCACGCCCGTGGCGTTGTCTACGGCACCATTAAAGATGGTGTCGCCACCGCCACCGGCAAAGGACATGGCCTTGCCCAGATGATCCCAGTGCGCCATGAAGATGACGTATTCGCCCGGACGCTTCGTACCGGGCAGCAGCGCCGCCAAGTTGGCGCTATTGGCGCGACGAATGAGGTTGCGTACACCGCCCGTTGCGGTAACACCGAGCAGCACCGGCTTGAACCCGCGTTGCGACGCCTGAAGACGCAACTTGCCGAGGTCTTGCCCGGCCATCGCCAGCACCTTCGTGCCGTTATCGCCGGTCATCCAGCCTTCGAGCGCCGCACGGCCCGCGTTGCCGTCTGGGGAAGCCGCGTCCAACTGCGGCCCACTCCAACTGGTTTGCACCACGTCCCAACCATAGGCAGCGCCCGCGGTGTCGTGGATGATGATGGCGCCAGCCGCGCCTTGCCGGGCGGCCTCTTCGAACTTATAGGTCCAACGGCCGTAGTAGGTGAGCGAGCGGCCCTTAAAGAGCGTCGCGTCTTCAGTGGCGAAACCCGGGGCGGTGATGAGGATGAGGGCGGTCTTACCCTTCATATCCACGCCGGCGTAGTCGTTCCAGCCGTATTCCGGCGCTACGACTCCGTGGCCAACGAACACCAGTTCGGAGGCAGCCAACGCGGACTGCGGCTGGACGCGCTTGGTCCACAGCAGTACATCCGGTCCGTAGGCCAACTCGAGCGACTGCCCAGCGCTGGCACCGGCGCCGCTGATGGTCAGCTTGGCATCAGTCGCGGCCGTAATTTCCACCAACGGCACCGGCTGACGATAGCTATCGCCATTCGCGGGCTTGAGACCCAAACGACGGAACTCGGTTTCGATGTAATCGAGCGTTCGGGCTTCGCCGGCGGACCCGGGCTTGCGCCCCTCGAAGGCATCGCTGGCGAGGGTTTCAATGTGGCGACGATAATCGGACTCCGCCACATGGAGCACGGGGGCAGCGGCGCCGGAGCCCGGAACCGGCGGCGCGGCGTATGCAGCCGCCGCTCCCAACAAGGCAGCGAAGGCGGTAGCGATAGAAACGTGACGCAGGTAATAGCGCATGACGGCTCCAGACCAAGGGTGAACCGGGAAACCCGGCATCAATAACGGGTAGGCCAGTAGGCCAAAACAATGACGGCAATCCAGCCGTAGGTACCCGCTTGGGCATACCAGCGCCAAGGGCGGTACCGTACCGCCCCAATGAAGGCCGCCACCGAGACTGCCGTGAGGACGCCGAACAGCCCGAGGCTGCGCAGAAGACTGGGTATTTCCGCCATCAAGCGCGGGTAGTCGCTACCCAGAATGCCGTAAACGGCGAGCACCATAAGCAAACCCGTGGTGATGGCGACCGCGGAGCCCATGAGGATGGCGGTAAGGGCGGCGAGCGGCGACATGCGTTAGCGGCGGTTCCGTGATGAGGTTGGTGGCTACGAGATTCGGGACCGATGGTGCTTGAATGCCAAGCCCCATACCCGTAGTTTAGCTGTTATGGAGACCCGAAAGCCCGTCGCCGGTTCCCGGCGCACCCGAAATATCCTGCGCCTTGCCATCGTAGCCCCGGCGGCAGCCGCTGTCGTCCTGCTATTCGCAGGGTCAGCGCCACCACCAGCCGCACAGGCCGCCGCGGAAACGGTAGCCGCCGCCCCCCTGCCCGCCGGTGCCTTGGCGCCAGCCGAACGGCACCGCCGCATAGCGCGTTTGTCCGCTCAGGTCATCGAACGCAGTCATTTCAGTCAGGTGAAGCTGGACGACAAACTGTCGGCCGAGATGCTCGACCGCTACCTCGACCTGCTCGACGGCAACCGTAGCTACTTTCTAGCCAGCGATATCAGCGAATTCGCCACCTGGCGTACCCAGTTGGACGATGCCATCCGCTCCGGGCGAATCGACCCTGCCTTCGCCATCTTCCAGCGATACCGCGAGCGCAACCGCTCAGCCCTCGCTTCCGCGCTGAAGTCTTTGGCGACCGAGCCGGATTTCACCATGGACGAAAACTACACCTTCGACCGCGCCAAATCGCCTTGGCCCACCACGCAGGCGGAACTCGACGACCTATGGCGCCGGCGCGTCAAGAACGACGCCCTGTCGCTCGAACTGACCGGCAAAACCTGGGCCGAGGCGCAGGACCTGCTGCGCAAGCGTTACGAGCGCTTGCAGAAACGCAGCGAGCAGGTGTCGGCCGACGATGTCTTCGAGGGGTTCATGAACTCCCTCGCACACGTCTACGACCCGCACTCCAACTATTTCTCGCCGCGTTCCAGCGAGGAATACAACATCGCCATGCGCCTGTCTTATCAGGGCATCGGCGCCTCGCTGCAAACGGTCGACGACTACGTCACCATCATGAACATCATTCCCGGCGGCCCGGCTGCGAAAAGCGGCCAACTAAAAGCCAACGATCGCATCACGGCCGTGGCGCAAGGCAAGAGCGGTGAAATGGTCGATGTAGTCGGCTGGCGCCTCGATGACGTTGTGCAACTCATCCGTGGCCCGGCTGACAGTATGGTTCGCCTGTCCATTCTTCCCGGCGGTGCCAGCCCGGGTAGCAAGGAAGTCGTACAGGAATACCAGCGCGGTACCGTGACTTTGGAGGCCCAGGCAGCGCAGAAGAAGCCCCTGCGAACCATCGAAGACCCGGGCAAGGTTACGAAGGTTGGCATCATCGATGTACCGAGTTTTTATCAGGACTACGATGCCCGCGCCGCCGGCAAGCAGGACTACCGCAGCACCACGCGCGACGTGGAGCGCTTGGTCAAGGAACTGCGCGCCGAAGGCATGCAGGCATTAGTGCTGGACCTGCGCGGCAATGGTGGCGGCTTGCTGACGGAAGCGGCCGGCCTCGTTGGCTTGTTCGTCCCGGAAGGCCCCGTGGTGCAACTCCGCGAGACTGGTGGCCGTACTGAAGTGCTGGATGATCCGGAGCCGGGCGTTCTCTGGGATGGCCCGCTCACCGTCCTCGTGGATCGCAGCAGTGCCTCTGCCTCCGAGATTTTCGCCGGCGCCATCCAAGACTATGGGCGGGGGCTCATCCTCGGCCAGCAGACCTTCGGCAAGGGCACCGTCCAAAACATGTTCCAGTTAGACCGCTGGGCGCTCGGCCCGGATGCGGGCTTCGGCCAACTCACCGTGACCATCGGCAAGTACTACCGGGTCTCGGGCGAAAGTACCCAGAACCGCGGCGTGTCACCGGATATCGCCCTGCCCTCGTTCATCGATCCTGCCGACATGGGCGAGAGTGTCATGGACTTCGCCCTACCTTGGGATCGCATCCCGGCAGCCAGCGCCTACCACCCACCGGCAATGCTGCTGCAGGCAGCCGCGACAGCGCTGAACATCGCCCATACGGCCCGCCTGACCAACGACCCGGACCTCAAGGCCTTGCAGGGTGACCTCGCCGCGGTAACGGAACTGCGCAAAGAGAAGTCGATGTCGCTGAATCTCGCCAAGCGGAAGTTGGAGCGCGACCGGCTGGAGTCGGAGCGCCTCGCTCGGGAAAACACCCGACGGGCTGCGCATGGCGAACCGGCTCTCAAAGACGCCGAGGCCATGGCGGCCACCGAAGCGCCGGACGCGGTGCTGACGGAAGCGGTAAGGATTACCGCCGATTGGGCCGTGATGGGCGGCAACGGTGCCGTCCAGACCGCGCCCGGCAAACCCAGAATGGTTCAAGCCAAACCGCCGCAGCCTGCAAAAGCCAACGGCGCTTAATGTGAAGTTTTAGTGAATAAGTAGTGTTGTAGTTGACTATAACACTAATTTTACCTACCATCGCGCCACTCTGAACGCTTTTTAGGCGCGCCCATGGTCTTTGTGAACTCCGTCCTTCCCCAACTTCACCGGGCGCCGCTGCGCGCTTTGGCTGTGCTTTGTCTCGCCGCGCTCGCTGGGTGCTCTGGCAAAGCGAACGACCAGCCGGCAGTGGCTCCACCGGCCCCCGTCGAGGTGCAGTCGGCGGCACGGGGCGAGATGCTGGCGGTCTATTCCGGAACAGCGCCCATCGAAGCGGATGGCGAAGCCGTGGTGGTAGCCAAGGTGGGCGGAGAACTCCGCCAACTATTGGTCGAGGAAGGCGCCTACGTCCGAAAGGGACAGGTGTTGGCAAAACTTGATGGGGAACGGCTCCGGCTGGAGGCCGCACAAACCAAGGCGCAGTTGTCCAAGTTGGAACGCGACTACAAGCGCAACGTGGAACTGCAGCAACGTGGCTTGGTGGCCGTGAGTGCGTTCGAAAACTTGCGCTATGAAGTGGATGCCGCGCGTGCAGCCTACGACCTCACGGCTCTGCAACTGTCTTACACCGACATTCGGGCGCCCATCGATGGCGTGGTCGCCGAGCGCTTCGTGAAAGCTGGCAACACCCTTAACCCGAACGACAAGCTGTTCCGTATTGCCGACCTCTCGCCCCTCGTCGCCCATGTGCATGTGCCGGAAAGCGAACTGCGGAAACTCCGCGCTGGGCAGGTAGCCAGCGTTCAAGTCGACGCGGCAGGCGGCGCTTTCCAGAGCATCATCCAGCGCATTAGTCCGGTCGTGGACAGCAATACCGGCACTTTCAAAGTGACGCTGGAACTGCGCGATCCAGCCAACCGGCTGAAGCCTGGCATGTTTGCGCGCGTCGACATCGTCCATGAACGGCGCACGAACGTGGTGCGCATAGCCCGCTCCGCCCTGCTCGAAGATGACGGCAATCAACGCGTATTCGTGGTGCAAGCGGGCAAGGCAGTCTCCCGCGCAGTAACGCTCGGACTCACGAACGGGCCACTGGTCGAAGTACTGAGTGGCGTCAGTACGGGGGACCCGGTGGTCGTGGTCGGTCAAGGAACTTTGAAGGACGGCAGCCCGGTACGGGTGGTAACGAGTGCACCATCGTCAGGACCGGCACCGCAGGTCGCCGGGACTAGCCCCGCACCCGCAGCCACGCCCGCACCCGTTGCGCGCTGAGCCCTAACCCAATGCGCCTCGTCGAGATAGCCACCCGTCGCCGTGTCACGGTGACGATGTTCACGCTGGCCGTGCTGCTGTTCGGCTTCGTCTCGCTTTCGCGACTGAAGGTGAACCTGCTGCCAGACCTGTCCTACCCCACCCTTACCGTGCGGGTGGAACTGCCTGGCAGCGCGCCTCTCGAGGTAGAGAACCTCATCACCCGTCCCGTGGAAGAAGCTGTCGGCATCATCCGTAACGTGCGCCAGGTGCGTTCCGTGTCTCGGTCAGGCCAGAGCGATGTCACGCTCGAGTTCGCCTGGGGCACCGATATGGACCTGGCAGGCATCGATGTGCGCGAGAAACTGGACCTGCTCCAGTTGCCACTAGAAGCCAAGCGCCCACTGCTCCTGCGCTTCGACCCCGCCAGCGAACCCGTCATGCGCTACGCGCTGCTGGATGTCGGCAGCAAAACCGCCCGTCCCAGCAATTCCGCGAACGCCCTGCCACAGGCCGATGAGCGATTAAAGTCTCTCCGACGCTTTGCCGAAGACCGTTTGAAGCCGGATCTCGAAGCCGTAGAAGGCTCGGCGGCGGTCAAGGTGAGTGGTGGCCTCGAAGAGGAAATTCAGGTTCAGGTCGACGAGCAGCGTCTGGCGCAACTCAACCTTGGCATCGAGATCATTACCAACCGTCTGCGCGCCGAAAACGTCAACCTCTCCGGTGGGCGACTCGAGCAGGGAACACAGCGTTTCCTTGTAAGAACGCTGAACGAATTTGGTTCGGTAGATGAGATGGCGAATGCCATCATCGCGACGCACGAGGGACAACCCGTAAAGTTGCGCGACGTCGCCACAGTTATTCAAGGGCACAAGGACCGCGAAGCCATCACGCGGGTGAATGGCAGCGAATCGGTAGAACTTGCCATCTATAAAGAAGGCGATGCCAATACCGTGGCACTGGCCGCGGGTATCGGCAAAGAAGTGGAACTGCTAGCCAAGTCGCTGCCAGCGGGCTCACGCCTTGAACTGGTTTACGACCAGGCCCACTTCATCAACGCCGCCATCAACGAAGTGAAGGAGTCCGCGCTAATCGGCGGCGTGCTAGCCATCTTGGTCCTTTACTTCTTTTTGCGTGATGCGCGGGCCACCTTGGTTACCAGCATCGCCATTCCGGTGTCCGTCATCGGTACCTTCATGCTCATGTACTGGGCGAAGGTATCGCTCAATATCATGTCCCTCGGCGGTATTGCTTTGGCCGTGGGCATGCTAGTAGATAACGCCGTGGTAGTACTGGAAGCCATCGTGCGCCGCCGCGAGCAAGGCATACCAGCAGCAGAAGCGGCCCGCCAAGGGACGTCGGAAGTAGCGATGGCAGTCACCGCCGCTACCTTGACCTCTGTCGCCGTATTCTTCCCGATGGTGTTCATCTCCGGCATTGCCGGGCAACTGTTCCGGGACCAAGCGCTTACCGTCACGTTCTCGTTGCTACTCTCGCTACTCGTGGCGCTGACACTGGTGCCAATGCTTTCCGCCGGGCGCGCCGCACCGAATGCCGGCGCCAACCAAGACGAAGACGCCGAGAGGGTGCCCCTGCGCGGGCGCTTGGCCACCACTCTCGCAGCAACGGTAGCAAGTACCCGACGCATGAGTGCCGCCGTCTCCGCCTTCATGGCGAAACTGTTATCGCCGGGCGTCTGGTTGATGCAGTCGCTCTACCAATGGGCCGAAGGCGTCTACCCTACCGCCGTGACGTGGGCGCTTCGCCACCGCCGTACCGTACTCGGCGGCGCGGCTGCCCTCTTCTTGGGCACGATGGCACTGGTGCCCTTGCTGGGTACCGAACTCATCCCGCAAATGTCGCAGGGAGAGTTCAACGTCGATGTAAAACTCGCTTCCGGCTCGCCACTAGAGGCGACGGATCAGGCCATGGTGGCCGCAACGCGCGCGGCCATGAGTCTGCCCAACCTTAAAACGGCCTACGCGGTCGCCGGTACCGGCAACCGCTTGGATGCCAACCCGGTAGATGCCGGCGAAAATACCGGACGCCTGGCCATCACCCTAGTAGCGGGTGCCAGCCGCGAGGACGAAGAAACGGCTATGAACGCCCTGCGCAAGCAGTTGGCCAATCTGGCGGGAACGGATTACCGTTACTCGCGTCCGAGCCTGTTCAGCTTCGCGGCACCACTGGAACTGGTTCTCACCGGTTACGACCTCGACCGCCTGAAAGGCGCCGCCGACCAACTGCGCACTGCGCTGCAAGCCGACAACCGCTACACCGACGTGAAGAGCACGATGGAAGCCGGGAACCCGGAAATCCGCATCGTGTTCAACCAAGAGCGCGCCGCCCAACTCGGGCTGCCAGTGCGCGAAATTGCCGACCGTGTGGTGAACGCCGTCCGGGGCGAGGTAGCCACCCGCTACACCCTGCTGGACAAAAAAATCGATGTCTTGGTACGCAGTGTCGATACGCGCGCCTCCAGCGTAGAAGAGGTTCGCAACCTCATCGTGAACCCCGGCAGCGACCGCCCAGTACCGCTCTATGCGGTCGCGTCGGTCGAACTCGCCACTGGCCCTTCTGAGATTCGCCGTGCCAATCAAGAGCGCGTCGCGGTGGTCAGTGCCAATCTTGGTAGCGGTGACTTGGGCGGTGCCATCGCTGGTCTGAACGAGTTGCTGGCGCGCCAACCACTGCCGCCCGGCATCGCAGCTTATGTCGGTGGCCAGAGCAGTGAACTCCAGGACTCCTTCGACAGCCTACAGTTCACCCTCATCCTCGCCATCTTCCTAGTGTACTTGGTCATGGCTTCCCAGTTCGAGAGCCTCATCCATCCATTGGTCATCCTGTTCACCATTCCACTGTCGGCCATCGGTGCGGTTTGGGCGCTGCTACTCACGGGAACCACCGTCAACGTGGTGGCCTATATTGGTCTCATCATGTTGGCCGGTATCGTGGTGAATCAATCCATCGTCCTCATCGATGCCGTGAACCAAGCACGCGATCGCGGCCTTTCGCGCCACGCCGCCATCCTCGAAGCGGGACGGGTTCGACTGCGTCCCATCCTCATCACCAAGTTGACCACCATCCTCGGCTTACTCCCCATGGCGCTCGGCCTTGGTGAAGGCGCCGAAGTTCGTGCCCCCATGGCCATCACCGTCATCGGTGGCGTACTGCTCACCACATTCCTCACCTTGCTGGTCATTCCGGTGGTGTACGACGTGATGGATAGACGACCGGCCGGAGGGACCTGAGGCCATGTGGCACACCCGAGCTGCGCTCGCCCGCCCAGTCACTACCTGGATGGCCTTTGCGGCGCTGGCGGTCATCGGCCTCATCAGTGCCCGCCAGTTGCCCCTCGAGGAGATGCCGGACATCACCTTCCCTGGGGTCTTCATCAACGTCCCCTATCCCGGCTCTACGCCCGAGGAAGTGGAACGTCTCGTCACTCGCCCCATCGAAGAAGCCTTGGCTACCCTGCCCGGTATCGAAGAGATTCGCTCCACTTCTACGGCTGACCGTGCGGAAGTGCAGGTGTCGATGAGTTGGGGAGGCGATGTGGAGGCGCGTACCTTCGAAGTACGCACCAAGCTGGACACCATCCGGCCCGACCTGCCGGCGGGTGCCGAACGCATGATCATCGGCTCAGGTTCAACCAGCGATCAGGCCATCATCACCATCCGTCTGTCCGCTGATGAGAACCTGTCGAACCAATACCAAGCGCTAGAGCGCTACCTGAAGAAACCGCTGGAACGTCTACCCGGGGTGGCTCGCGTCGACTTGGCAGGAGTGGACCCCCTCGAAGTGCGCGTGCTGGTGAACGCCGACCGGGCAGCCGCCCATAGCGTTTCTCTGGCCGACCTGCGAAAACTGCTGCAGCAGAGCAACTTCTCCGTCTCTGCTGGCGAGATTACCCAAGGTGGACAGCGATTCAGCGTCAGGCCGGTAGGCGAATTCACCACGCTGGAAGATGTGCGCGCACTGCTGGTCCATGGGAATGTGCGGCTCGGCGATATCGCGGAGGTGACGCTCGACTCGCCTAAGCCGACTGTAGGCCGCCGTGTGGATGGACGACCCGCTGTGGGATTGGACGTCTACAAGACCACTCAGGCGAACGTAATCGATGTCGCCAACCGGGTTCTCGCGGAATTGGAAAAAGCCAAAACCACACCGCAGCTGCGCGGAGTGCGTTTTCTCGTCGTGGGCAATCAAGCCAAGTCCATCCTGTCCTCGCTCTCGGAACTGCGTTCTGCGGGACTGATCGGCGCCGGGCTCGCTTTGCTAGTGCTGTTCGTGTTCTTGCGCGACGTCCCTACTACGCTGCTCGTCAGCCTAGCCGTCCCTTCCTCCTTGGTCGTGACGCTGGCGGCCATGTACTTCACGGGGCTGACGCTCAACGTGCTAACCATGATGGGCATGATGCTGTCCGTCGGCATGCTCGTGGACAACGCTGTAGTGGTAACGGAAAGTATTTTCCGTCACCGTTTGCGCAATCCCGGAGATTCCGCAGCAGCCACCTTGCAGGCGGTAAAGGAGGTAGGGGTTGCCACCTTGGCAGGCACGTTCGCCACGGTCGTCGTCTTCCTGCCACTGCTGTTCGGCGAAACGAACCAAGTCAGCATTTTTCTCAAGCACGTGGCCATCCCTATCGTGGTCGCCATGGTCACCTCTTTACTCATTGCCCAGACGCTCATCCCGATGGTGGCTTCCCGGCTACGCACCCCACGCGAAAGTGAAGCTACCGGCTGGGTGCGTGCCTTGCAGGAACGCTACGCACGCGCACTGGCCGCCGTATTGCGGCAACCGCGTCGAACGGCGCTGGCCATTGTGCTAGTCGTCCTTTCACCCGTGCCGCTGTTCACCACCGGCTTGTTCAAAATCGACCCCATGCCGCAGGAAGCCAGTCGACAGCTGTACTTGGCGTACCACGTGGAAGGCACGCACCCGTACGAGCAAGTCGCGGCTGCAGTCACCAGGGTCGAAGGTTTCTTGCAGGCCAACCGTGAACGTTTCGACCTCGAGACGGTGTACTCACGATGGAGTGGCGATGACGCCATGAGTACCCTTTATCTGCGCCCGAAGGAGCAGGCCCGCCACAAGTCGGCGGAAGTAATGAGTGCCATCACGGCCGAAATGCCAGAGCTTCCTATCGGCCGTCCGGGTTTCAGTTTCCAGATGGGGGCAGCGCAGGGCTTCAGCCTGCAACTTACCGGGGAGTCCACCGAACGTCTGCTACCACTAGCCAACCAAGTAGTAGCCCGCTTGCGCACGGTGCCGGGACTGGAACTGGTCCGAAACGACTCTCGTGGTGGCGAGCGAGAAATCCGGGTAACCATCGACCGAGAGCGAGCGGCAGCTGCAGGACTGACCAGCGGCGTGGCCGCCCAAGCCATCGCCGCAGCGATGCGTGGGGAACGGCTTCGCGAACTGCGCACCGCCGAACGCGAACTGACGATGCGTCTGGCGTTTCGCGCCGATGACCAGCAAAGCGTGGAGGACTTAGGCCGGCTGGTGCTGCCAACCCGCAATGGCACGCTGCCGCTATCGGCCATTGCTACCTTCACGGAAACCGAGGGTGACCGCGCCATCTCGCGCATCAACCGGCTCACCAGCGTCGTCATCACGGCCAATCTGGCGCAAGGCGTGACAATGGAACAAATGCGCACCCGTGTCACCCCCATCATGGAAAGTTTTCCGTTGCCTGCCGGATACAGTTGGAAGCTGGGGCGTGGCTTCGAGGATAACGACAAAACCCTGACTGGCATGGCCATCAATGTGTTGTTGGCCATCTTGATGATCTATCTGGTGATGGCCGCGCTGTTCGAAAGCGCCCTCCTGCCCCTGTCTATCGTCAGTTCCATCGTATTTTCGTTTGTGGGTGTGTGTTGGTGTCTGGCCCTTACCGGCACGCCCATGACGCTGATGGCCATGATTGGCATCATGATTCTGGTGGGCGTGGTAGTAAACATCGGTATCGTGCTAGTGGCCCATATCCAGCAATTGCGCGGCGAAGGGATGCAGCGCGAAGAAGCCATCGTCCAAGCGGGTCGGGACCGTCTGCGGCCCATCTTGATGACTACTTTGAGCACCCTGCTGGGCTTGCTGCCCTTGGCAGTGGGCGATGCAGCCGCGGGCGGTGCCGGTGGACCCGCCTACTACCCCATGGCGCGCGCCATCATGGGTGGACTGGCTTTTGGCGCCGCAGTCAGCTTGTTCTTCGTGCCGGCGTTCTATATCTGGTTCGACGACTTCAACCTCTGGCGTCGTCGAGTACTCTCCACGGCCGACTGACGCCGCGGTTACTCTGCCTCTCTGTTCAGGGCAGCAGCAATCGACCAATCTCAAAGTAGTCGTCTGCGAGTAATTGTGCAGCGGTGAAATTCGAACCCGGCAACTGCGCGGTATCCGCTTCCAGCGTGACGCCGGCCGGCAGGGTATCCATGCCACTCCGATATACCGCGGCTTGCGCCAGACGCTCTGCTTGCTCCCGCATCTGTGGCGCTACCACAGCCGTGGTGCGCAGCAAGCTGGCCGCACCATTCAGCTGTGCCAGCCGTCCAAGCGATTCCGTCCGCGTACCATAACGCAAGCTGCCGAGGTCACGCTGCCAAGCCAGCTTCATCTGCGGAGCAATACCCTCCGGCATCAGGCGAGCGACTAGTACTTGGGCGAGAGCGAGCACGTGCAGGTTCACCCAACGCCTGCTTTCCACGGACAAACCCGTATATTCCGTCAGTGGCTCCTTCAGCAGCGTCGCACGGACTGACCGCAAGCTTTCCAAGGCTGCCGCGGCGCCATGCTCGCGGATGCGTGCGTCGGCCACCACCTCGCGCTGTTCCTGACGCTGGAAGTAATACCAGGGACTGGAGAGCGAGATGAGATCGCGTTCCGCTGCCGCCACTTGGGCGCGTGCAGCGGTAACCTGCTCCTGAGCTGCAGCGATTCTCCCGTCCGCTTCCTGCAGGCGTAGTCGTCGCGCCGACTGCAAGCCAGTCTGCTGTGCCCGACGCTCCTGTTCTTCATACTGCCGACGCATCTCCGTAGCGACCTGCTGCAACTGCACCCGCCCGGCGCGCCAGAGCCCACGCAAGGCGAAATGCACCATAGCCCCGAAACCGAGTTCAGGGTTCGCCAACACTTGTTCCAGCCCCTCGGCGTCCTCGCCGGCGCGGTGCAACAGCGCCTGCTGTTGTTTCAATAAATCGCGCAACTGGCGCACCTCTTCCTCGAGGTCATCCAAGGAACGCTTCAGTTCCGCACGGTTCCAGTAAAGCTTGAGCAGCCGCGCTTCTTCTGCAGCGGGAAGATGCTCATCGCGGCGTTCGCGCCTTGCCCGCAGCCAGTCAGCGAATGGCATAAAAGGTCTCTGGCCCGTGCCCGGTATCGGTCAGATATTCCAGCCACTTGTTGAGCAAGATATTGCGACGCCAGCGCGCATCGAGCGAGGCCGGCAACAAGCGGTCGATAACACGCAAGGGACCACGTGCTTCCTGCATACCCACCTGACTCGCTTCGGCCAAGTCGGCGTCGTGGTAGAGGCGTACTTCCAGCGCCGGCTCCCTCACCACGCCAGTCGCTTCATCGAAAAGGTAGTTCAGCAGCAGTATCGTGGTGTAGGCGCTTTGCTCAAGCACCATCACTTCAAGGGTACATTCGCCCTCCACGGTAGAGTGCCATGTTCCTTGCATGCTACGGACCTCGCCCAACAAGCTGCGGAGGCGAATCTGATTGCTTTCGTAAAGCGACATGAGCGCCACGAAACTGCCCGGCCGCGCACGCCAGGAGGCGCGCAGCCAAGTATCGGATTCCGGGGGAAATGGGTGCTGCATGGGTTAGGGTCGCACGCGCCGCGGAATACCGGTGCGGTGCAGGATGCGGCTGGAGATTTCCTCCACCGAGCAATCGGTAGTATCAATGGTGGGAATGCCAAAGCGCTGGAACACCTGTTCAGCGGTACGCAGTTCGTACTGAACCTGGCTAGCGCTGGCGTAGCGACTGTCCGGACGACGCTCGTGGCGAATCTGTTGCAGACGGTCCGCTCGAATGGTCAAACCATAGAGCTTTTTCTGGTGAGGCTTCAGGACTGCCGGCAGGCCGCCGCCTTCCAGGTCCTCTTCCGTCAGCGGATAGTTGGCCGCAAACACGCCGTACTGCATAGCCAGATAAAGGCAAGTGGGCGTCTTGCCGCTGCGGGAGACTCCCACGAGGATGATATCGGCTTGCTCGTACTCACGGTGCTTGCCGCCATCATCGTTGGCCAAAGCGAAATTGGTGGCGTTAATGCGCGCATTGTAGGCGGTAAGGTCGGACATACCGTGCGCACGTCCGGCGGCATGGCTGCTCTTTACCTTGAACTCGGCCTCCAGAGGGCCGAGAAACGCATCGAAAAAGTCGAGGAACAAGGCGTTGGCCAATTTCACGATGTCGCGCTCGGCGTCGTTCACCATGGTGCTGAAGATGATGGGCCGAACGCCATCAGCGACCCCGGTGGCGTCAATACGCCGCCGGGCCTCTTCGGCCTTCTCCACACCACTGATGAAGGGCAGCGTAACGGCCTGGAAATTGGAGGCCTCGAACTGGGTCAGGAGGCTGTGCCCCATCGTCTCGGCAGTCACGCCGGTCTGGTCCGAGACGAAGAACACCGTCCGGCGGGGGCCGGGAACCGGCGAGGGGGTAGCACCTTCCACGATAACTAGACTCCACGTACGCTGCGCCGCCAATAAACTCGCTACATCATCGTATACTCCGCGGGTTGTGTGGCCTAGCCCCTCCCCCTTTTTGGAGTCTCCCCCGTGACCGCCTACGTCCTCCCCTTCGAGAACCTCGGCATGCATGACGTGGAGGTGGTGGGCGGCAAGAACGCCTCCATCGGCGAGATGATTAGCCACTTGGCGAAGTTAGGCGTCAAAGTGCCCGGCGGGTTTGCCACGACTGCGCAAGCCTACCGCGACTTCCTGGCCCACGAGAGCCTAGCGGACTGGATTAATGCCCAACTGACCAGCTTGGACGTCGACGACGTCGTCAAACTCGCCCAAGTCGGTGCCAGCATCCGCCAGCGCATCCTCGCCACCCCCTTTCCGCCCCGCCTCCAGGAGGAGGTGGTAGCTTCTTGGCGGGCCATGGGTGGCGACGCTATTGCCGTGGCCGTGCGCTCCAGTGCCACCGCCGAGGACCTCCCCGACGCCTCCTTCGCCGGCCAGCAGGAAACGTTCCTCAACGTGCGCGGCCAGCACGACGTGCTGCACACCATGCACGAGGTGTTCGCCTCTCTTTTCAACGACCGCGCCATCGCCTACCGTGTGCATCAAGGCTTCGACCATGCGCAGGTCGCCCTGTCGGCCGGCGTGCAGTTCATGGTCCGCTCGGACCTCGGCGCCAGCGGCGTCATGTTCACCCTCGATACCGAAAGCGGCTTCCGCGACGTGGTGTTTGTCACCGCCTCCTATGGCCTCGGCGAAACCGTGGTGCAAGGCGCCGTGAACCCGGACGAGTTCTACGTCTACAAACCCGCCTTGCGTGCAGGCCGCCGCTCCATCGTACGCCGCAACCTCGGCGGCAAGGCCATCAAGATGGTCTACGCCCCCAGCACTGGCGGCCCCACCGCAGGCCGCCGCGTAGAGACCGTGGATGTCCCCGAGGCGCAGCGCAATGCCTTCTCGTTGACGGACGCGGACGTGGAGTCCCTATCGCGGCAAGCGCTCATCATCGAGCAGCACTATGCCCGGCCCATGGATATTGAATGGGGCAAAGACGGCGAAACCGGCGAGCTTTATATCCTGCAGGCCCGCCCGGAAACCGTGCAAAGCCGTGCTGGCCGCAGTATCGAGCGCTACAGCCTGAAGGGCCATGGCGCCGTGCTCACCACTGGGCGCGCCATCGGCGCCCGCATCGGTGCCGGCCCGGCGCGGATCATCAGTGACGTCTCGGAAATGTCACGCGTACGGCCTGGCGACGTGCTGGTGGCTGATATGACGGACCCCGACTGGGAACCGGTGATGAAGCGCGCCAGCGCCATCGTCACCAACCGTGGCGGGCGCACCTGCCACGCCGCCATCATCGCCCGCGAACTCGGCATTCCAGCCGTCGTGGGCTGCGGCGATGCCACCCACCGTATCCATGACGGCGACCTCGTCACGGTCTCGTGTGCCGAAGGGGACACCGGCCAGGTATACGCCGGGAAACTGGACTTCGAGCAGAAGACCATCGAACTGGATGCCCTGCCGCCCTCGCCCGTGAAGATCATGATGAACGTCGGCAATCCCGATCGTGCCTTCGACTTCGCGGGCATCCCGCACAGCGGCGTGGGGCTCGCGCGGCTCGAATTCATCATCAACCGCATGATTGGTGTGCACCCGCGCGCGCTGCTCGAGTTCGACCGTCTTGAACCAAGCCTGCAGGACACCATTCGTCGCCAGATGGCGGGCTACAGCGACCCGGTAGAGTTCTTCATCGCGCGCCTCGCCGAAGGCATTGCCAGCATCGCCTGCGCCTTCGCCCCGGAACCGGTCATCGTTCGCCTGTCGGACTTCAAGAGCAACGAATACGCCAATCTCATCGGCGGGCGGGCCTACGAACCCCACGAAGAAAACCCCATGATCGGGTTCCGTGGCGCCTCCCGGTACATCGACGAGGTGTTCCGCCCATGCTTCGAACTGGAATGTCGCGCCCTGCGCCGCGTCCGGGAGGAGATGGGCCTGATGAACGTGCAGGTCATGGTGCCGTTCGTGCGCACCGTAGGCGAGGCACAAAAGGTGACCGAACTACTGGCCGCCAACGGGCTTGGGCGCGGTGTGAACGGCCTCAAAGTCATCATGATGTGCGAACTGCCCACCAATGCCCTGCTGGCCGACCAATACCTCGAGTACTTCGACGGCATGTCCATCGGCTCGAATGACATGACGCAGCTGACGCTGGGCCTAGACCGCGATAGCGGCATCGTGGCGCACCTGTTTGACGAGCGGGACCCGGCCGTCAAGGCGCTGCTGTCGATGGCTATCACTGCCTGTCGTCGCGCCGGCAAGTACATCGGCATTTGCGGGCAGGGGCCCTCGGACCACCCGGACTTGGCGCGCTGGCTGGTAGATCAGGGCATTGACTCTATTTCCCTGAACCCGGACACGGTCGTCGAGACTTGGTTGTTCCTTTCTGGAAAATCAGCGGACTGACAATATCAGGAGAATCTTCTCGAGCTTGCAACTCGAGAAGATTCTTTCAAGCTGTTGTTTTTAATAATAAAACCTACAGTTTTCCGTCTTCAGCTAGAGACTGTTTCGAGCTTCTGCGGCAACGCTGAAATGGCGCAAGATAGCAGCACGCTGACACTTTGCGCGAAATTGGCAGCGCTACTTCCACCCCGCCCAAACTATTCAGCGCCCCGGAACTCTTCACGAAACAAATGGGCCCGATAGTGGCGCAGTTCGGCGATGGAATCCCGAATGTCGTCCAGCGCCTGATGCTTGCTGCTCTTAGTAAGGCTCGCCAACACCCCTGGTGCCCAGCGTCGCGCTAGCTCTTTCAGGGTGCTGACATCCAAATTGCGGTAGTGAAAGTATTGTTCCAACTCGGGCATCCACTGGGCTAGAAACCGCCGGTCTTGGCCAATACTGTTTCCACACAAAGGGCTAGCGCCGGGTTTTACCCAAGTCTTGAGGAACTCGAGCATCTGCTGCTCGGCCGCCGCCTCGCTCACCAGACTGGCTTGCACTCTAGCGATAAGTCCAGAGCCGCCATGGGTCCGCTGGTTCCAGTCATCCATCAACGCCAGTATTTCAGGTGACTGATGCACGGCGATGACCGGTCCTTCGGCCAATACATTCAATTGGTTATCGGTGACAATGATAGCCATCTCGATGATGTGATCCACGTCCGGGCGCAGGCCCGTCATCTCCAGGTCCACCCAAACCAGCGCATCAGGCAACTGACTCATCCGCAGAGCTCCTTTTCCATTGCTGCGGATGGTAGCAAAGGCTAAGGTGCAAGCCGCATGAATCAATCTCGACACGCCAGCCGCGGCCCCCGCAAGGAGCGCGACGCCGCCCCCGCGCATCGGCTACCCCCAGGCTTGGTGGAGGGCCGTGTCGTTCGCGCCTATGGTCGCCAACTGGTGGTAGAAGGCGGTGACGGCCAAAGCCATGCCTGCCGCGCCTTCGGCAAGGAGCTACGCGCTGTTTGCGGTGACCACGTCGGCTTTCTGCCAGAAGGGGCCGGGGACGGCGTGGGGTTGGTCCATGTCATCCGCGAACGCCGCGGCGTGTTGGCGCGCTGGAATACGGCTGGCAAGCGCGAAGAGCTGGCCAGCCACCTCACCCGCCTCGTGGTGGTCTTCGCGCCGACCCCCGCACCCGACCTCTTCATGGTCGACCGCTATCTGGCGGCCGCGGCACTGGCCGGGCTAGAGGCCCTGCTGGTCTGTACCAAGGCCGACCTGTTACAGCCAGGTGGCACCGAAGCCGAGACTGCCGAGGAACTCAACGGCGCTCTCCACGACTATACGGGGCTGGGGTACAGCACCTTCTTGCTCGACACCCGCTCACCGGCCGGCTTCGCACCACTGGCCATCGCTTTGGCCACCGGAACCAGCGTGCTGGTGGGCCAAAGCGGCGTGGGCAAGAGCAGTCTGCTGAACCAACTCATTCCGGAAGCCGTAGCCGCCACGCAGACCATTTCGGTCAGCACCGAGGAAGGACGGCACACCACTACGAGCGCCGCCCTGTACCACCTGCCGGGCGGTGGCGAACTGATTGACTCGCCCGGCGTGCGGGACTTCGCTCCCCCCGTACCGGAACCGCGGCAAGCACGACACGGGTTCGTCGAAATCGAAGCGCTGAGTGCCGGCTGTCGCTTTATGGACTGCCTGCATCGCGAGGAGCCGGGCTGCGCGGTGCGCACCGCCGTGGGCGCGCCTGCGGAAGCGGGGCAGCGACTACTGACCGCGCGACGCTATGCCAGTTACCGACGCTTGCTGAATACTTCCCTGCAAATGGAAGAACGACGCCCACCCGGGCGCTAACCACGGCAGAGCGTCTCAGGCGCTAGATGACGCGGCGCCAACCCGTCTTCAGAAGTTCTGGCGCCCTGCCAGTGCATGGGCCAGCGTGCTGCCGTCGACGGTCTCAAGTTCCCCGCCCATCGGCACGCCCTGCGCGATACGCGTGGCCTGCAAACCGTGTTGGCGGGTAAGTTCGCCCACCACATGCGCCGTGGCCTGGCCCTCCACCGTGGCATTGGTGGCGAGAATGACCTCCCGCACAACGCCTTCCGCGAGCAAGGCCTCGAAATGCTGCAAGCCCAACTCGGCGGGGCCCACGCCGTCCAGCGGCGACAGCCGCCCGTTCAACACGAAATAACGGCCGCGAAAGCCGCCCGATTGCTCTACCGCGATGACGTCGGCCGGCGATTCCACCACGCACAGCACGCTGGCATCGCGGCGCGGGTCCGCGCACACCGGGCACAGACCACCATCCGTCAGCATGCGGCAGCGCTGGCACTTGCCCACCAACTCGAGCGCCTCGCCAAGGGCTTCGACGATTTCTTGTGCCCCGTCTCGCCGACGCTCCAACAAATGGAACGCCATGCGCTGGGCGCTCTTGGGGCCGATGCCGGGCAACAGCCGCAGGGCATCCACCAACCGGGCCAAAGCAGGGGAATAGCGCAACGAACCAGTGCCTTCAGAACGGCATTTTCATGCCGGGCGGCAGTTTCATGCCCGCAGTGATGCCAGCGTACTTCGCCTGCACGGCTGCCTCGACCTTGCCCACGGCATCGTTAGTGGCAGCCGCAATCAGGTCTTCGAGCATCTCGAGGTCGTCGCCGACCGCACCCGCGGCAATCTGCACGCGGCGCACTTCGTGCTTGCCGGACATCGTCACTTTCACCAGACCACCGCCGGATTCGCCAAGCACTTCGATGGTGCCGAGTTCACCTTGCGCTTTCTGCATGGCGTCCTGCATCTGCTGCGCTTGGCGCATGAGATTGCCGATATTGCCCTTGAACATGGAAAGACTCCGTCAATGAAAACTGGCAGCTTCAGCGCGGCTTCACGGAAGCCGGATCAAGCACGCCACCAAAACGTTCACGCAACAGCCGTACCACCGGTTCCTGCTCCAAGAGAGCTTGGGTCCGTGCCAATAGTTCAGCGGCTTCACGTTCCGCCATACGCGCTGGCGAATCGTCGAGTTCACCGACCAGTTCAAGGTCGATGCGCATCGACTGACCATAGAACTCGGTGAGTGCAGCACCCAACTTCTCTACGATGCCCTCGGTCTGCAAGACCGCGCTACGCGCATCCAGCCGCAGCTTCACCACCGTGGCGGTGCGCTCCACCCATTCGCAGTTAGTGGCCAACTGCTTCACTGCACCGCTCAGGTGCAAACGCTCGATGAGCAGGCGCCAATCGCCACTGGTGAAGGCCGTACCCGCCTTGGGGGTTGGCGCGGGCACCGAGCGCTGTGCAGGGCGCGGACGCAGCGGCGCACTGCGCGTGGCTGCGCGCGGTGCCATATCGGCTTCTGCCGGACGGAAGGCCAGCATGCGCAGCAAAGTCATTTCGAAGCCGAGCCGGGGGTCTGGCGCCATGGGCAGGTCGCGCCGGCCGTTGAGCGCCATCTGGTAGAAGAGTTGCACGTCTTCCCGGTGCAACTGCGTGGCAAGCTCCGCCACCGTGCCTTCATCCCAAACGTCATCGGCGCCGGCACCAGGCACGGCCTGTTGCAGCGCAAGCCGTTGCAGCAGCGCGGAGAGTTCGATCAGCACATCGTCGTAATCAGGTGCCTGCTCGTCCAGAGCGGCAACTTGCTCTAGCACACCCGCGGCGTCACCAGCGGCCAGCAAGCCCAGAATGCGTGCCACATGGCCACGGTCAATGGTGCCCAGCATGCCGCGCACATCCGGTTCGGACACTCGCCCACCACCGAACACCAATACTTGATCGAGCAAACTGAGGCCGTCACGCATGCTGCCGTCAGCAGCGCGCGCCAGCAATGGTAGGCCTGCCGGATCGAACTCCACCCCTTCGGCAGTGAGGATATGCCGCATCCGTTCGCCGATGAGCGCGGTGCTGAGGCGCTTCAAGTGGAACTGCAGCACACGCGACAGCACGGTGACCGGCAGTTTTTGCGGGTCCGTAGTGGCCAGCAGGAATTTCACATGCGGTGGCGGTTCTTCCAGCGTCTTCAGCAACGCATTGAAAGAATGCGCCGAGAGCATATGGACTTCGTCGATGAGGTAGACCTTGTAGCGCCCACGAGTAGGCGCGTACTGCACGTTCTCGAGCAGCTCACGGGTATCTTCCACTTTGGTACGCGACGCCGCGTCGACTTCGATGAGGTCCACGAAGCGGCCCTCGTCAATTTCACGACAGGCCGAGCATTCGCCGCACGGCGTGGAGGAAACCCCACGGTCGCAGTTGAGGCTCTTCGCGAGGATGCGCGACACCGTGGTCTTGCCAACGCCACGGGTACCCGTGAACAGGAAAGCGTGGTGCACACGGTTGTGGTCTAGAGCATGCATCAAGGCACGCAGCACGTGCTCTTGGCCGACCATCTCGCCAAAATTCTTGGGGCGCCACTTACGCGCTAGGACGAGGTAACTCATGGGCTCGGCGTCCTGTATCGGCGGAGGCGACCCGCGCCGGCGACCCCCCGGCACCCGGTATCGCCGTTACCGTTGCTCCCTTCCGGGCCTGGCGGGGTTCACGGTTGACCGTCGCGGAGGAACCGACGCGGGCCACCATGGACCGCAAACGACCCCGGAGCGCGCGCTGACGACACCCCGGCAAAAAATGGCGGAGAGGGTGGGATTCGAACCCACGTATACCCTTGCGGGCATAACTGGAATTCCAGTCCAGCGCCTTCGACCACTCGGCCACCTCTCCGGCGGTCGCAAGGTTACTAGGTCAGGCCGTCAGGGGCAAACTTTCCGGCAATAATTCCCGTCCGCGGTCACGGGATACCAAGCGCTAGAAACGGGACCAGGCAACCACCCCGGCGCTGGAACCCCGCACAAACCCGCCAGATTTCTGCTTATTTCTTTTTCTTCGCGGCCGTCGGACGGGGCCGACCAGGATAATACGTGGGCGGCTGGTCTAGGCACGGTTCGCCCGCCGCGCGCTTGCGCTCGGCGGCGTCGAGAACGGGAGTCTTCAGCGCCCCACGTGCACTGGGCGAGTCGAGCCCTGCAGGCACCTGCAACGCCGGGACTTCGGTGGCCGCCTCGTAAGCCTGCGCATCGCGGCAGGTATCCACGCTCGGCGTGATTCCCAGCTTGGAGGCGATGCCGCAACCGGCAAGCAATGGCAAGGCGCAAGCGGCAGCAACCAGCCAGCGGAACGAACGAAGTACGGGGGAAAAGGTCATGGGATACCTGCGGCTCGCATCGCCTCACGGACGACTGCATGATGCTGGGGGGAAAGCGGCGTCAATGGCAAGCGCAGACCGCCGGGAATGTGTCCGAGTTCCGCCACTGCCCATTTCACGGGGATGGGGTTCGACTCGGTGAACAGGGCCCGGTGCAGACCCTGGAGGCGATCATCGATGGCTTCCGCCTGCTCCAAGCGACCTGCCAGAGCGTGGCTGCACATCTCATGCACCAAGGCGGGAGCCACGTTGGCAGTGACCGAAATGAGGCCACGTGCGCCCGCGGCGATGGACTGCACCGCGATGGGGTCCTCGCCGCTGTAGATTTCGAGGTCCTTGCCACAACGCGCGACCAGTTCTTCCACGCGGGCGAGGCTTCCAGTGGACTCCTTGACGCCCAGAATACGCGGGTGTGGAGCCAGCCGCGCCACCGTGTCGGGCAGCAGGTCCACGCCGGTACGCGACGGCACGTTGTAGAGGATGAGCGGGATGGGTGAAGCATCGGCCACGGCACGGAAGTGCTGATAGAGCCCTTCCTGCGTGGGTTTGTTGTAGTACGGGGTGACCACCAAGGCCGCTTGGGCACCAGCCGCGGCCAAGGCACGCGTGCGCTCTATGCTGCCGGCGGTGGAATTCGTGCCCGTTCCGGCGATGACGGGCACACGGTCACCCAACACCATGACCGCGCGCCGGACCAGCTCACCAGCTTCGGCCAAGGTTACCGTCGGCGATTCGCCGGTGGTTCCCACCACGACGATGACATCTGTTCCCTGCTGCGCATGCCATTGCAGCAGCCCTTCCCAGGCCTGCAGGTCGATTTCTCCCGCCTCGGTCATCGGCGTTACCACCGCGACCATGCTCCCGCTGAACACTGTTACTTCGCCCCGGGCCGCAAGGGCCACCGACGGCCACACCGGGCCAATGGGCGCACATGTTAGCGCGAGCGGCGGCACCCGTGTGAACCGTGTAAAATGCTTGGGCGGGCAGCATCGTCCGCGCCGCCCAGCGCCCTACCGTGCCGCCCAGTTCCGTCCCACCGCCCGCCTCTCCCGCGCCTCCGGCCGGTGCCCCTAGCGGGTCCCGCCAGCTATTGGCCATTTCCGCGCTCGGCCCGGACCGCACCGGCATGGTGCACGACCTCACCCGCCTCATCGCCGATGCCGGTGGCAACCTCATCGAGTGCCGCATGACCAGCCTCGGTAGCCAGTTCGCCATGCTGCTGCTGGTGGGTGGCAACTGGCACGCCGTCGGCAAGGTGGAACGCGAACTGGAAAAACTGCAAGGCGACCCCGAGTTTTCGTTGCAGGTGCGCCGTACGGACCCCCGCACGGTTCGCGCAGACCAGTTGTCCTACACCGTCGAATTCGTCTGCCCGGACCAAACCGGTGTGGTCTCGGCGTTCTCCGGCTTCTTTGCCGCCCGGAACATCGATATCGCGGAATGTGACTGCCACACCTACGTGGCCATTCACACCGGGGCGCCCATGACAAACGTACGCATGGTGGTGAACGTACCCGTGCGCATTCACCTCGGCGTGTTACGCGAAGAGTTCATGGATTTCTGCGACCATCTCAATCTGGACGCCATCCTCGAGCCGGTGAAGGGCTAACCGCCCGCCGGCAGTGTTTGGCGCACCCGCTGCCTCAAGGATGCCCACCATGCCCACGGTCACGCTAGACAAGAAAGTTACTGACTTCACTGCTGTCGCCACCGGCGGCAACCCATTCCGGCTCAAAGACGCCCTGAAAGCCGGACAAGCGGTCGTGGTGTATTTCTACCCGAAGGACCTCACCTCGGGCTGTACGAAGGAAAGCTGTGCCTTCGGCGCCTTGCACAAGCAGTTCAGCAAGGCCGGCGTGGTGGTAGTGGGTGTCTCGCCGGACAGCCTGGTCAGCCATGAGAAGTTCAAGGCGAAATACAGCTTCCCGTTCGAATTGCTCGTGGATGAAAACCAGGCCTTGTGCCAACTGTTCGACGTGTGGAAAGAAAAAAGCATGTATGGCAAGAAGTACATGGGCGTGGAACGCAGCACCTTCCTCATCGACGCCAAGGGCGTCCTGCGTCAGGAATGGCGCAAGGTGAAAGTGGACGGCCATGCTGAGGCGGTGTTGGCCGCGGCGCAGGCACTATAAGGCAATCCCATGCTGCCCACCGCAGGTCGACGTCTGTTCGTGCTGGATACCAATGTATTGATGCACGACCCCACTGCCCTGTTCCGTTTCGAGGAACACGACATCTTCCTACCGATGGTAGTGCTCGAAGAACTCGATAACGGCAAGAAGGGCCTTTCGGAAGCCGCGCGTAATGTGCGACAGGTCAGCCGGTTCCTCGACGAACTGATGCAGGGCGCCACAAAGACGAAAATTGACTCGGGCCTGCCACTGCCAGGGCATGAATATGCAGCAGCTCTCGCCGGCGGGGTGAAGAAACGCGCCGCTTGCGGCCGCGTGTTCTTCCAGACTCAACGCCTTGACGGCGCTCTGCCCGACACGCTCCCCGGCACCGGTGCGGACAACGCCATCCTCGGCCAAGCGCTCGCCTTGCAGCGTATCCACACGGATACCCCGGTCACGCTGGTCTCGAAAGACATCAACCTGCGCATCAAGGCAACCATCCTCGGCGTGCATGCCGAAGACTACTTCAGCGACCGCACCATCGACGATGCGGACCTGCTCCACACCGGTACCGTAGCCCTGCCGCAAGATTTCTGGGAGCGCAACGGCAATGACATGCAGTCGTGGAAAGAGGGAACCCGCACGTTCTACCGCCTGAATGGACCACAAGTAGCCGAGTGGAGTCCGAACACCTTCGTTTACGAGGCTGCCGAAGGCGGACTGGAATGCATCGTCCGCCAAGTTCAGGGAGACGAAGCAGTGCTGGAACTGGTGCAGGACTACCGCACCGCGCGCCACGGTGTTTGGGGCATCGCTGCCCGCAACCGCGAACAGAACTTTGCCGTGAACCTCCTGCTGGACCCGGACATCGACATGGTGACCATTCTCGGTCCCGCGGGGACCGGCAAAACCTTGCTCACCCTCGCCGCCGGGTTGCACCAAACCCTCGATGCCAAACGGTTCAGCGAAATCATCATGACCCGCGTCACGGTGCCCCTCGGTGAGGACATCGGCTTTCTGCCCGGCACTGAAGAGGAGAAGATGGAACCGTGGATGGGCGCTCTCATGGATAATCTGGAAGTGCTGACGCAAGGCCAAGACTCCGGTAACTGGGCCAAGTCCGCCACCAACGACCTGGTACGGAACCGCATCAAAATTCGCTCGCTGAACTTCATGCGTGGTCGGACCTTCCTGAATCGCTACCTCATCCTCGACGAAGCACAGAACCTGACGCCCAAACAAATGAAGGCACTGGTAACGCGGGCCGGCCCGGGTACCAAGTTAGTGTGCCTTGGCAACATCGCGCAAATCGACACGCCCTATCTCACCGAAACCACCTGCGGCCTCACCTATGTCGTAAACCGTTTCCGCGGTTGGGCGCACTCAGGGCACATCACGCTCCAGCGCGGCGAGCGTTCGCGCTTGGCGGACTTCGCCTCAGAAGCGCTATGAGCCGGGAACCGCGCTGGCCGCGCGTGGTCTACTAAGCCATGCGTTACGCGCCCATCCTGTCTACCTCCTTGCTGCTGTGCGCCACGCTCGCGGCATTCTCCCCAAGCGCAGGCTGGGCAGGCGCTGCAGAGCCGCCTGGCAGTGGTAGCCACGCGAACGATCTCCCCGACATCGGCACGCCTGCGGACCAGATCTTCACCGCGGGTGAGGAGTACAGCATTGGCTCCAGTATCGTCAGGCAACTGCGCGACTCCGGGGAGATTCTGGAAGACCCGGAACTGACAGACTATATCCAGCAACTGGGCCAGCGCTTGGCGGTCCAGGCGCACGAAGGCAACCTGAAGTTCCACTTCTTCATCATGAAGGATACGGATCTGAACGCGTTCGCTCTGCCCGGCGGGTTCATTGGCATCAATGCCGGTTTAGTCACCTCTACGGCCAACGAGAGCGAACTCGCCGGTGTGCTGGCTCACGAGATTTCCCACGTCACCCAGCGCCACCTGGCACGGAGCATCGCTGCGCAAACCAAGAACGCGACGATGACTACCCTCGGCATGCTGGCAGCAGTGCTCATTGGCGTTGCTGCCGGTGGCGGTGGCGATGCGGTACAAGGCGCAGTAGCCGTCTCGCAAGGCGTGGCGGCCCAGCAAAGACTGAACTACTCCCGCGCTAACGAAGCCGAGGCCGACCGCGTCGGCATGGGTGTTCTGGCCTCCGCCGGCTACGATCCCAATGGCATGGCGACGTTTTTCGAAACGATGGGACGTCAAACCACGCTCGGTGCGAGCCGCATCCCCGAGTTCCTCCTCACGCACCCGGTAACGACCAATCGCATCGCCGAAGCCAAGGACCGCGCCCAGCAATACAGCACCGTGCGTCCGGTGGACAGCATGGGTTACCAGTTGGCCCGTGAGCGCGTTCGCGTGCTCAGTACCCCGGATGGGCGGGATGCCCGTGAGCCCTATGCTGACGCGGTGGCAGGCCAAGATGTCCCGTTGCCGGCCGCGCGTCGCTACGGCCGCGCTATCGCCACCACCGCCGCCGGCGACCCGGCGGCGGCCATCGCCGCTCTACGCGAACTGCGCACTGCCCATCCGGAGGTCATTCCGTATCACACCGCACTGGCGGAGGCCTATCTGAAGGCCGGCGAGACCCCCGCAGCCCGCCGCACGCTGAGCGAAGCCATGACGCTCTTTCCGCGCAACGTTGCCGTGACCGTGCTTTACGGCGACACCCTGCTGCGCAGTAATGAACCGGCTGAGGCGCACCGGGTCCTGCTGGATCTGTTCAACAACGTCCCCGCCACGCCCTTGCAAATTCGCCTGCTCGCCCAAGCCGCCAGTGGTCAGGGAGACGCTCCCGAAGCGAATTATTACGCAG
The DNA here is from genome assembly GCA_903858165.1 of uncultured Pseudomonadota bacterium. Taxonomy (GTDB): domain Bacteria; phylum Pseudomonadota; class Gammaproteobacteria; order Steroidobacterales; family Steroidobacteraceae; genus CAIOHZ01. Next base: position 45,649 of record CAIOHZ010000100.1, read on the forward strand.
CGGAGTACCTGCTGGCGGTCGGCGACCTCAACCGGGCCATCAACCAGCTGAACCGCGCACTCGCCACCGCGAGCATCAGCGAACTCCAAACCGCCCGCTTTACCGCTCGCCGTGAAGAACTGAAGGAATTCCTTACCCCGAAACTGCAGGGCTACGTGGACCGCGGTGAGCCGTTGCCGGAACCGGAATACGGGGATGCACGCGGGCGCTGAAACGGTAAAATAGGCTATCGCTCTTAAACATTGAAACGACCATGACCCGCAAAACTCTCTTTTCCATCGCCTGGCAACTACCACTGCTGTGCGTGCTGTCGTTTCCGCTAGCGACTGCTGCCAACCAAGCTGAAACCACGCTTGGCGCGGTTGGGTCGACTGGTACTGGCAGTAGCCCTACCGCAACTCCAGTGGACCGGTTCGAACGCTACAACCGCGCCATGTACCGCTTCAACACGGGCATTGACCGCACGTTACTGCGCCCACTGGCGCAGGGATACGCCAAGTTGCCTCGCCCGATTCGTGGCGGCATCGGCAATTTCATTGGCCATTTGGCCTACGCTGACACCATCGTCAACAACTTCCTACAGGGAAAGTTCAGTGATGGCGGCAAGGACCTCGCACGCTTCACGCTGAATACCGTGGTTGGCGTTGGTGGCCTGTTCGACCCGGCCACCGTCGCGGGCCTGCAGAAAAACGATGAAGACTTCGGGCAGACGCTCGGCAAATGGGGTGTGCCTTCGGGGCCCTATCTCGTCTTGCCGTTCTTGGGCTCTTCCACGCTGCGCGATGCCCCCACCTGGGCACTCTCCAATGTCCTGGATGGGCGTTCCTACATCGACCAAGATGCCCTGAACTACGGACTCGGCACCCTCCGCCTGGTGGACGTGCGGTCCAGCGTGCTGGTCGCCGATGCGTCCATCGAGCAGGCCTATGACCCCTACGCCTTCGTGCGCGATGCCTACCTGCAGCGGCGCGAATACAAGGTGCGCGACGGCAACGTGCCGGTAACGATTGAAGAACCGCTGGAAGATCCAGCCGGCGAATAAGTCCGATAACGATTGGGAACGGCATGGCCGGCGGGCGCGGCGTGGAGGCGCCAAAAGGCGCCACGTGGAGGCGAGTCAACCGCCAGCGTCTGGCGCCAGTTTGGCGTTCGCCTTCACGATGACGACCGTGCGGTTGAAGTCCTCACCCGGTTCCAGCAAACCCACTACTTCACTAATGCGCGCAATGGCACGGATAGACCGGGGCATAGCCTGAAAACGAATCTCGCGGCCGGCATGGTGTGCCCAGGTCACCCATTCCAGTAGCACCGCCAAACCGGCACTGTCCGCTTGGGTCACGCCCGCCAAATCCACCACCACCGACTCGCAATCGGCGAAAGCAGCCTCGCTCGCTTCGAGGATGCGCCGTGCCGTGGCAAAGCCGAAAACACCGGACAGCACGAACCGCCCGGGCGCTTCTTCAACAAAACGGTAAAGAGTGTCTTCGCTCACTTGCGGCGCTGCGCGTCCATACCCGCCGCCTCGGCCTCGAGTCTGGCGATCACGGCATCCAGTCCTCGTTGCTGTATTTCCAACCCGATGTCCTTGCGGAAATTACGCACATAGGAAATGCCCTCGATGACCACGTCCCAGACCTTCCAGCCATTGGCCGTACGCCGCATGACGTAGTTCACTGGGACGCGGGTGCCGTCATCGCGGCGAATCTCCGAGCGCACTATCGCCGAATCCGGCGATGCGTCCGGCCGGAAGGGCAGGAACTTCATGCGGTCGGGAGTGAAGTCGAGAACCGCGGCGCCGTAAGTCTTGAGCAGAGAACGGTAAAGACTTTTGATGAAACGCGAACGCTGCTCTGGCGTAGCAGTGCGGTAGTGTGTTCCCAACACAAGCCGCCCGGCGTATTCCAAATCGAAGTTCGGCGTCAGCAAGCTATCTACCAAGGCAAAGACGCGCGCCGGGTCCCTCTTCAAGGCCGGACGCTGCGCATCTAACTCCTTCACCAGGCGGTTAGCGAGTTCAGTCATCTGCTGCTGCGGGTCGGATGCAACCACAGCTGCAGTTGCAGGAGGCGCTACGGTCACGGCGGCACTAGCCGCGGCGGTGGCAAACAGCGAGGTCGCAAGCAGAAAAATTCGCAGACAGTTCGTCATGATTACGGGCTCTGGGCTGGCGAGGCAGTCTTCTGGTCCGCCTCCTTGCTGGCGAAGGAGAACAGGAACTTGCTGATGAGCTCCTCAAGAACGATAGCGGACTGGGTCAGCTCGATACGACCCCCGTCGCGGTAAAAGGTTTCCGAGCCACCGGCTTGCAGCCCCACATACTGGCCACCGAGAAGACCGGCAGTAAAGATGGCGGCATCGCTGTCGTCCGGAATGCGGTTGTACTGTGGCTGGATACGCAGCACCACATGGGCCTTGTAGGTGCCCTGATCGAAACGAATGGACTGGACGCGACCGACACTGACGCCGCTCATCGATACCGGCGCGCCTTCCTTGAGGCTGCCGACGTTGTCGAAATTCGCTTCGAGATGAAAACCGGCATCCCCGAACGTAGGGCTGCGATTGGTGATCTGCGTAACCATGAAGAACATCGCCGCGAAGCCGAGGGCGGCGAAAAACCCCGTGGCTAACTCGATGGATCTGGACTGGCGCATGGTCGTTTCCCGGGAATCGTCAATGAATGTAGAAAGCAGTGAGCACGTAGTTCAACAGCAGCACGGCAATAGAGGAGTTGACGACGGTGCGCGTGGTGGCACGACCGACGCCCTCGGCAGTAGGCTGCGCGTGAAAGCCCTCGAACACCGCCAGAGAAGCGATGGCCAGCGCAAAGAACACGCTCTTGACCATGCCTTCCGCGATGTCATCCAACTCGACGGCACTGCGCATCTGTGACCAGAACTGACCGGCATCGATGCCCAGCAACTGCACCCCCACCAACTGCGAGCCATAAAGGCCAATCGTGATGAAAATGGCTGTGAGCAAGGGCAAGGCGACGAGTGCGCCGAGGAAGCGCGGCACACAAACCCGGCGTACTGGGTCCACCGCCATCATCTCCATCGCAGACAGCTGGTCTGTCGCGGCCATGAGGCCGATCTCGGAGGTTAGCGCCGTACCGGCGCGCCCGGCGAACAGCAGCGCTGCCACCACCGGGCCCAGTTGTTTCAGCATGCCCAGAGCCGCCGCCGGCCCCAAAGCCTCCTCAGCGCCGAAGCGTTGGAGCAGGTCTGCCCCTTGCAGCCCCAGCACCATACCGACGAACAAACCGCAGAACATGATAAGTGCCAAC